>JAISNX010000175.1 GCA_031276015.1 Azoarcus sp.
CGTGCGTGCCGCTTCCCTGGGCAGTGTTCCGCTCGCGCTGGATGTCGGCGTGCAGGGCTACACAGGGCAACGCGAAGGCGCAGCCGGTAGCCTCAGACTGAGCTACCGATTCTGAACCGGCGCATTCTGCCATGGCAAAAACCCGACTTCGGTTGAAACCCCGCCTGCAAGAAAAGACGAGAGGCTTGGTCTTGAAGGCGGGGGTCTCAACCGAAGCAAGCCGGAAGGGGAAAACCCTTCCATCTTCGTGTCGCGCGGCTTCGCGTAGATGCCTGCCGCCGACGCAAACATCCCTGCAATCCCTAACCCGATAAAGGTGAATTACTGATCATGAAAACCAGGACTCGCATATCGCTCATCGCCGCCGCAACGCTGGCATGTCTTTCACAACCGTCGGTCGCGGCGGATGTAGCCGTTTCGGGAGAACTCGGCACCACCGGCATCGGCCTGCATGTGAGCGTTCCCCTCCCCGTAGACAGGCTGAGCGCCCGCTTCGGCCTGAACAACTACGACTACAGCCTCACCATGAACACCTCGGATGTCAACTACAAGGCCACGCTGAAGCTCAATACCGTCGATGCCCTGCTCAACTGGCATCCGTGGGCCAGCAATGGCTTTCGGGTCACTGCCGGTATTGTCTGGAACGGCAACAAAGTCGACGCCAAGGCAAAGCCCAAGGGGGGCCAGTACGAAATCAATGACAACGTCTATGACGCGACTGCCGCCGGATCGCTGAAAGGCAAGATCGATTTCAACGACGTCGCGCCCTATCTCGGCATCGGTTGGGGCAACGCGCCTGCCAAAAAGGGATGGAGCTTTTCAGGCGATTTGGGCGTTCTCTTCCAGGGGTCGCCGTCGGTCTCGTTGAAAAGCCGCGACTGCTCCGCGGGCGCGACGCTTTGCCAACGATTGGCGAACGACGTGGAAGTGGAAAGGAAAAAACTGAAAGACGACGCCAAGGACTTCCGCTATTACCCGGTCATCCGCTTGGGCGTGAGTTACCGCTTCTGATGGGGCTTCTTTCTGTCATCTGGCAGGAAAAACGAAAGCCGCTCCTGTAAACAGATCATTCCCCTTCTCCGTTCGGCGGAGAAGGGGAATTCCGTTTGAGACCATTCGAGGGTCGGACCGCTAACGTCGACATCCCTTCCCGCCCGGATACTGGCGACGCCAGCGCCAGGGTTCGACGGGGCGCTCGTCCGCCCACAGGCCACGACGCGCGTTTCTGGCCTCGCGCGCCAGGGCGTGCAGTGAGGCGTCCCGGTTGTAGCGGGCGTAGACCCACGCCAGACCGCGCCGTAGCTGGATGCGGTTGAGCGTTTCCCCATCGTCGCCCGTGCGCACCAGGCCCACGCTACGGCCATATCGGTCGACCTCGACGACCTCCACCCTTGCGTGGCGACCGAGGGCGAGTTCGGCCAGCGATGCGCGCGAGTGCTGGCCGAAGGGTTGGCATTTTTCCGGGGCGTCGATCCCGACCAGGCGCACGCGGATTTTTTTGCCGCGCGTATTGCGCAAGGTCAGGGTGTCGCCATCGGCAACCTTGATGACTTGCCCGGTGATCGTGCGCGGCGCGGCGACGCACGGCGGCGCGGACAGGCCGACGACAGACAGAAGGGCTGCGGTGCCCACGATGTGGCGCAGTGTTTTCATGGTTATCAAAACGTCTCCTCCGGTTTCCGGAATTTTTTACCTGCGGAAAGAATCGCCGCATGTGCGATGTTTCGGACCGTCTGAAAGACTCATCCGAAGAAGCGCCAGATCTCGAATGCCGCCAGCGCGGCAACCAGCACGCCGAGGGCGACGATAAACCCCGTGGCGCGCCGCTGGCCGCGGGCGATTTCGTCGAGGCGGTGCTGGAGCGCGATGTCCTGTCGGCTTCCGCCGCCCAGGGACTGATGCACGAGCCGGGGCAGGCGCGGCAGGATGGCGGCCCAGGCGGGAGCCTCGTTCTTCACTTCGCGCAGCAGGGCGCGCCAGCCGATCTGTTCCTGCATCCAGCGTTCGAGGAAGGGCTTGGCGGTTTTCCACAGATCGAGTTCGGGGTCGAGCTGGCGGCCAAGCCCTTCTATGTTGAGCAGGGTTTTTTGCAGGAGCACGAGCTGGGGCTGGACGGACATCTCGAAACGCTGCGCGGTCTGGAAGAGCCGCAGCAGCGTCTTGCCGAAGGAAATATCCTTGAGCGGACGGTCGAAAATCGGCTCGCACACGGTGCGGATGGCGGCTTCGAGTTCGTCGACGCGGGTATGCGCGGGCACCCACCCCGCTTCGATGTGGGCAAGCGCCACCCCACGGTAATCGCGCTTGAAGAAAAAGAGGAAATTGCGCGCGAGGTAATCCTTGTCGACATCGCTGAGCGTGCCCATGATGCCAAAGTCGAGCGCGACGTAACGGCCATCGCGGTGCACGAAGATGTTGCCAGGGTGCATGTCGGCATGGAAAAACCCGTCGCGGAACACCTGGGTGAAGAATATTTCGACGCCCGCCCGCGATAGCGCCTTGAGGTCAATGCCCTGTTCGATCAGGGCGGGAATCTGCGAAATGGGGGTGCCGTGCATGCGCTCCATCACCATCACCCCGGCACCGCACCAGTCCCAATACACTTCGGGCACCACGAGCAGCCCGGAATCCTTGAAATTGCGCCGCAGTTGCGCGCAATTGGCCGCTTCGCGCATGAGGTCGAGTTCGTCGCGCAGCGACTTGCCGAATTCCGCCACCACTTCGCGCGGCTTCAGCCGCCTGCTGCCGGGCCAGGCTCTTTCCAGCAGGGCCGCGCCGATTTCGAGCAGGTCGAGATCATGGGAAATCACCTTACCGATGCCGGGGCGCAGCACTTTGACGGCGACTTCGGTACCATCGGGCAAGGCGGCAAAATGCACTTGCGCCACGGAGGCAGATGCTATCGGCGTGCGCTCGAAATGCCGGAAAACTTCGTCGACCGGACGGCCATAGAATGCTTCCAGCAGACCGACGGCCTGTTCGGTCGGGAAAGGCGGCACGCGATCCTGCAAGAGCGCGAGTTCGTCCGCCAGATCGGGCGGCAGCAGGTCGCGCCGGGTCGAGAGCACTTGCCCGAACTTGATGAATATGGGGCCGAGAGACTCCAGCGCCCGACGCAGGCGCACGCCGCGCGGCTCGCTGAAGCGCCGCCAGAAGAACACCCAGCTCCACCAGCGCACGAGTCGCCCGCTCGAATCGACATCGAGCACCACGCGGTCGAGGCCGAACCGCAGGCTGACGGAAACAATCTTGGCAAGGCGAACAGGGTGCACGGCGATAAAAAGGCTTGGCGAAGCGCGGAACTTTAGCCGGAAAGACGGGCGGAGGAAAGTTCGTTACATTGGCCGCTACCTGTTGCGAACGGGTTGCCAGTGGCGGGCATCAAGCGGTGACGGTACAGGTGACCAAGCGTAGCGATTGGAAAACCCCTCTGTCCCAATGGTAAAGTCCCAAGCTGGCCGAAATAAGCTACTGCTGGAATCATTACTGTTTTGCATTTCCAAGGAATATCCACCATGCATCGTGCCCTGATCGCACACACCCCGCTTGGCGAAACCTGGTGGGCCACGGCCTTGCGAGGCCGGGAGACGCTCTCCGGACTCTACGAATTCACCCTCGGCCTCAAATCCGACAAGCCCAACATCGACTGCCAGGCGCTCATTGGCGAAGTCGCGGCGGTCGAACTCGAAGCGCAGCGCGGCATCAAGCGTTACTTCTCCGGGCGGATCGTCAGGGCCTCGGCACAAAGCCAACACGGCAAACATTGGGTCTACGAAGCGGTGATCGCCCCCAAGCTCTGGCACGCCTCGCGGCGCTCGGACTTCAAGATATGGCAGAACCTCACCGTGCGCGAGATCGCGGGCGAAGTGCTCAACAACAACGCCATCCGCTTCGATTGGCGTCTGAAAAACACCTACAAGAACTGGGAATACCTCGTCCAGTACGGCGAAACCGATCTCGACTTCCTCCTGCGGCTGTTCGCGCACGAAGGCATCTACTACTGGTTCGAGCACGGCCAGAGGGGCGAGACCCTGATCCTGTGCGACCACTTCAGCACGCACGAAGCGTTCGGCGGCTACGAACACATCCCCTTCTATCCGCCCGACGAAGCCCGTCCCGACGAAGATCACTATTCCACCTGGTGCGCGGCGCGCGAACCCGAGCCGGGCCGCTTCCAGCACCGCGACTACGACTTCAAGCGCCCCTGGAAAGACCTCACCGCCGAATACTACGACCCGCGGGGGCACCTGTTCGATCAATACGAAATCTACACCTACCCCGGCGACTATATCGAGACGGGCGACGGTCGGTCCTACGCCATGGCGCGGCTCGAAGCCCTGCAATGCAACCAGGACGTCATCGAACTGCACGGTCGCGTGCGCGGCGCGATGCCCGGCTGCCGTTTCACGCTCCACAACCACCCCCGCGCGGATCAGAACCGCGAATTCGTCATTACCTGGGCCGACTACACCATCATCAACAGCGATTACGAAGGCGCGGGCAGCGCGGGCGAAGGGGCATCCTTCATCGTCAAGATCGGAGCCATTCCCGCCACCCGCCAATACCGCGCCGGGCTGCCGCCCCCGAAGCCGCGCGCCCGTGGCCCCGAGACAGCCGTCGTGGTCGGCCCGGCGGGCAGCGAAATCCACACCGACCAGTACGGGCGGGTAAAAGTACATTTCCACTGGGACCGATACGGCCAGAAGGATGGCCGGGATTCCTGCTGGATTCGCGTGGCCTACCCGTGGGCGGGGGTGAGCTTCGGCAGCATCCACATCCCGCGCGTCGGGCAGGAAGTCATCGTCGACTACGAACAGGGCGACCCGGATCGCCCGATCATCACGGGCCGGGTCTACAACGCCAGGCAGATGCCGCCGTGGGATCTGCCCGACAACCAGACCCAATCGGGCATCCTGACCCGCTCCAGCCCCGGGGGCATGTACAGCAACGCCAACGCCTTGCGCTTCGAGGACGCCAAGGGGCAGGAACAAGTCTGGCTGCATGCCGAGCGCAATCAGGACATCGAAGTCGAGGTCGATGAAACCCACTGGGTGGGGCAGGATCGCAAAAAGACCATCGACCGGGACGAAACCACGCAGGTGCACCGGCACCGCACCGAAACGGTCGACGGCAACGAGACCATCACGGTTCACCAGAACCGCACCGAAACGGTCGACCAGGACGAGACCGTCACGATTCACCAGAACCGTACCGAAACGGTCGACGGCAACCACGCCACGACGGTGGGGCACAACATCACCTTCACGGCGGGCGACAGCATTACGCTCGAAGTGGGCAAGAGCAAGCTCGTCATGAAATCGGACGGAACAATCACCCTGAGCGGCCACGACTTCATCGTCACGATGACTGGCGAGCAAGTCACCAAGGCCGACGGCAACATCACCCTCAAGGGAGCAAAAATCCTTGAAAACTGAAGTGACGGTAAAGCTCTCCGGACAGGCATCATCGCCGGAAAACGACACGCCGGGTTCCGGGCAGGACAGCACCCTGCAAATGCTCCTGCGGCGTCCGGCGACAAACATCGCCGATAACGACGCCCACGCGGGCGGGATCCGGCTCGGCACCCTGCAAGGTTTCGACGAACAGGGGCGCGCCCGCGTGCAAATAGACGGACTGGCGCGGCAACAAACATGCGTTGGCGCACTGGTGAGGCTGCAAACGCAAGACCTCGGGCGGCGCGTGGCCCTGGGTTTCGAGAACGGCTCGATACATTGCCCCATCGTTTTGGGCCTGCTGGCCGAAACCGCCGCCACCGTGCAAATAACGGGCGCGCCAACCGTCGACATCGAACGGCATCCGGGACACACCGTCATCGAGGCCGAGGGAGAACTGGAATTGCGCTGCGGAGAAGCGGTGATCCTGCTGCAAGCCGACGGACGCATCCAGTTGCGCGGCACCTACATCACCAGCCATGCCAGCGCGAGCCAGCGCATTCGCGGCGGCTCCGTGCAGATCAATTGAGACGCGCCGGAAATGGAACTGATCGTCGCCTCCAGGCACCACCTCTGCGATGTATTTCCGGCGCTCGATACCCGCGGACGCGAGCACATGGTCATCGTCATCAAGGCGGCCTGGATGCTGCCCGCGCCGCGTCGGCGTCCGCGTCCATACAGCCCTCCACCGCTGTCCGTCGTCGATGACTACTATGGCGCGCCGGGCGAATCGGCCATGCGCTACGGCGCGGATTACGTGCGTTTCAAACCGCGCTGCGATGTCCTGTTCGATGCCTGCGCGCACGCGCCCGAAAACAAGCCCGTGCGCCATCTCGATGTATGCGTGCAAATCGGCGACTGGCGCAAGAGTCTCCGTGTCACCGGCCCCAGGAAATGGCAGGCGGGCCAGTCGGGACTGGTGCCGACAGAGCCAGCGCCATTTGTCATGATGCCGCTGCACCATGGGCACGCCTTCGGCGGAACGCGCGAATACTCGCAGAATGGACAGCGCCTGAGCGAAACCCTGCCGGACAACCCGGCGGGTATGGGTTGGGGCGGCGCGCACACCGGGCACATGCTGAAAGGCGAACCCGTCCCCAACCTGGAATATCCACAGCACCCGGTACGCAGCCCGGACGGCGCGTATCCTCCCGCCGCCCTGAGCGCGGTGGGGCGGCACTGGCAAGCGCGCCGCCAATACGCCGGGACATTCGACGAAGCGTGGCAACGCGATGTCGCGCCGTTCCTGCCGGAAGACTTCGACGAACGCTTCCACCAGTGCGCGCCGCAAGACCAGCAGATCGACTACCCCCGGGGCGGGGAAGACGTACATCTGCGCAACATGTTGGCGGAATGTCCGGAATACCACTTCAGGCTGCCGACGCTTTCGGGCATGAAAGTGCGCATCTTGCGCGGGGACTACAGCACCGAGACCCTGGACGCGGTTGCCGACACCCTGTATTTCGAGACACAGCAAAAACGCTTCTCCGTCATCTGGCGAGCCAGTACGCCCATTCGGCGACGCATCCAGGAGTTCGACACCATCGCGGTGGGCGCGGTGGATGAACGCTGGTGGCAGGCGCGCAGCCTGGGGGCGAGCGAAGGCTGCGCGGGATGTTCCTCGCGGGAGGCGGCATGAGCAACGTTTCCGGAAACATGCTGCCCTTGCGTGTGACGGCCTGCGGCATCTGCTGCGCGGTGGGCTACAACGCTCCGGCCAGCATCGCGGCCATTCGGGCACACCTGAACCATTTCCGCGAATCGGACTTCATAGACGGTGCAGGCGAACCCATTCATGCGGCTACGCTGTACGAAGTGCCGGTTTGGGGACATCAAAGATTGCGGCACATGTATCACGCGGCGCTGTCGGAATGCTTGAGTGCCTTGCCGGACGTAGGCGAAGATTTTTTCCCGACCATCATCCTCATTGGTGCGGAACGTGACCGCGGCACGAGATTCACCAAAAGCCTGAATGGGATATTGCGGGCATACACGCCATCAATGGGATATACCCATGGCGCTTGCTGGATGAGTCTGGGCAAGGCAGGCATTGCCAATGCATTGCAAACAGCCAATGACATCTTCTCGAAGCCCGACGCGCCAGAATACGTCATCGTGGTGGGAGTGGACAGCTTTCTGGACGCGGCAACGATAGATCATTTCCTGCGGGCTGGACGGGTACGTTGTTCGCACAACGCGGACGGCTTCATTCCAGGCGAAGCAGGCGCGGCCATCGCCTTGAGCCGCAAGCCCGGCAAACAGGCATCCTTGTGGATAGAAGGGGTAGGCCAAAGCCACGAAGCCGCTACCCCCGAAAACGACGTACCGCTACGGGCGCACGGCCTGACGCAAGCCTTGCGCCAAGCCATCGAACAGGCGGGCAGTCAGGCATCGGATTACCTGTTCCACGCCAGTGGCGTCAGTGGCGAGCAATGGTATTTCAAGGAAGCCGCCCTGGCCATGGACAGAGTCATGACGCACAAGGCAGCCTCGTTCCCTCACCGGCTGGTTTGCCAGTCAGTGGGAGAAGTGGGCGCGGCCTGTGGCCCGCTGGCGCTCGGCTGGATTGCCAGCGAAATGGGAGTCAATGACGATATTCTGGGCCACCGGGGGCTTCTGCATTTTGCCAACGACAATGGACAACGCGCGGCATTGGCGTTGCATTACCGGGAATAAGGAGAGCGCCTCCATGGCAACGCATGTTTACGCCAACGATTCCGAAATTGCCAGCAAGTCCGCCGATGGCGTGGCGAGTGTGGCCTTTCCCGATCCCTGCTGGAGTCCGCCCTCGCCCAGTGCAGGCCCG
>JAISNX010000082.1 GCA_031276015.1 Azoarcus sp.
TCGTATTCATCCACCAGCACCACGACGCGCTGGCCGAATCGGGCTTCGGCTTGCAGGATCAACTGTGTGAACTGGCCGGGAATGCTGGCGTCTTCCAGCGTCAGGCCCAGCCGCCACACATTCTCCTTGAGAAGTTCGCGGATTCGCCCGGCCAGTTCCCCCGGCCGTCCGCTCGAAATGCCCGCGCCGAAACTAATGCGAATCACCGGATATTGGATGCTCCAATCCCACTTGTCGTGGCAATACAGCCCCCGGAAAAGCGGTTCATTGCCCGCGAAAAGTTCCGCCAGCGTACCGAGAAAGAGTCTCTTGCCAAAGCGACGCGGACGGGAGAGGAAATAGGCTTTGCCCTCCTGAATCATCCGCAGGGCGAAGGCGGTCTTGTCGACGTAGTAGCAGTCGTCCTCGCGGATTTCGCGGAAGGTCTGGATACCGACAGGCAGTTTCTTGTGCGACATGGCAGACTCATGGACAGGGCGGGAATGCCGGGATTAGAGCGCGGGGACGAACGACGGCTCATCATTACGTCATTTTGTCCGCCAGACTTTTCCCGCAAGCAAGGCCCGAACACAGCCCGTTGTGATTTCAATACTTTTTGCCTGCCTGGGCCGGGCGGTTCAAGCCTTCTGCGGTTCCGCGTCATCTTTGCGCAGTTTTTCGATCATGGGTTCGATTTCCCGAAGCCGCTCGAAAAACTGTTCTTCCGTGCTAGGAGGGGCGATACGCCACGAAGGCGGATAAAACGCTTCCGGATGAAAATCCGGATCGGACACTTCCTCGGGAGAAAAAGGACGACTTTCCAGCCATTGCCCCAAACAGGTGCACAAGACCAACATCAAGACGGCAACGGCCTTGCGCAGCAAATGGCGCGCGCCGATGACACGCAGATGGGCACAAAAGACGATGGCGACCAGCAACCAGACGGGCACGAAGCCGTAATCCGCGAGAGCGCGGCTGGAAAGGGCGAAACTGAGCCAGGTTTGCAACGATCCGGCCACGGAAACGACGGCGAATCCCGTCAGCGCGATGATGGCGTGCAAGCCTGTGCGCGCCTGCCCCGCGAGCAGGCGCGTCAGCACGGCCCAGAAAGTAATCCAGGCCGACGCGAGCAAGGCAAATCCCAACAGGGGCTGCACATACAGGGCAACGGGGTCGGAATGCTCGAAGATGTCGACCTGCCACTGGCCCAGGAGCCTGACGCCAATGGCCAGCGTCAACGCCAACAGTAGCCAGGGCCACAAGCGTCTCTCCGGCGGCAGGATGCGTTCGCCGGGGAGACGGAAGGTGTTGTCCCGCACGCGCAACCAAGTCCGGCCAACGCGCAGCAAGGTATCGCCGGTCAGGCGCATGGCATGGCGGCGCTTGCCCGATTCGTCATGGATACCATTGCGGCTGCCAAGATCCTCGGCGATGAGCGCGCCGTCCTCGCCATGGCGCACACGCACATGCCGGGAGGCGACGTGGGGATCGTCGAGAATGACATCGTTATCGTAAGCGCGTCCGATCGTCGCCATCTTGCCCGAGGCGCGGACGCGCGCCACGACCTCTTTATTGCGCGACAGCGTTTCAATCCAGATCACGGCGCACCTTCAATGCGGCCAGGAAGCCGCGTGTAAACGCCAGTGCGTTCCCGAACTGGACGCCGGTCAGGGTCGCGTTCGACACCAGCGCCTCGCGGTCGTGATCCTGCGTGACCGCCACGACGGAAACATCGTACAGACCGGGGAAATCCCTGTAGCCGCGCGCGCACCACGACACCCGCAACGCGGGCCGTTGCGGCGAGCCTTCGCCGCTGGCGAGAAAATCATCGTGGCAGCGGAACGGCGTATAACGATTGCTCGCGCCGCCGGGAAAATAAGGATGACGCGCCCTGAGTCGCCGCGAAAACTGCAAGGCGTCGAGATCGACACTCTTGAAATAGGCATGGGAAATTTCCATCCCGCCGGCGTACACGTCATTGCCCAGGAAAAGCTGCGTGTGCGTATTGCAACTCGAACGATTTATCAGGATGCGCAACTTGCGCCATTCGTCGCGGTTCGTATGCGCCCAACAATTGAACCAGTCCGCCTTGCTTTCGGCGACGCGATACGGGCCGAGTGCCGTTTCGCGGAAGCCCTGCGCTTCGAGCGCCGCGAAAAAAGCCTTTTGCCAGACATCCATCTGCGCGCCGATCTCCCCGCGCACGGCGGCGGCATCCATTTCGCCGCCCGAGCGCGCTTTTTCGAGCAGGCGCACGGCGGCCTCGGCGGGTGCCAGAAAGCTCACGAGATCGCCGTCGATACTCCGCGCAACATTGACGCCCACCACGCGATTATCCCCGGTGACTGTCGGCCCCCCGCTCATGCCCGGATTGAGCACGCCGGTGAAATGCTCCCTCGCTTGATAACTCTTGTCGACCCGCCCGTTGTAAGTTCCCTCGACAATGGTGAAACCCAGATCGAGCGGATTGCCCATCGAAAACAGGCGTTCACCCTTGACCAAGCGGCCTTCCACCGCGGCGCGAGCAAAGTCGAAAGCCTCGAACGGTTTGCCGGACGGCGCGTCGAGTTGCACGACGGCGAGATCGTTGTCGATGTCGATGGCGAGAAGCCGCAAGGAGCCGCGCGAACCGTCGGCGGCCCTGTACTCGATCTGGTAAAGCGTCGGCTCCAGCGCGTGGAGGGCGAGCACATGGTAATTGGTAAGCGCCCGTCCGTCCGTGCTCACCAGAAAACCCGAACCGATGGACGCCTGCTTTTGTGCGGACTTGAGCACGGTGCGGATTTGCAGCAGACGGGGCTGCGCCTCGCCGAACACCCGCTCCGCCGCTGCCGACAGGCTCCTGCCCGCGTCTTCCGACCCTTGCGCCTGCACAGCGGCGTTGGCGTCACGATCCTTGTCGTCGGCGGCCAACACCGTGCCCGCCGTAAAACACAAGCAGCCAAGCAAAGAGAACAGACACGCGCGAAAAACGGGCATCGCAAACCGATGGAGGCGGAAACCGGGAAAAGCACGACCGGGCCATTGAAGCTGTCCGGATGGTATCAGCAATCCACACCCAAGCGCGAGATGAAATAAACGCACCCCGCAACGCGCCGGAACCGGCGCGCCACGGGATGAAAGGGGGATCTTTACTGCTGACGGGGAACAACACATCCCAAAACACCCGCCACAAAGTCGGAGCTAGTCTAGCAACAAGCGTGCCAGCACAAATTCAGTTGAAAACAAAGGAAGTTTTTTCAACCCCAAGCCCGGCGTGTCAAATATTCCGTCAGTCGGGGAGCCTTTGCTGAGCCGGTACCGCGAGGGATGCGGCACCGCGACCCACACGGCCTATGGATTGCCGCGCTTCGCTCGCAATGACGGAGGTTTTGGGCATTGCGATTGCGGTAAAGGCTTGGGGCATTGCCATGCCCTCCATACCCGTCATTGCGAGGCGCGAAGCACCGTGGCAATCCAAATGCCGGACGAGGCGGAAAAAGCGAGGCGTGACGCTTCACGGTATAATGCTGACATTTCCACGCCCTCCGCGAGCTTTGCCATGACCCGCAAGAAACTGCCCATCGGCATCCAGACTTTCCGCGAAATCCGCGAGGACAACTGCTACTACGTCGATAAGACTGCCTTCGCCCTGCGGATGATTCAGGAGGGCAAAGCCTATTTCCTCTCCCGCCCGCGCCGCTTCGGCAAAAGCCTTTTCCTGGACACGCTGGCGGAACTCTTCGCGGGCAATGAGCCGCTTTTCCGGGGGCTGTATTGCCACGACAAGTGGGATTGGAACAAGAAATATCCGGTGATCCGCATCAGCTTCGCGGAGGGCGTCATGGAAAGCCGGGCGGGACTGGATGCGCGGATTCTGGACATCCTGGCCGAAAATGCGCAACGTCTGGGGGTGGAAGAAGACGACGGCGAAATTCCTGGCCGTTTCATCCGACTGATCCAGCGGGCAGAAGCCAAATTCGGGCAACGTGCCGTGATCCTTGTCGATGAATACGACAAACCCATCCTGGACAACCTCACCGCCCCCGATCTCGCCCGCCGGATGCGAGACGGGCTGCGCAATCTCTATTCCGTCATCAAGGGGCAGAACGCACACATCAAGTTTGCCATGCTCACGGGCGTTTCCAAATTCAGCAAGGTCAATATCTTTTCTGGCCTGAACAACTTGTCGGACATCACCCTGGATGCGGAATATTCCAGCATCTGCGGTTATACCGACGCCGATGTGGATACCCTGTTCGCGCCGGAACTGGAAGGTCTGGACAGGGAAAAAATCCGGCATTGGTACAACGGCCATAAATGGGAGGGGGAGGCGGTCTATAATCCGTTCGATTTGCTGCTGCTTTTTCAGAAGCGTGTATTCCGTCCCTTCTGGTTCGAGACCGGAACGCCGACTTTTCTGGTCGACATGCTTGCCGAACAACAAGTTTTTTTGCCGAAACTGGAAAATCTGGAAACATCTGCCGCGCTGCTCTCCTCATTTGATGTCGAAAATATTTCGCCGATAGCCTTGCTGTTCCAGACGGGTTATCTCACCATTGAATCCAGCCAGCAGTATGGAGCGCAAATCCGCTACCGGCTTCGCTTTCCCAATCAGGAAGTGCGTTCCAGTTTCGGCGAGGCCATGCTGTTGCGCCTGCGCCCGAAACTGGGTGTGCGGAGTGCCGACCTCGATGGCGTTTGGCCGTAAAAGCCTGGCAGGTTCAATGATCGGCGGCATTGCCGAAACGCAGGAAGTCATCGACTATTGCTTCGCCCGCAACATCCGGCCCGACATTGAGCTGATTCGTCCCGAGCAGATCAATGCGGCTTACGAGCGCGTGGTGAAGAAGGACGTGCGTTACCGTTTCGTGATTGATTTCGCCTCGGCGAAGCGGGCGGCGTGACGCTTGGTAACAGGGGAATATGCTCGGCGACATAACGGCGCTGGCACTTGTATGGATGTGCGCGTTCTCGATCACAGCATCATCGGCGGCGGAAGTTCGTCGAGTTCCAGCCCAAAGGGCTTGCTTTGAACATTGCCCCTGTCCGGCTTGTGGTGCGCCACGAGCATCGCTTCGTTGGCAGCCGTCCCGCGCCGTGGGGCAGGACGGGTACAACGCATTGCTACCGAACGGACTTGCTATAGAAAAGCAGGGCCGCTAGAATGATCCAGCGGGCTGCCTTGGCAAGCAGCCGTCGCCAACGGCATTTCCAGGATGTTGGCTCCATGCCAATCACCTCCTTCACGGAGCGTGATTTTTCGGAAGGCCCCCTGGTACGGGGCCTTTCGTTTGCCCCGCGCATGCATTTTACGTGCTTCTCCGTATTTTTGCATCGGTATGGCAATGGGAAGCCGGGCGGCTACGCCGCATCACCAGCCGAAGGCCGCTCTGTCGGCAGCCAGCCAAGCCTGTTGAAAATCGACCAGACCAGCCAGACGCTGAACCAGGTGAAATAGAACGCGAACACCACGTCGCTCAGGAAATGCCCGCCCTGGCTGATGCGTCCCAGTCCGGCGAGGCCGCCGAGCGCGAGGCCGATGGCCGTCCAGCGCCGCCGCGCCGCCGCGCCGCCGAGAAAGCCGAAACTGGCGAAGAAGAACCCCGCCGAGGCGTGGCCGCTCACGAATGAGCAATTTTTCTGGCATTGGTCGCCGGGGATGAAGGCGGGCGTGTAGCGGGCGCTGCCGCCGAATTCGGCGGTTTCCGCCGGACGGGCGCGGTCGAAGTAGTCTTTCAGGGCCACGTCGATGACGAGTCCCGGCCCGAAGGCGAGCGCGGCGGCCAGGAACCCGGCGCGTATCCGCAAGAGGCGTCCGCGCGGGCCGCGAAGGAAAAGGCCGATGACGAAGGCAAGGACGATGAGCACGATGGCAGACCGCGCCAACAAGGGGATGAATCGGTAGACCGCCATGACCAGCGCGCTCTGGTTGCCCGTGAAGTCGCGGATTTCCGGACGGTAGAAGAACGCGCTGATTTTGGGATCGAGTTCCGGCCACAGCGTAAACAGTGCCGCCGCCGCCAGCATGGAGAGCAGCATCGCCAGCGTGAGCGGCTCGATGCGGCACGGGCGCGTGGGCGGCAGTTCGCCGTGATCCGGCGCGGGAGCGGTGGCCTGCGCGCTCATGGCATCGCCTCGCTCGCCGCGTCATCCGGTCCGGCGACGACGTCGGAATGGCGCACGACCGCGATGCCGCCACGGCGGAACAATATCTCGAAGCCTTGTTCCGGCACGTTGTCGATGCGGGTGATGGCCAGCTCTCCCGCCTCCGGCGCACGCGATGGGGTGACGGCGTCGCGGTAGACGCTGATGCTCGGCAAGGCCAATTTCCAGGCGACGACGGGTTCGGCGCGTTCGCGCACGAAAAGCGCCGCTTCTTTCACCGGCCCTTGCAGCACCGCGCCGAGCCAGGGCGTGAAAACGAGCGCGAGCACCAGGGTTTGCAGGGCGGCGGCGGCAAGCAGGCGGTTCCACAAGGTGCTGCGTGGCATGAAAACCGCCGCCAGCCAAAGGAGCAGGGCCGCGCCGCAAATGAGGTAGTACGCTGCATCTACCCGCGACGCCGCTTCGGTGAATTGGGCGAGGTAGTAGGCATTGCCCGAGGCGTTGTCCGCGCCGATGGCGGCGAGAAAGGTCAGGCCCGCGCCGCTGACGGCGAGGAAGGTGCAGACCACCGGCAGGCAGACGAGCAGCGCGAGGAATAGGCCGGGTGTCGCCAGATGCGCGAGGGGACGGCGCAGTTCGTCGCGGTGCACGGCGATCAGCAGGAAAAGCGGCGTGGTGCCATACAGCGCGTAATGCGGCAGTTTGGTGCCGGAAAGCGAAAAGAATACGATGACGAACCCCGCCCAGATCCACAGATAACGCCGCAGGCCGCTGGTGGTGAAATCGGATTTCATCTGGCGCAGGCTGGTGACGAGCGGCCCTGTCCAGGGCAGCAGCAGGAGCGGCACAAAGACGATGTAGTAAAACAGGCTGCCCGCGTGGCCTTCGAGCGTGCCGGTAAAACGTTCGACGTTGTGCTTGAGGATGAAGCCGTCGATGAAGTCCCGCCCGTGGATGGCAAGCGCCGTGCCGTACCAGGGCACCGTCAGCGCGGCGAAGATCAGCCAGCCGCGCGCGTCCCCGAGCGCGTGCAGCCAGATGCGCCACTCCTTGCGGGAGGCGCAATAGAGAAACGTCACCGCCCCGGGCACGATGAGCGCGATAGGCCCCTTGGTGAGCGCGCCCAGCCCGATCCAGGCGTAGCAGCGCAGCAGTGGGGCGCGGCGTCTGGATTCGAGGTATCGCCAGGCGTCGAACAGGGTCAGCGCCAGGAGCAGATTGAGCAGGGCGTCGGCGGTCGCGGCGCGTCCGATGACGAACGGCCCGAGCGCGGTCGCCATCACCGCCAGCGCCGCCAGCGCCGTTTCCGGGCCGAAACGGTGACGCGCGAAATGCCAGGATGCGTAGCACCACGCCATCGCGGCCAGCGCCGAGGGCAGGCGGAACACCCATTCGATGTCGAGCATGCCGCCAAAGCACAGGACGCTGGCTGCTTGCAGCCAGTAAATGAGGATCGGCTTGTCGAAACGATGCGCGCCGTTGAGATAGGTGGAGGAGAAATCGCCGCGCTCGAACATTTCGCGCGTCGCCTCGGAAAATGCGCCTTCGTCGACATCGAAAAGCGGCGCGCCGCCCAGGCGCAGCAGAAAGGCGGCCAGCGGCAGGGCAAGGACGAAAAGAAGGCGCGCGTCCGGTTGTCTGCCGGGTGTTCCGCCGTCCATCATGCTTTCTCCGCGGACACTTCGGCATTCGCGCCGGGAAGATGCCAGCATTCCTCATCGGCGGGCGTCACCGCGTCTCGCGCCAGATAGGAACGTGTACTACCCGATTCGTAATAAATCCGCGCCAGCAATTCCGCCAGCACGCCGGAAGTCACCATCTGCACCCCGGCGATGATGAGGAAAAACCCGCCGAAAAGCAGTGGCCGGGTGCCGATGTCCTCGCCGAAACAGAACTTGACCACGGTGAGCCAGGCAAGGATGAAACTGCCGAGCGCGCCGAGCGCGATGCCGATGCCGCCAAAGAAATGTCCGGGCCGGGTGCGGAAGCGCATGAAGAAGTAAACAAAGATCAGATCGAGCAGGACACGGAAGGTACGCGAGATGCCGTACTTGGATTGCCCGAACACACGGGGGTGATGGGTCACGACCTCTTGCGCGATCCGGCGCGGCGTCGTCACCGTCGCCAGCCAGGCGGGGATGAAGCGGTGCATTTCGCCGTACAGGCGCACATTCTTGATCGCGCTGGCGCGGAACACCTTCAGGCTGCAACCGTAGTCGCGCAGATGCACGCCCGTCATGCGGGCGATCAGGCGGTTGGCGATCCGGGACGGAATCTTGCGCAAGAGCAGGCCATCCTGACGATTCTTGCGCCAGCCCGCGACAAGATCGAGTTCCTCGGCGAGCAGCCGCCCGGCCATGCGCGGGATGTCGATGGGATCATTCTGCAAATCGCCGTCCAGGGTGACGATGACGCTGCCGCGCGCTGCGTCGATGCCCGCCTGCATTGCCGCGGTCTGGCGGAAATTGCGCACGAGCCGCAGCACCCGCACATGCGGGCCGTGGAGACGCGCACATCGCAGCAACTCATCGAAAGTCGCGTCGCTGCTGCCGTCGTCGACCAGCACCGCCTCCCACGGCCACGGATAAGCGTCGAGCGCGAGATGGATGCGTTCGAGAAGCGGCGCGACATTCTCGGCCTCGTTGTACATCGGCACCACTATCGACAAGGTGTGCTGCGGCAAGCCGGCGGGGATCTCCGGCGTGGCGGGAGGGAGGGGCGGCGTACTCATGGATTCTGGCCTTTCGCGGATTCTGGCGGTTCCGCCGTTGAAGGGATGCCGGGCAACAGCACGGCGGCGGTGCCTGCCGTCAGGGCGCAGGCGATGACAAAAAGATGCAGCGCCAGCGCCGCGCGCAGACCGTCGGCGAAGGCGATGCCGCCGGGCAGCAGCGCCGCCGCCGCCCCGGCCTCGTAAGTGCCGAAACCGGCCACGCCCTGGATCGGGAGAATGGCGGCGAGTTCCGCCCCCAGTGCGCCCGCCGCGCCCGTGTGCATGCCCGTATCGAGCAGGGCGGACAAGATCCATGCCTGGGACGCGAGTTTGACCGACCAATTCGCAAACGTCCATAACCAGCCGAAGCGGGCATGCCGCGCCGAGGCCGCGAAGGCGTCGCGCAGTGCGGCGAACTTGCGGGCCAATGCGCCGCTTTCCGCCCATCGGTGCGGCTGGCGTGCCCAACGCGGCAAGACCCAGGCGAAAACGACGAGCGCGGCCATGCCCGCCATCCGCAAGGCCAGCGGCAGCCCCGGCCATACCGCCACCGCAGCGGCGGCCACCACCATCGCATCCTGCAAGCGGAACCAGAAAAGGGACGCCAGCGCGCGCGTGAGCGGCGTGCCGAACACCCTGCCGAGGAGAATCGGAAAAGCCGCCTCGCCGCCCCGGAACGGCACCACGTTCAGCGCCGCGTTGTGCATCAGTACGATGCGCAGACAGGGGGCGAAATGGCCCTTGGCATCGTGCCGGAACTCGTCATACACCCGCGCCGCGCGCAGCAAATAACTCAGCAGGAAACCCGCCGCCGCCAGCGCCACCGTGCCCGGAGACAAACGCGCCAGCGCCGCGCCCAATTCCGCCCAACGGCGATCGCCGAGCAGCCAGGAAGCGAGCGCCAGCGTGAGCGCGATGGCGAACGCGTGCTTTGCATATTTCATCGAGAAGCCGGTTCCGGTTTGAAGCGCCGCCCCCGGCGTGTCGCCGAAGCCCGTGGTCGAAACAGGCGTTCTCCGGAGAGCATCATCGGAGGCAAAGGACGGGAATATATACCAGAGCGCGGCATCCCGCGAAAGCGCGCCGTGGCAATCCATGTGACCGTGATTCCCGCAACACTGCCCGTCAGTGAGGGTGGTCGCCGCCATGTGGATTGCCGAGGGCCTTCGGCCCTCGCAATGACGGGGTGGGAGATTCGTCATTGCGAGGTGCGAAGCGCCGTGGCAATCCATGTACCCATGATTCCCGCAACGTCGTCCATCAATGCGGGCGATCGCTGCCGTGTGGGTTGCCGCGCTTCGCTCGAATGACAAAGGTTTGAGGTATTGGGGCACGAGGAAACGAATCGCGCCCGCACGGTTTGGTTTATCGACAGAATCACGTATGCTCGCACCCGCCGTGCGGAGCGTTGCACGTACACCGGAAATTCCATACGTTTTTGCAAGGGGCCGGGTTCCACGCAGCCATGAAACGCAGCAAGACCAGCAAGGCATGGATGCGCGAGCACCTTGCCGATCCTTTTGTCCAGCGCGCCAACACGGAAGGCTACCGTGCCCGCGCGGCCTACAAGCTCATGGAAATCGACGACCGCGACCACCTCTTGCGTTCTGGCGCGGTGGTGGTGGATCTCGGGGCCGCGCCGGGTTCGTGGTGCCAGGTCGCGGCGCAACGTTGCGGGAGCGGCGCGCGCGTGTTCGCGCTTGACCTGCTGCCGGTCGAACCCATTGCCGGAGTGGACTTCCTGCAAGGCGATTTTTCCGACGACGGAACGCTCGCCGAGTTCGAGCGCCGCCTGGACGGCAGCCGTGTCGACGTCGTGCTCTCGGACATGTCGCCCAATCTCTCGGGCGTGTCGGTGGCGGATCAGGCGCGCTCGATCATGTTGTGCGAACTGGCGCTCGATTTCGCTGTCCACCACCTTCGTCCCGACGGGCGCTTCCTGGTCAAGGTGTTCCAGGGCGAAGGGTTCATGGCGTTCCGCCGGGAGATGGAACGGTGTTTTCTGTCCGTGCAGACGCGCAAGCCGAAAGCATCGCGCGACCGCAGCGCCGAGGTGTATCTGTTGGGCGGGCGCTTGCGCGGCTGATGCCCATGTCAAATACCGCACGACGCGGATCGCCCAATGACGACAATAACGAATATTGTGCTTTGCCGGGCACGGGGAACGCCTTTAGAATCGACCTTTCCGGTTTGTTTGCCCGTCACGGGCTTTCGGGGTTAACACGTTGAACAATCTTTTCAAGAATCTTGCGCTCTGGGTCGTCATCGGCGTCGTGCTGCTGACCATATTCAACCAGTTCAGTACCTATCAGCCTTCCTCGCCGCCGATGGAATATTCCCGGTTCATGGAAGAAGCCAAGGTCGGGCGGATCGCCTCGGTAACGGTCGACAGCAGCCGCGTGCTGAAGGCAACAACGAAGGACGGACGCCTGATTACGATCTACACCCCCGGCGTCCAGGACATCTGGATGGTGAGCGACCTCATGCGCTACGGCGTCGTGGTCAAGGCGACCGAGCCGAAGGACGAATCCTTCCTGACCAGCGTGTTCGTCTCGTGGTTCCCGATGCTGCTGCTCATCGGGGTATGGATTTTCTTCATGCGCCAGATGCAGGGCGGCGGCAAGGGTGGCGCGTTTTCGTTCGGCAAGAGCAAGGCGCGCATGATCGACGAGAGCGCCAATTCGATCACCTTCGCCGATGTCGCGGGCTGCGACGAAGCCAAGGAAGAAGTAGCCGAACTGGTCGAATTCCTGCGCGATCCCTCCAAGTTCCAGAAACTCGGCGGACGCATTCCCAAGGGCGTGCTCATGGTGGGTTCCCCCGGCACCGGCAAGACCCTGCTCGCCAAGGCGATCGCGGGCGAGGCCAAGGTGCCGTTCTTCAG
>JAISNX010000114.1 GCA_031276015.1 Azoarcus sp.
ATTCCTCGCGCTACATGAGTCTGTCGAGATGTTTCGCATCTTGCAGAAAAATGCATCGGGGAAAAAATGAAATTATGATAAAAGATTGTGGGGAAACCTTAGCTTCGTCATTGCGAGGGTCGCAGGCCCGTGGCAATCCACACGGCGGTTCCGCCTGCTCCAACGTTTCGGGTGATGGCTCCGCTGCATGGATTGCCACGTCGCTGCGCTTCTCGCAATGACGCGGTGGGAGGAATTGCCGCGCTTCGCTCGCAATGACGAGGAAGGGGCAATGCGGGCTGCATCTGAACCCTGGCGCGCGACACGCGCGGTTGCCTTGGCGCGATGAATTGCGTTCAAATGTCGCATTCAAAAAAACGGAGGAAGGCACGATGGAAACACTGCGCGTCAAGGTCTGGGATTTGCCGACCCGGCTTTTTCACTGGTCTTTGGTGACGCTTGTCGCCGCGGCGTTCGCCACGGGCTTCGTTGGCGGCAACTGGATCGAACTGCATGGTCGGCTCGGACTCGCCATCGCGGGCCTGCTCGCGTTTCGCCTCGTGTGGGGCGTGATCGGTTCGACTTATGCCCGCTTCGCCCAGTTCGTCCCCGGCCCGGCGCGGGTGCTCGCCTACCTGCGTGGGCAATGGCACGGGCTTGGGCACAATCCGCTCGGGGCATTTTCGGTGCTCGGGCTGCTCGGGCTGACCTTGTTCCAGGTGGCGAGCGGGCTGGTGTCGGACGACAACATCTCTTTTACCGGGCCGCTGAAAAATCTGGTGACGCAGGAGAGCGCCGACAGCCTGACCGGACTGCATCACCTGAACGCCTGGCTGCTCGCGGGCCTGGTGGGGCTGCATCTGGCATCCATCCTGTTTTACGCCGTCGTCAAGAAAGATTACCTGCTGCTGCCAATGATTACCGGCTCTAAGACGGTGGACGATCCGGCACTGGCTCCGGCGCAGGGCGGCGGCTGGCTGGCGTTCGTCCTCGCCGTGGCGATTGCCGCAGGCGTGACCTGGGCGGCAAGTGGTGGACTCAATCCGCCGCCGCCGCCCCCGCCGCCACAGGCCGCGCCCGCGTGGTAGGAAAAACCGGCAAGCGGCGCGCGGGGCGGCGTTCAGCCGTTCTGCACCACGATTTGCGGGAATTTGTGCGACATGTCGCGCGCGATGTTGGCGACGGCAACGGCGGCCTTGCGCGCGATGTCCCGGTAGATCGCGGCGATCCGGCTTGCCGGGTCGGCGATCACGGTCGGCGACCCGGCGTCGGCTTCCGCGCGGATTTTCAGGTCGAGCGGCAGCGCGCCAAGAAAGGCGACGCCGTAGTCGTCGCAAATCCGCTGCCCGCCGCCCGCGCCGAAGATGTGTTCCTCATGCCCGCAACGGGAACAGATATGGATGCTCATGTTCTCGACCACGCCGAGGATGGGGACGTTGACCTTCTCGAACATCTTCAGCCCCTTTTTCGCGTCGATGAGGGCGATGTCCTGCGGCGTGGTGACGATCACCGCGCCGGTCACGGGCACGTTCTGCGCCAGCGTGAGCTGGATGTCGCCCGTGCCCGGCGGCAGGTCGACCACGAGGTAGTCGAGGTCGCGCCAGCGCGTTTCGGTCAGCAATTGGGTGAGCGTCCGCGTCGCCAGCGGCCCGCGCCATACCATGGGCGTATCGTCGTCGATGAGCAGGCCGATGGACATGACCTGCAAGCCATGGGCCTCGATCGGCTCCATGGTCTTGCCGTCGGGCGACCCCGGCCTCTGCGCGGCGATGCCGAGCATCTGCGGCTGCGAGGGGCCATAGATGTCGGCGTCGAGCATGCCGACCCGCGCGCCCTCGGCGGCCAGCGCCAGCGCCAGGTTGGCGGCAGTGGTGCTCTTGCCCACGCCGCCCTTGCCCGAGGCCACGGCGATGATGTTTTTTACGCCGGGCAGGAGCTTCACGCCGTTTTTCACCGCATGTGCCACGATCTTGCCGCTCACGTCGATGTCGACGCGCTCGACGCCGGGCAGGGTACGCACGGCGGCGGCAAGCTGGCCGCGGATCGCTTCGTGCTGGCTCAGGGCCGGATAGCCGGGTTCGACCTCGAAACGCACCGCGCCCCCTTCGACCACAAGGCCGCGAATGCGGTGGGTGGAGACGAAATCCCTGCCGGTGCCGGGATCAATCACCGTTTGCAGCGCGTCGGTCACATCTTGCGCGGAAAGATTTTGCGGGCTGGCGTTCATGGCGATTCCTTCATTCGCGGGCTGCGCGCGCTCGAAAGCGAAATGGCGGGAATCATACCCGACGTGTTGTGGGCGTACATCACGCATTGGCGGCGCATGAGAAAAGAGCGACGGCGCGCCGCAAATTGCTTTTCATGTCGTGACACGCAGCGATACCATGCCGCTCCATGTCTTTCCTTTTTTTCCATCATGCCGAACCTTCCGTTTTCCATTCCCGTCCGCCTTCGCGTCCTGTTCGCCTCGTTACTGTTCGCCGGATGTACCGGCGTGCCCGCTCCCACCCAGGAACACAGCGGTTTCACCCCCCCGCCCGGCAATGGCGCGTCGTTCTCCGCCACGCGCCAGGCGGCGGCTCCGGACTGGGCGGGCTTGCAGCACGAACTCGAAACCGCCCTGCGGGAAATACCCGACAACCGCATCGCCCACCTTCCCGAAGGGCTGCGCGCCTCCCTGCCCGCCGCCGACGGATTCGCGTCGGGCCAGGCTGAAATACGGCCTCCGCTCGCCGCGCTGCTCCAGCGCGTCGTGCCGGTATTCCAGCGCCACGCCTGGGCAGGCATCCGCATCGTCGGCCATACCGACGGCCAGGGCAGCGAGATGCGCAATCTCGATCTCTCGTTCCGGCGTGCCGAGGCCGTCGTGGAATACCTGCGCCAGCAAGGCATCGAATTTGGTCGCCTGAGCGCCGACGGGCGCGGCGAAGCCGATCCGATCGCCGACAACGCCAAGCCGGAAGGCCGCGCCCGCAACAGGCGGATCGAAATCTTCCTGAACCCGCGCTGAACGCCCGCGCCGCCCGGTCACTGCCGCTGTTCGAGCCAGTAGGCCAGCCCCTGCGCGTCAAGCTCCATATCCACCGTCAGCACGGGCTTGAGCCATTCGCGGCTCCCGGCGGGCGCTTCGGCGAGCAGGTAGCGTTCGATGCTGGCGTGGATGGCTTCCTTCCTGGCCTTTCCCTCTCCCGGCGCGGCTTCGGCAAGGGAGACGAAGGCGTCGATCCGGCGCAGTAGATCCACGCTCAGGCGCGCCACCTCGTCCACCCGGCTGAAGTGCGTGAGGTACATCGCCTCCGGCTCCAGCGCGAGCAGGCGGCGGATCGAGGCTTTCATCGCCTCGGGATCGAACTGGGTCGGCGTGGTGGCGGGAATCAGGAAAGGTTCGCCGCTCACACCCATCTCGCGGTAGGCGATGCCGAAGGTGTCGCCGGTAAAACAGGCCCGGGCGCGCCTGTCCCACAGGCAAAGATGGTGCTTGGCGTGCCCGGGCGTGTGCAGGCATTGCAGGGGGCGGCCCGCAAGCGTGAAAACCTGTCCGTCGGCAGCCTCGATCACCCTTTCCGGCGGCACCGGCAGCAGGGTGCCGTAAAGGCGACGGGCATTTTCCGCGCCGTATACCTCCACCGTGCCTTCAAAAAGCCGTGTGGGGTCGATCATGTGCCGCGCCCCGCGCGGATGCACCACCAGCTTCGCGTTCGGCAGTTGCGCCATGTAAGCGCCCGCGCCGCCAGCGTGATCGAGGTGGACGTGGGTCAGAAAAACGTAATCCACCGCCTCCGGCGCAAGCCCGAGTTGGGCGAGCGCCGCGAGGAAACGGGGCAGGGCGGCATTGTGGGCGGTATCGACGACCGCGATACGGCCATCCTCGACGATCAAATGCACGGCGGCCAGCCCCGGACGCACATAACCGGCGTCTACGGCGTGGATATTGTCGGGCCAACTAAGGAGCGGTTCGGTCTGCATGGTTTCCGGTTCGATGGGGGGAGAAAAACGCCGAAGAGTAAAACGTCCGCCCGGCGCAGGCAAATGGCGAAACAGTCGCGGGCGGGCATGACGGCTTTGCTAGAATCGACGTTTTCCCAGAAAAAACGTTCCGGACATGCCACGCAAGATTCTCGTCACCAATGCACTGCCCTATGCCAACGGGGACATCCACCTCGGCCATCTGGTGGGTTACATCCAGGCCGACATCTGGGTGCGGTTCCAGCGCATGCGGG
>JAISNX010000144.1 GCA_031276015.1 Azoarcus sp.
TCGGCAAAAAGGCGAGTTTCCAGCAGCAGGCGAAAATCGAACTGAAGCCGGATAATTTTAATGTCATTCAGCGACGCGCCGAGGTGATCCGCCCGGAAGAACTCCCCGACGGCGGCGCGTACGCCATCATCTCCCGCGCCTTCTCCAGCCTTGCCGATTTCATCCGCCTGGCGGGGCACCTGCTCCGGGAGGACGGCACGCTCCATGCCATGAAAGGCGAGTACCCGGCAAACGAAATCGCCGCGCTCCCCCCCGGCTGGCGCATCGAGGATGCCCGCCCGCTCGCCGTGCCTGGCCTGGCTGCCGAACGGCACTTGTTGCGCATCCGGCGGGTTTGAAACCGCGCCGGAATGCCCTGCCCCGCGCTTCGGCTTACTTCGCGGCGAACTCGTCGAAGGCCGCCATCGCCTCGGTTGCCCACATCACCGAAGGCCCGCCGCCCATCTGAATGGCGACGCCAAGCGTTTCCGCCACTTCGGCGCGGGTCGCGCCCAGTTTCGACAGGGCGCGCGCGTGGAAAGCCAGGCAACCCTCGCAACGCGCCGCCACGCCCAGCGCCAGCGCGATCAACTCCTTGGTCTTGGCGTCCAGCGCGCCATCGGCCATGGCCGCCGCGCCGGTTTCCTGGAAACTTTTTATGACGCCGGGTATCTCGCCCGCCAGATCCTTCATCCGGCCCATGGTTTTCCGGAAGGTATCCTGATATTGCGTGCTGCTCATCGCGTTTCTCCTGTAAAAACAAGGGGCAAGCGCCCCACTTCAGCGCCGCGCCGCTTCGACGCCACGGCGGGCCAGGGCATCGGCCCTTTCGTTCCCGGTGTGGCCCGCATGTCCCTTGACCCAAAGCCATTCGATTTTATGGCGTGCGGCGATTTCATCGAGCGCGCGCCAAAGGTCGTCATTCTTTACCGGCGTCTTGCCCGCCGTCATCCAGCCGCGTGCCTTCCAGCCGCGAATCCATTCCGAGATGCCTTTCTGCACGTACTGGCTGTCTGTATGCACTCTCACCACGGATTCGCGCTTGAGCTGTTCAAGGGCGCGGATCACCGCGAGAAGTTCCATGCGATTGTTGGTGGTTTGCGGCTCTCCGCCCCAGATTTCCTTTTCGTGCGCGCCGCTTTTCAGGATCGCGCCCCAACCGCCCGGGCCGGGATTACCACTGCATGCGCCGTCGGTATAGATGTCTACGGTCGTTTCCATTTTTCTCCGGTTTCCTTGTGGGTTTTGCTCACCGAACCGCCGAAATCATTCAGCCTGCGGGCGACGGGCGAGAGGTTTTCGGCATGGGCGCGCTTTTCCCGCCAGTTCGGCTGGATCAGTCGCGCGCCCGCCACGCGCTTGATGCCATGCATGATCCAGGCCGCGCCGCAGACCGGCCAGCAGCGGCGGCCAATGCGGTCGAGCCATTTCCAGCGCGCCAGCCACTCAGGGCGGTTCACCGCTGGCACATAACAGCCGAACTGGCTGGATTGCATCTCGAAACCGAGCAGGAGCAGCCAGTCACGCACTCTCGACGCGGAAAGATATTGCCCGCGCCACGGCCATTGTCCGCGCGCACCTGCGCGGCGGCGGCGACAGCCCCACAGGCTGTACGGATTGAAGCCGCAAACCACGACGCTGCCCTCGGGCACCAGCACGCGCTCGACTTCGCGCAATACATGGTGCGGGGAGGCGGAAAATTCGAGCACATGGGCGAGCACCACCAGATCGAGGCTGGCGCTGGCAAACGGCAGCGCGGTTTCCTCGGCCAGCACTCGCGCGGTTCGTGCGGGACTGCTGTCGGGCCACGGCGCGCGCGCGGTGCAAATGTGCAGCGGCATGCGGTTGGCCCGCAGCAAGTCGATGTCCGCCAGGCCGATCTGGAGGGCGTTGTAGCCGAAAATATCGGCGAGCATGGCGTCGAGCCGCGCCTGCTCCCACGCGGCGAAGTATCCGCCGAGCGGGGTTTGCAGCCATGCACGGGGATCGGGTGGCGAGGTGGATTCAGGGTTCAAGGCGATAGGCGTGACAAGCGTGACAGCCCGCATGATAGCGGGGATAAGGCATCATTGATGCTTTCCCGTTCTCTCGCCTTTCCCGCCATGCCCGCCTTCAACGTCACCCCGGTTCCCTTCGCCCGCGACAATTATCTCTGGCTGATCGACGATGGCCGGTATGTCGTGCTCGTCGATCCGGGCGAAGCCGCGCCCGCCCTCGCCGCGCTGGAAAAGTCGGCGCTCGTGCCTGCCGCCATTTTGCTCACGCATCATCATGCCGACCATACCGACGGCGTCGGGGAAATCGTCGCCCGGTATCCGTCGGTGCCGGTATATGGCCCGCGCGGGGATGACATCGCCTGCGTGGATCATCCCGTGGCGGACGACGACCGCATCGTCATCCCCGCCCTGGATCTCGATTTGCAGGTGCTCGATGTGGCCGCCCACACGCGCGGGCACGTCGCCTACCTTGGTCATGACATGCTGTTTTGCGGCGATGCGCTCTTTTCCGCAGGCTGCGGACGTATTTTCGAGGGCAGCCCGCTCAATCTTGCGCGTGCGCTTGGCCGTTTCGCCTGTCTCGATGGCGACACCAAAGTGTATTGCGCCCATGAATACACGCTTGCCAATCTCGCCTTTTCCCGCGCCGCCGAACCGGAAAACGCCGCCCGCGACCGCTATGCCGAATATTGCGAAGCCTTGCGCGCACAAGGCAAGCCCACCTTGCCGAGCACGATTGCCATCGAACGGGCCATCAATCCTTTCCTGCGCACCTATGAGGAAGGCGTCATCGCCGCCGTCACCGCCCGTAGCGGCACCCCCCCACGCGATGCGCTGGCCTGCCTGGCGGCCTTGCGGGCATGGAAGGATGTGTTTTAGAGCGTTTTCGGTTCGGATAATGACACTCGTCATTGCGAGGCGCGCAGCGACGTGGCAATCCATGCGGCGGTACGGCCTTCCGAAACGCCTTCGCTCGCCG
>JAISNX010000180.1 GCA_031276015.1 Azoarcus sp.
GCGCGATTCGGGATTTCCGCACATTCCACTACGTTGGAATGAGCCGGGCGCGAGCAATGCTCAGCATGATCTGTGAAAGGCCAGGTTCGCCATGATTGCGCGCGAAACGCCCAGATTTCCGGCACCCCCGGCATGGGTTTGAAGCGGGGCAGGTTTTCCACGCGGTCAAGCCAGGCGCGGATCTGCACCAATGCCCTTCTTTCGGCTTCATCCTCCAGAACCTCGATTCCCGGTTCTTCATACCTGCTTCACATAAACCCCATTTCCCCTTCCTGCGCCGTTCACATGCCGCCTCTACGATGGCTCCACCTTTTCACAGGAGACCATGATGGTACGCGATACTTTGGCGCTGCTTGCGCACGCAGTGGGCGAACGTTTGCTGGCGAATGCTGCCGCTTCGCCGGTTCCGGATATTCCACGGACGTTGAAGAAATGTGTGTCCTCCGGCTGCTATGCGGCTTCCTCATGCTTCATGGTGCTGGCCGTGCTGTTCGCGCCAGGCTCGCAGGCACAACCCGGCGAAGCGGCTGACAGGACGGAAAGCCCTTATTTTTATATGCCCGATGGCGACCCCGCCGTCGACGCCTTGCCGCTCAAGTCGACCGATGTCGAGGTGCGTATTGCCGGGGTGATTGCCGATGTGACGGTGACGCAGGTCTACAAAAACGAAGGCGCGCGCCCGATCGAGGCGAAGTATGTTTTCCCCGGTTCCACGCGCGCTGCCGTGCACGCGATGAAGGTGCACCTGGCGGATCGCCTGATCGAGGCGCGCATCCGCGAAAAGCAACAGGCGGCACGGGAGTACGAGCAGGCGAAAAGCGAGGGCAAGACCGCCGCCTTGCTGGAGCAACACCGGCCCAATGTGTTCCAGGCGAGTGTCGCCAATATCATGCCCGGAGATGATGTACGGGTGGAGTTGCGCTACACCGAATTGCTTGGGCCTGAAAATGGTCGTTACCAATTCGTTTTCCCCACCGTGGTCGGCCCTCGCTACAACGGGCAGCAAGCCGGGCGGGCTGCGAATCGGTGGGCGGCACAGCCGTTTTTGCCGGAGGGTGTGGATTCGCCCGCCCGGTTCGATATTCGGGTGCGGCTCGATACACCCATTTCCATCAAGGAAATTTATTCGCGTTCGCATGACATCGAGTTGCGACGCATCAGCGGGCAGCAGGCCGATATTGCGCTCGACGCCCGCGCGCGGGGTGCCGCCAATAACCGCGATTTCATCCTCGACTATCGCCTGGGCGGGGATGCGGTCGAATCCGGCGTCATTTTCGCGCGTGGGCGCGGCGATAAGGCGGAAAACTTTTTCCTGGCAATGGTGGAGCCGCCCAAAGCGGTCCCGGCCAGCATCATCGTGCCGCGCGACTATATCTTCGTGCTGGATATTTCCGGTTCCATGCACGGTTTCCCGCTCGATACCGCCAAGGACATGCTGCGCAGGCTGATTGGCGGTCTGCGTTCGGGCGATACCTTCAACGTTTTGCTGTTCGAGGGCAGCAGTGCCTTCCTGCATCCGCAGTCCGTGCCCGCCACGCGGGAAAACATCGACAAGGCTTTGCAGCTCATCGACCGCCACAGCGGCGGCGGCAGTACGGCTTTGATACCGGCCTTGCGCCGCGTCTATGCGCAGATCGGGAAGGAAGATGTTTCCCGTACCATCGTTGTCGTTACCGACGGTTACGTGACGGTGGAGGAGGAAGCTTTCAATATCGTGCGCAACAATCTGAACAAGGCCAATTTGTTTGCCTTCGGCATCGGTTCTTCGGTCAACCGGCATCTCATCGAAGGGTTGGCGCGCGCGGGAATGGGCAAGCCGTTTGTCATTACCGGCCCCGATGAAGCGCCCGAGGCCGCGGCCCGTTTTCGCCGGATGATCGCTTCGCCTGTGCTGACCGGCGTGCATGCGACCTTCGAGGGGGTGGAAACCCGGGATGTCGTGCCGCGGCAATTGCCCGATGTGCTCTCCGGGCGACCCATCATCCTTTTCGGCAAATGGCGCGACGTGCGGGGTGCCGGGACGAAGCGGCTGGTGCTGGAAGGCCGTCGCGCGGATGGCCCTTATCGGCAAGCTTTGCCGTTGCTTGAGATGGTGGACGAGAACGGGGAGCGGTTTTCCGCGCTGCGTCGCCTGTGGGCACGGCAACGCATCGCCGAGCTTTCCGATCAGGAAAACCTGATGGGTAACGGCGCGTTGCGCGATTCCATCACGGCGCTCGGTCTCGAACACAGCCTGCTGACGCAATATACGAGCTTCGTCGCGGTCGATGAGCGCATCCGCAACACGCAGTCCGATAGTGCCACGACCATCGAGCAGCCGCTGCCATTGCCCCAGGGCGTGGGCAATCTGGCGGTCGGCGGTGCTTACGTTCCCGGTTCTCCAGAGCCGCAAGCCACGGGAGCCTTGCTCGTCATGTCCATGCTGGCGATAGTCGCACGTCGCCTTTCCCGGCGGCGTCGCCGCCATCTGACGCTGTAACGCGGCATGCATCGGAATCATGAAGTCATGCGCATGCACAGTGTCGAACGCTTCGCGCGCCGCCTCGACCGCCTTCCCCCGGCGGCCTGGCTGGCGTTGTTGGGCGCGGCCATCTGGCCGCATATCGTATGGATGGCGCGGCGCATGCTCGACGGCTCGGATGATCCGTTCGGCGTCGTGGCGCTCGCGGCGCTTGCATACACTGGCTGGCGGTATCGCGGACATTTGCGCCGTGTGCCGTGCCCGGCGTGGTTCTGCTGCGCGCTTGCGCTCGTGGCGCTGGCGGGTGCGACATGGAACACCCTGCCGCCGCTTTTCTCGACCCTTCTGGCCCTGTCGGGATTTGCAGCGGGGATGCTGTCCTTTTTCCCCGGTGTCGTCGCCAGCATCCCCGTGCTCGGGTTAGCGACGTTATCGCTGCCGCTCATGGCTTCCCTGCAATTTTATGCGGGCTATCCGTTGCGTCTCGTGGCTGCCGAACTCTCCCGCTGGCTGCTTCTCGTTGGACATCATGTCGAGCGCGATGGCGTGGCATTGCGGGTGGACGGGCAGTTGGTGCTCGTCGATGCCGCCTGTTCCGGCGTGCAACTTGTCTGGCTTGCTTATTTCACCGCCTGCACCACGGCCTTGTTGTGCGGATGCGGCAACGCCCGCTTTCTCCGCCGCTTGCCTGCCGTGGGTGTCCTGATTCTCATGGGCAATGTGCTGCGCAACACCGCCCTGATTGCCCTGCAAGCCGATGGCAGCCCCGTTGCCACGGGGCTGCACGAGGGCATCGGCCTTGTCACGCTCGCCGCGACCTGCGCACTGGTTTTCCGCCTGATGCAAAACCGCGAGGTCGACGCCGTGCCGGTATCCAGGCTCATGCGGGAGGAACGATCATGACAATGTTTTCGAGACTCCGTATTCCCAAGCTGCTGGCCATCCTGCTTTTGCCCGCCTGCGCGTTTTGGAATGCTGTCGAGGTTTACGGCGTTCTTCGAGAAACCGTCACCGTGCCAACGGAAGATAGTGCTGTGGAATGGCCCACCACATGGCGGGGACGTTCCCTGCGTCCCCTGGCCCTGTCGGATGTCGAACGTCGCTTCGCACGGGGTTTCCCCGGCAAGATCGCCCGCCTGACCGATGGGCGGGACATGCTGATCTGGCGGCACATCGCGCGTCCCACGCGGATGCTGCATCCCGCAACCGATTGCTATCGTGCCCTGGGCTGGCGCATTCGGGACGAGCAGCTCGAAGAGGCGGAAGATAACCGGCAAGGCGGGCGTTGGCGTTGCTTCGTCGCCGAGCGGGGGAACGGTGGCGAACGCCTGCGCGTCTGCGAGCACATCGAAGACCGCGCCAGGCGGGATTTCACCGACGCTTCCGCCTGGTACTGGGCTGCCGTCACGGGGCAGTCCGTCGGGCCGTGGTTGGCGGTGACGGTGGCCAGCCCGCTATGAGCATGAAACCGGAAAATCCGGAGCAAGGCGGTTGCACGGGCGTTGTTGTGTTTCCAGCCTGCTACGTCCGCAGATCGCGGCATCTGGATCGGTCACCGCGGTTTGGCGCAATCCGCGTTCCGGTTTTCGGCGCTTTCCCTGAAGTCGTTTTGTCGCCAGCCCTCATATACGACCAGCGCCACCGCGTTCGACAGGTTGATGCTGCGATTGCCGGGACGCATCGGAATGTACAGGCGTTGCGAAGGCGGCAGTGCTTCCAGTATTGCCGCGGGGAGTCCGCGGGTTTCCGCGCCGAAAAGCAGCACGTCGCCGGAAGCATAGGCGATGCGGTCGTAGCGCACGCCGCCCCGCGTGCTCAGTGCGAACATGCGCCGCCCGGCGAAATGCGCATGACATGTCCGCCAGTCCCGGTGGACAGTGAGGTGTGCGAGGTCATGATAATCGAGTCCGGCCCGCTGCAATTGGCGGTCGGAGAGATCGAAACCGAGCGGCTCGACCAGATGCAGGCGCGCACCGCTGTTGGCAGTAAGGCGAATGATGTTGCCGGTATTGGGCGGAATTTCAGGTTCGTGGAGAATGACGTCGAACATTGCCGGAGCATGAAGGCGTATAAAGCGCGCACTTTAGCAGCTTGATGCAAAAACGCCTGTCGTTTCCGTGCCGTAGTGCGTGCCGTCCATGGCGTGCCGATGGACGTCATCGTCGCCGGGGCATTGATATTCCACCGGCAATGAGTCGACACGGCGAGTGTCGTGCTTTGTTGCTAACACGGAAATGTTTTTTTGGCACAGCAATCTTCCCGGCGTTCGTGTATGGTTACGCCTTGGTTGAGCGGGGCGCGATGGTTTCCCTTGGCGATATTCGTTCCGTTGTCAACATTTGGTAACATGCCGCACTCGGAGCGGGGGGCCGCCTCTTGCGGCTGTGCAGGTTCAGAGCCTGTGTTTTTTACACTTTTAGTATGAGATTTCGCTTCATGAACAACAAGAAACAGAATGTGTTCGCTGTCCTGGTAGGCGGGGCGGTGACATTCTTCGGCGTCCAGGCGACACCCGCTTTCGCGGAGGAGATCGACGCGCTCAAGTTCTCGGTCTCCCAGACTTTTTCACGGGACACCAACTTGTACCGTATATCGGACGACGTACCGGACAACGGCCCGGGCAGAGAAAGGATGCGCGGGAAGCGAAGCGACACGATTGCCGTCACCAGGGCGGGAGCCAGTTTCGACCAGGAATATGGTCGCCAGGGGATTCATCTGGGGCTTGCCGCGAGCCGGACTTTCTACAGGGAACATACCGATCTGAACAACACTTCGCCGGACGCCCGTCTCCGTTGGGATTGGCGGGTGGGCGACCATTGGAGCGGCGTCCTCGGCTATAGCTATAACGAGTCGTTCGTCGGGTTCGAGGATGCCAGCGGCTACGAGCGCGTCATGAGACGGCTGGGGCGCGCCAATGGCGGAGTCAACTACTGGTTTCATCCGGATTGGGCGGTCGGCGTCAGTGCGAGCAGCGTCCGCAATACCTACCGCGATGACAGGCGACCATGGGATGAATACGATGCGCGCGAGGCGAACCTGAACCTGACCTATCGCCCGGCCACGGGCAATCGCATCGTGTTCAGTCTGCGCAACGAAGACGGCAAATATCCGGAACGGAATAAAGAAGAACCGGATTCCCTGCGCGAATGGCAGCAGCGCGACGCGCGCTTTTCCGGCGAATGGCAGTTGACGGGCGTCACGAAAATAAGCGGCTATATTGGCTATTCGCAACGCGAATACGAATATGCATCCAGCCGGGATTTCCGTGGCATGACGGGCAGTCTCGCGCTCCACTGGGTGCCGACACCGAAAGCTATCGTGGATCTGTCCTGGCGGCGCGAAATCGGCGCGGATCATGATGCCGCATCCAATTTTGCCGTGTCGCACAGTTGGATATTGCAACCGACCTGGGTCGTCACGGACAAGGTGCGTCTGGGCGCGACGCTCAAGACCACGAAGCGCGATTATCGCGGCACTGCTCCGGATGCGGATACTTCCTTGCCGGGATCGGCAAAATATGACCGTACCGGGTCTTACGGGCTGAATCTTCAGTACATACCGGCAGCTTTTTTCAATCTGACGCTCGGTATCCAGCGTGAAAAGCGGGACTCGAAATGGGATGACAACCGCGATTACGATGCCCAGACGACCTGGTTGTCGGGGAATTTTACCTTCTAGGGTCCGTGGGGACGTGTGAGAATGCTGCATGGACATTGGGCACAGGGAATTTTGTACCTTGCCGTGCGATTCCTGCCCTGTGTCCAGGCTGAAACGGGGTGCCGGAGAGCGCATGATCGATGATCGAGTCGTGGTGATGAAGCACGACGCTCACCGGCGCGGCAGGGCAGAGACATGGCGGTTGTCTTACCATGTCTGTCGTGGTGGTTCGAGCCTCGCGGCAAGAGCCATGTATTTGTCACTTTAAGGGTTCTTATGTTCCATTCAGTTCGTATCGTACCGCTGTGCGTCGCCGTTTTACTGGCGGGCGTATCCTTCGGATGCGGCGGCAAGGAAGAGTCCGGCAAGTCGGCTTCCCAGGTTGCCGTCAAGGTGAACAAGGAGGAAATCTCCGTTCATCAAGTCAACGACTTGCTTTCACGTAGCGGCAGGATTCCGCAAGATCAGATCAAGAACGCCATGGCGGCTGCCGTTGAGCGCCTCATCAATCAGGAACTGTTGGTGCAACAGGCGAAAGACGGCAAGCTCGACCGTGATCCGAGAGTGCTGCAAATGATCGAGTTTTCCCGCCGCGAGATTCTCGCCCGTGCTTACGGCGAGCGACTCGTGAGCACGACGCCTCGCCCGACCGATGCGCAAATCAGCGCGTTCTACGATGCGAACCCGGCGATGTTTGCCAAGCGTCGTATTTATAGCCTGCAAGAAATCAACATCACCGCATCGCCCGAGCAGTTCGAGGAAATCCGGGTGCGTTTGCAGTCCGGCGGAAGCTTGCAGCAGATCATGGACTGGCTCAAGAGCAAGAACATCCAGTTCGTGGTGAACGCCGCGGTCAAACCGGCGGAGCAACTGCATAGCGAAGTGCTCAAGAATCTTGCCAACATGAACCCCGGTCAGGCATTTGCCACCCGGACGCCGACCGGGGCGGTGCTCGTTTCCGTCGCGGGTGTGCGGGAGGAGCCGGTCGATCGCGCCAAGGCGAAGCCCGCCATCGAGAATCACCTGCTCAGTCAGGCGAAAAACGAGAGAATGCAGCAGGAAATCAAGCGCCTGCGCGAAAGCGCCGCCATCGAATATGTCGGCGATTTCGTGCCGCCTCCCGCCGATGCAGCAGCGGTTCCCGCGCAGGAACAACAGGCCGCGCCCGATGAGAAACCGAAATCCAAGGAAGATGCCTTCCGTTCGGCAATCGAGCAAGGGGCTGCTAACCTGAGGAGGTAAGGCAAATACCGGGGCCACCCCTGGACAGGCGGCGTCCGACCCTTTCCATTGTGACCATGGGGTGCTTCGGCACCCCATGGTCACAATAAAATATATGTACTGATCTGGTTGACTCAAATGATCCCACGATTCTTTTTTCGCAATCTTCTTGTCATCGTGTCGCTCGCACTGGGCCTGGCCGCATCCGCGCAGGCCGCGGATACGCGGGAATATGTTCTCGGGCCGGGCGACATCATCCGCATCACGGTGTTCCAGAACCCCGACCTCACCACCGAAGTGCGCGTGTCGGAAAAGGGCGTCCTCACATTTCCGCTGATTGGCGCGGTTTCCGTGGGCGGCATGACCACGTCCATGGTCGAGACGGAAATCGCCACTCGTTTGCGCGAAGGCGGTTTCGTGCGCCAACCCCAAGTCAACGTCTTGCCGATACAGATTCGCGGCAACCAGGTTTCCGTGCTCGGGCGTGTCAACCGGCCTGGCCGCTTTCCGCTGGAGACGGCGAATCTGCGCCTGACCGACATCATCGCCACGGCGGGCGGCATCGCGGCGGACGGTGCCGATTCCGTGGTGTTCATCGGCGTGCGCAACGGCAAGCAGGTGCGGCGCGAAATCGACCTGCCCGCATTGTTCATCAATGGCGACCTGGCAAACGACCTGCCCCTGACCGGAGGCGACCTGGTTTATGTGCACCGCGCGCCGATGTTTTACATCTATGGCGAGGTCAACCGTCCCGGCGCTTTCCGTCTTGAGCGGAACATGAGCGTAATGCAGGGACTGGCGACGGGTGGAGGCACCTCGTCGCGCGGTACCACGCGCGGTTTGCGTATCCACCGACGCGAAGCCAATGGGGCACTCAAGGTGATCGAGCCGGGGCTGGACGATCTCCTGAGGGCCGACGACGTCATCTACGTCAAGGAAAGCCTTTTCTGAATTACGAGTTTTTGCCGTGACTTTTCAGCAGTTTCTTCTTATCTTGTGGGCGCGCAAGTGGACCATCATTGGGGTGCTGGCCGGTGTCACCATTCTCGTGCTCATCGTCAGCCTGATATTGCCCAAGCAGTACACCGCGACGACGGCCCTGGTGATCGACCTGAAGGCGAACGATCCCGTCGCTGGCGGAGGGATGGCCGCCGCTGCCCAACTCTCGCCGGGGTACCTGGCGACCCAGGTGGACATCATCGAATCGGAGCGGGTCGCGCAGCGTGTCGTGGAATTGACCGGGATGGAAAGGGTTCCCGTGCTCCAGGAACAATGGCGCGAAGAGACGAACGGCGAAGTCAGTTTTCAGTCGTGGATGGCGGTATTGCTCCAGAAACAACTCGATGTCCGGCCATCGAGGGAAAGCAGCGTCATCAGCATCAAATACACGGGGCCTGATCCGGCCTTTGCCGCCGCAGTGGCCAATACCTTTGCCCGCGCCTACATAGAGACGACGATTGGCCTCAAGGTGGACCCTGCCCGTCAATATGCGCAGTGGTTCGACGAACAGACCAGGGATTTGCGCGACAAGCTTCAGCTTGCTCAAAGCAAGTTGTCCGAGTATGAGCAAACGCACGGCGTGCTTGCGGGCGATGGCCGTTTCGATATCGAAAACCAGCATTTGGTGGAACTCAATAGCCAGTTGGCGGCGGCGCAAGGCCAGAGCGCGGACAGCGGCGCGCGCCAGAGCGAAATCAGTTCCGCCGAGTCCTTGCCCGAGGTCATGGCCAATGGGCTGATTTCCAGCCTCAAGGCGGATCTGGCGCGGAGCGAGGCGCAACGTAGTCAACTGCTCGGCAAACTTGGCCAGAACCATCCGCAGGTGCTTGAGTTGAGTGAGGAAATTGCCGAATTGCGCCGTCGTGTCGCGGCGGAAACCCAGCGGGTGGCCAGTTCGCTTGGTACCTCTTCCAGAGTCAGCACGGCACGCGTGGCCGAAATTTCCGCCGCGATCGAAAGGCAGAAAACCCGTGTCCTCGAACTCAAAGCGCATAATGACCAATTGGCGGTGCTCCAGCGCGACGTCGAGAGCGCGCAGAAGGCGTATGACTTCGTGATGCAGAGCTTTGCACAGAAAAACCTCGAAAGCCAGGCGCAGCAGGCCAATATTTCGGTACTCACGCCAGCGGAGCCTCCTCTTGAACATTCCAGTCCCAGGCTGTTGCTCAATATGGTGATCGCCGTGTTCCTGGGAAGCCTGCTCGGCGTTGGCCTGGCATTGGTGCTCGAACTTGTCGATCAGCGCGTGCGGGGAAGCGAAGATCTCTCGCAATTCATCGGTATTCCAGTTCTTGGCGTCATTCCGGCACCGTCCGCCCGCTCCGGTATTCGTATTCGCCGTCGTCCAGCCATCGCTTAGGGAAACACAAATGGACGAAGCGTCCAGCGAACAATTTTCCGATTCGCGCGACCACTCGATCGGCGCGATTCTGGTGGCGACAGGTCGGCTTTCGCCGGATGATGCCGAACGTATTTTCAGCGAACAGAAAAGGCGAAAGCTCCGGTTTGGAGAAGTCGCGCTCGCGCTTGGCCTCGTGACGGAAGCGGACATTCAGTTCGCCTTGTCCCACCAGTTTCGCTATCCCTATTTGCAACGCGGGGAAAGCAAGGTTTCCGAAACCGTCGTGGCGGCCTACAGCCCGTTCTCCTCGCAAGTGGAAGCCTTGCGCGCGGTGCGTACTCAGTTGGTGCGGCGCTGGTTCGATGGCAGCGATGAACGCCGGGCACTTGCGATTGTCAGCCCCGACCGTGGCGAGGGGCGTTCCTGGCTTGCCGCCAACCTGGCGGTGGTGTTTTCGCAGCTGGGGGCGCGTACTTTGCTGATCGACGCGGATCTTCGCCATCCCTCCCAGCACGTTTTGTTCGGCATCGACAACCGGAGCGGACTTTCATCCATCCTGGGGGCGCGCGCTGCCGCAAACGTGGTGTTCAGGATTCCGGCCCTGAACGACCTCTCGATTCTTCCTTCAGGCCCGGTTCCGCCCAATCCGCAAGAATTGTTGGCGCGTCCCCTGCTTGGCAGGATGCTTTTGCAGTTGGCAAACAGCTTCGATGTCATCCTCATCGACACGCCGCCTGCCGGCAGCTTTGCGGAGAGCGTTGCCATTGCCACGCTGGCTGGCGGCGCGCTTGTCGTGTCCAGGCAGGATCAGACGCGGATACGTGCCCTGAACGAACTGTATGCGGGCCTGAGGGATGCCGGTACCGCGATTACGGGTGGCGTACTCAATGGCGGCGGCACAAAACGTTCAAGCAGTCCGCGGCTCCCCATGCCTTTGCCGGAAAAATGGTGGCGCGTGAATCCGGCGCGCCTGAAAGGCGGTACAACGCCGTTATTGCCGAATAAAAACCGGAATACGCAACCAGCGGGGCGGCGCGAGCCTAACGTCGTGCTGGAGCGCGACGACTAGAGCAAATCAACAAATTGAAGCCCAAAGAGAACCACCGTCATTGCGAGGCCCGAAGGGCCGTGGCAATCCAGTAAGCCGCATGGATTGCCACGGCGCTGCGCGCCTCGCAATGACGATCAGTTTGATATGAGCCTCATAAAGTTGATCTGCTCTAATCCTGTTCCGGCAATTGCGCCAGAATCTTCCGCACAGGCGCGGGCAAGGCGGCGGTGGCGATATGTTCGCGCTCCAGCCATTGCCATGCAGGTTCGGCGAGCGCATGGGGCGCGGCGGGCAAGTCGATTCGCCATGGCGCGATCTCCAGCGTGAAATGCGTAAAACTGTGCGTAAGCGGCGGTAATTCGCGCGCGCCGATGTCGATACCGAAATGGCGTGCGGCCCATGTCTGGATGTCGGACTCCGCCGGGATTTCAGGGAAAGCGAGTAAGCCGCCCCAGATTCCGGCAGGGGGGCGGCGTTCCAGTAATACCTTTCTGCCGAAAATAACGACCGCCACCCGCGACATGCGACGGGGCGGCGTTTTTTTGGCGCGCCGCGCCGGTAATTCCGCGACCCGGCCTGAAATGCGGGCGGCACACTCCCCGGCGAGCGGACAATGCTCGCAAACCGGGCGCGCGCGGGTACACACCGTGGCACCCAAGTCCATCTGCGCCTGGATGTAGATGCCGATGCTTTCCGGACGTTCCGGCAACAATGCCTCGGCCAGCGTCCAAAGGCGTTCCTCGACCGCCCGTTCGCCCGGGAATCCTTCGATGCCGAAAAACCGGCAAAGCACCCGCTTGACATTGCCATCGAGAATGGCCGCCCGCTCGTTACCGGCGAAAACGGCGATGGCTGCCGCGGTCGACCTGCCGATGCCGGGCAATTCGGCCAATACCTGCGCCGACTTCGGAAAGCGTCCGCCGTGCTTTTCCATCACTTCGCACGCGGCGCGATGCAGATTGCGGGCGCGGGCGTAATAGCCGAGACCGCTCCACAGCCCCATGACATCTTCCCGTGGCGCGGCGGCAAGGGCCGCGACATCCGGAAAGCGCGCCAGAAAGCGGAGGTAATAGGGGATGACGGTAGCCACCTGCGTTTGCTGCAACATAATTTCGGAGAGCCAGATCCGATAAGGATCGCGGCTGTTCTGCCATGGCAGATCGTGGCGGCCATGCTGGAGCTGCCAGTCGATCAGCCGGGCGGAAAAGTTGGTATGGGTCATGGGCGATGAAAGCGGTTTAACGAAAAACATCATTTGCAACGGAAAAATTGTGCGGGAAGAATGCTGGACGGCATGGGCGGACACAGCGACAATAACGTCTTTTCATTCGATCCATGCAAACAGCCATCATGTCTTCAACATCCTTTCCCGCCGTCGACAAAGAACGCGAATTCCGCAATGCACTGGGCCGTTACGCCACTGGAATCGCCGTGGTCACGCTGAAAACCCAAACGGGCGACCTGCTCGGGCTGACAGTGAACTCCTTCAACTCGGTATCGCTTGCGCCGCCGCTGGTCGTGTGGAGCCTGGCCGCCACCTCGTCGGCGCGGGCGGCATTCGAGGCGAGCGAATATTACGCGATCAACGTGCTTGCCGCCGACCAGGAAGCACTGTCGCAACGTTTCGCCAGCCGCCGCGAAAACCGCTTCGACGGCCTGGCGCTGGAAACCGGCCTCGGCGGTGCGCCCCTGCTGCCCGGCAGTTGCGCGCGCTTCCAGTGCCGCAACGCCATCCGCCATGCGGGCGGCGACCATATCGTATTCATTGGCGAAGTCGAACATTTCGACTACGGCGAAGGCGAACCGCTGATCTATTTCAGCGGAGCCTATCGCCGACTGGCGGCCTGAGTTGCGATGCACGCCATCCCCGTCATTGCGAGGCGCGTAGCGCCGTGGCAATCCATGCGGCCCGTGGATTGCCACGCCTTGCTCGCAATGACCGGGGTTTGAAACATCCCCCATCCCCCCCGGCGAGGTATCGGACGATTTTCGCTTTGGGTATCGACCTAGTGGGCGATGCCGCACGCGCCCATCGGCTACAATCGGCGCTGACAAACACACCCCACCCACGCCCCGGAAGCAGGAATGCCGAGAACCGAAGTCGCCATCATCAACAAGCTCGGGCTGCACGCGCGCGCCTCGGCCAAACTCGCGCAACTGGCGGGCAACTTTGCCGCCGATGTCTGGCTCGAACGCAATGAACGCCGGGTCAGCGCCAAGAGCATCATGGGGCTGATGATGCTGGCCGCTTCCAGGGGAACGATCGTCGCTATCGAAACCGAGGGCGAGGACGCGCAGGAAGCCCTGAAATGCATCGTTGAACTGATCGCCAGCCGTTTCGGCGAAGAAGAATGAAAGGGGGGCCGCAATGAGCTTTACCGTGCATGGCTTGCCAGTCTCGCAGGGCATTGCCATTGGCCATGCCCACCTGGTCTCGCATGCGCTGCTGGAAGTCAACCACTACCACATCGCCCCGCGGCACCTGGCCGCCGAACTGGATCGGCTCGACAGCGCGATTGCCAACGTGGAAGGCGAACTGCTCGGCCTCAAGGCCGCCGCCACCGCCGCGCAGCCCCATAGCGAAGTCGGCGCGTTCATCGACCTGCAACGGATGATGCTGTCCGACCCTGTATTGACGGACGCGGCGCGGGCGCGGATCGAAGAACACAACTACAACGCCGAGTGGGCGCTCGTGCAGCAAATGGAAACCGTGGTCGAGCAGTTTCGCCAGATCGAAGACCCCTATCTGCGCGAACGCCAGGCCGACGTCGTGCAAGTCGTCGAGCGTCTGGTGAAAGCCCTGCTCGGCGTTCCCGGCCACCTGCCGCCCAAGCGCAAGGACGGCCTGGGCACCGTCGTCGTTGCACACGACCTCTCGCCCGCGGACACCATCGGCTTCCGCGACCACATCGCCGGGTTCGTCACCGACATCGGCGGCCCCACCAGCCACACTGCCATCGTCGCGCGCAACCTGGGCATACCGGCGGTCGTCGGCCTGCATCACATCCGCGACCTGCTGCACAACAACGAACTCATCATCGTCGACGGCACGCGCGGCATTGCCATCATCGACCCCGACGACAACATCGTCGAAGAATACCTCCTGCGCCGCTCGGCGCTGGAACTGGAACGCTCCAAACTCAAGCGCCTGCGCGATACACCGGCCACCGCCCTCAACGGTGAACTCATCCAGCTATTCGCCAACATCAACGGCTTGCAGGATGTCGCCCAGATCAAGGAAACCAATGCCGACGGTGTCGGGCTTTTCCGCACCGAATTCCTCTTCATCGACCGGGACACCCTGCCCGACGAGGATGAACAATACGAAACCTACCGTGCCGTGCTCAAAGCCGCGGGCGGCAAGCCCGTGACTGCCCGCACCTTCGACATCGGCGCGGACAAAATGCTCGCGGGCAAAAGCCGCGACGAACCCAACCCGGCGCTCGGCCTGCGCGCGGTGCGTTACTCGCTGGCCGAACCCAAAGCCTTCCTCACACAATTGCGCGCCCTGCTGCGCGCCTCGGCGCATGGCAAACTCCAGATCATGATGCCGATGCTCGCGCACGCCGACGAAATCGACCAGACACTGATGCTGGTCGAAAAAGCCAAAGAAGAACTGCGCGACGAAAAAATCAAATTCGACGAAGCCCTGCCCATCGGCGGCATGGTCGAAGTGCCCGCCGCCGCGCTTGCGCTGGGCATGTTCGTGCGCCGCCTCGCCTTCCTCTCCATCGGCACCAACGACCTCATCCAATACACCCTCGCGGTCGACCGTGGCAACGAAGCCGTCGTACACCTTTACGACCCGCTGCATCCCGCCGTGCTGCGGCTCATTGCCGGGGCCATCCAGGCGGCGCAGCGCGCCGGGCTGCCCGTATCGGTCTGCGGCGAAATGGCCGGCAACGCCGCCTACACACAACTCCTGCTCGGCATGGGCCTGCGCAGCTTCTCGATGCATCCTGCGCGCATACTCGAAATCAAACAGCAAATCCTGCGCGCCGACCTTGCCGATCTCGTCCCGAAAGTGCAGCGCCTGCTCAAACTGGACGAACCCGCCCGCATCCGCGAAGCGGTGGAAAAACTGACGGGATGAAACCATGCCGGAACAACACAGAAACCACGCAATGACATTCATCGGGTCACGGCGTTTTGCCGTGATGTTCGCAGTATTCGCGGTGGCGGTCGGCGGCCCGGCGGTTGCCGAACCGGAAACCGCCTCGCCATGGCAGGACGAACGCACCTTCGACGACCCGCTTCCCTATCCGGCGGGAAACGCCGTGGAAGACGAGCGGGAAAACGGTGCCGCGGCGATCTTCTACAGGGCCGTGACCCTTCACCGGGACGGCATGACCGCCAAGGCGCTTGCCGCCTACGATGAAATCGTCCGGCGCTTCGGCAGCAGCCCTTACCCCGAAACCCGGAAATGGGTCATCAGGGCGCTGTTCAACAAGGGTGGAACGCTCTTCATACAAGGTCGCCGCGCGGAAGCCGCCGCCGTCTACGACGAAGCCGAACGGCGCTTCGCCAATGACGAAACGCTCGCCGTCCGGCAGATGCTTTTCGGGGCGCTGCTCAATAAAAGCATGGCACTGATGGACGATCCCCGGGCGAGGATCGCCATTCTCGACAGACTCGACCGGCGTTTCAGCAGGGACGGCAGCGCCGGCATCCGCGCCTGGGTCGTGGATGTGCTCAACGATAAAGGCATGATCCTGAACCAGCTTGGCCGTTTCGACGAAGCCGTTGCCGTTTTTGACGACATCGACCGCCGTTTCGGTGGGGACGATGCTCCCGTGATCCGGGAGCAGGTCGTCAAGGCGTTCATCAACAAGGGCATCGTCCTGGGTACGCAGGGGCGGCATGCGGAAGCCGCCGCCGTCTCCGACGACATCGAGCGGCGTTTCGGCCACGAGACCAGCGCGGCAATCCAGGAGGCGCTCGCCAAGGCGCTCGTCAACAAGGGCGTGGCACTGGCCCGGCAAGGACGGAACGATGATGCCATCGCCGTTTATGACGATGTCGATCGCCGTTTCGCCAGGGCCGACACGCCCGCGTTCCGGGAGCAGGTCTCCAGGGCGCGCAATTACAAGCGCGGGCTGGAAACCGAGAACAAGAACCGCCTTCCGCCCAAGAACTGACGGGCCGTTTCGATGCGCAAATCAGCCTTCGCCGTTTTCCCAGGCGAAATTCACGCGCTTCACGTTGCACAGCAATTCGTAGGAAATCGTGCCCACGGATTGCGCGACGCGGTTGACGGACACCTGCTTGCCCCATAGCTCGACCGCGCTGCCGATACCTGCTTCCGGCAAATCGGTGAGGTCGACGGTCAGCATGTCCATGGATACCCGTCCGATCAGCGGGGCGATCTGGCCGTCGACGGCCACGGGGACATGATCGGGCGTGGCGCGCGGATAACCGTCGGCATAACCCATGGCGACGAGTCCGACCCGCGTCCGGCGCTGTGCAACGAAGCGCGCGCCATAGCCGAGCGGATCGCCGGGGGCCAGTTCGCGCACGGCGACGACCTGGCTCGCCAGCGTCATGACCGGACGCAGCCCGTGGTTTTCGCCGGGGAGCGGATCGGCACCGTAGAGCATGATGCCGGGGCGTGCCCAGTCGCGGTGCGAATCCGGCCAGGCGAGGATCGCGCCGGAGTTGGCAAGGCTGCGTTCGCCGGGCAGGCTGCGCGTGGCGGCGTCGAAGGCGCGGATTTGTTCGGCGGTGGCGTCGGCGTCCGGCTCGTCGGCGCAGGCGAAATGCGTCATGAAGCCGCAATCCTTCACCTTGCCGCCGACGATGAGGCGCTTCCAGACTGCGCGCACCGCGCCGGGAGAGAAACCGGCGCGGTTCATGCCGCTGTTGACCTTGATCCAGACGCGCAAGGGCGCGGGTAGCGGTGTTCGTTCGATCATTTCCACCTGCGCCGGATGGTGAACCACCACCCATAGCCACTGCCTGGCGGCTTCGAGCAGTTCGCTGGCATCGAATACGCCTTCGAGCAGCAGGATCGGGGCGTCGATGCCGCCCGCGCGCAACGCGAGCGCCTCCTCGATGAACGCGACCGCATAGCCGTCGGCCTCGCCGCGCAATGCCAGGGCACAGGCGAGCGCGCCATGCCCGTAGGCATTGGCCTTGACCACGGCAAAAGCCCGCCCGCCGTGGAATTGGCGGGCAAGGCGGTAATTATGGCGCAAGGCGTCGAGGTCGATCAGGGCACGGGCGGGACGCATGAAAGGTCACGGAAGAATGACGAAAACAATGCGCGATGGTGCACCGTTCCGGTGCGGCTGGCAATCGTAAAGTGCCGGATGCGGGGCAAGCACGTGATCCGGGCTTGATGGGTATTGGCAGTCCGGATCTTGCGTCGGCTCAACGTGCCCAACTCCGGACATTTCGCCAGCAGGGTCAGGGTCGTCACCTGGCCGATGCCCAGCATCTCGCGCAAGAGATCGTCCCCGAGCCGCCAGAGTGCCGAAACGCGCAACGCCACACGTGCCGTGTTCTGCCGTCACGCGGGTTGCCGTGGGGGGGTTCCCCGGCTCAGTCCGGGGCGACTCCGGCTTCCCCGTCTCCAAGCTGCATCGCCTGCAACTTCGCGTAATGCCCATTGGCCGCGAGCAGTTCGGCATGGGTGCCGCGCTCGACGATGCGGCCTTGATCCATCACCAGTATCTGGTCGGCGCGCTCGACCGTGGAGAGGCGGTGCGCAATCACCAGCGTCGTGCGTCCAAGGGAAAGGTGATCGAGCGCATTCTGGATGTGGCGCTCGACTTCGGTATCGAGCGCGGAAGTCGCCTCGTCGAAGATCAGGATGGGCGCGTCCTTGAGAAAGGCCCGCGCAATGGCCAGGCGCTGGCGCTGGCCGCCCGAGAGAGTAATGCCGTTTTCGCCGATCACGGTGTCGAACCCCTGCGGCAGGCGGTCGATGAATTCGCGCGCCCCGGCGGCCTCGGCGACGCGCTCCACCTCGGCGCGCGAGGCTCCGGCCAGTTCGCCATAGGCGATGTTGTCGGCAACGGTGCCGTTGAACAGCGTCACTTGCTGGCTGACGAGGGCGATGTGGTGGCGCAGGTTGTCCAGCGTGTAGTCGGCAACGTCGACGCCGTCGATGAGTATCTGGCCGTGCGTGTGCAGGTAAAAGCGCGGGATGAGGCTCACGAGGGTGGACTTGCCGCTGCCGGAGCGCCCCACCAGCGCCACCATCTTCCCCGGCGCGATCTCGAAATCCAGCCCGTCGAGCACCCGTTGTTCATAGCCGGGATAACTGAATACCAGGTCGCGCACGACGATATGGCCCGTCACCCGTTCGCGCGTCACCGTGCCTTCGTCGGGTTCGGGCGGTTCGTCGAGTTGCGAGAAGATGCTTTCGGCCCCGGCCACGCCTTTCTGGATCGTGGCACTGGTTTCCGACAATTGCCGGATCGGCTTGGGCAGCAGCCCCGCCGCGGTGATGTAGGCGACGAGTTCGCCCGCGCTCGCGTCGCCGCGCAGCCACAGCACCAGGAACAATATCGCGGCCATCGCGGAGTGCGTCACCAGTTGCAGGGTGGGCGTGTAACTCGCGCCGGTCTTTATCATGCGCAATTGTTTTTTCGTGTTGTCGGTGCTGGCTTGCAGAAAACGGGCCGATTCGTAAGCCTCGCCGCCGAAGCTGCGCACCACCCGGTAGCCGTGGATGGTCTCGGAGGCAACATGCGTCACGTCGCCCATCGCCGCCTGGATTTGCCGGGCCTGCTTGCGGAACTTGCGGTTGGCCTTGCCGACCAGCACCCCGATCAACGGCAGGATCGCGACCATGACCATGGTCAGACGCCAGTTCATCCACAGCAGATAGCCAAACAGAAAGACGACCGTCAGCCCCTCGCGGATCACGACCTTGATGGCATCGGTGGCCGCGCCCGTGACCATGGTGACGTCGAAGGTGATCCTCGAGATCAGATGCCCGGAGTTGTGGTTGTCGAACCAGGTGTTCGGTAAACGCAACAGTTTGTTGAACAGGGCCAGCCGCAAGTCATGCACAAGCCCGAGCGAGACGCGGGCGAGGAAGTAATTGCTCAGGTAAGAGCCGAAGCCCTGCCAGATGGCAATGGCGATGATCGCCAGCGGCACGGTGTGCATCAGGCCAAGCCCGTCGAGCAAGGGCACGCCGCGCAGCACGGCCTGTTCCGGATCGGCCAGCCCGTCGACAAAATACTTGAGCACCACGGCCAGCATCGGCTGCGAGGAAGCGAAGATGATGAATCCGCAGATGCTGATGCCGAACTGCACCACATACGGGCGCACATATCCGAGCAGGCGAAAATAGATTTTCAGGCTGGAAGCGGGCGCGGTCGACATGCAGGGCCGGAAAGGAAAACAGGGCACGAAAGCGCCGATACTAGCATGGCGGTCATCCGCCGCCCCGAACGCTTCACCCCGCCCGCGCCACGGGTGTGCGCTGCATCGGCGGATTGTCGTCGAAATAACGCCGGATGCCGCGCAGGATGGCGTCGGCCATTTTTTCCTGGTAGGCGTTGTCGTTGAGACGCGCTTCTTCTTCGGGATTGCTGATGAAGGCAGTCTCGACCAGGATCGACGGAATGTCCGGCGCTTTCAGCACCGCAAAGCCCGCCTGTTCGACGGAGCCTTTGTGCAGCGTGTTGATCCCGCCCAGGGCGGCGAGCACGGCGCGACCGAGCTTGATGCTGTCATTGATCGTCGCGGCCTGCGAGAGATCGAGCAAGGTGCGGGCGAGGTGGCTGTCCTGCCTGGCGAGGTTGATGCCACCGATCAGGTCGGAATCGTTTTCCCGCTGCGCCAGCCAGCGCGCCGCCGAACTCGACGCGCCCTTCTCGGAGAGCACGAAAACGGAACTCCCCCGCGCCTCCGGCTTCACGAAAGCGTCGGCATGCACGGACACGAACAGATCGGCCTGCACCTGGCGCGCGCGCTTCACCCGTTGTGCCAGCGGCACGAAGTAGTCACCGTCGCGCGTCAGCATGGCGCGCATGCCCGGCGTCCCGTCGATCTTGCGCTTGAGGCGGCGCGCGATGCTCAGGGTAACGTCTTTCTCGCGGCTGCCGCGCCGCCCGATCGCGCCGGGATCTTCGCCGCCATGGCCGGGATCGAGCGCCACGGTAAACAAACGGCTGACCTTGGGACGCTTCGCGGGGGCCGGGTCGCGGCGGGCGGTGGTGCGCCCGGCCTGGACGGGTTGCGCATCCGGGACGGTCGCCACCGTCGTGGCGGCGGACTCCGGCGTGTCGCCCGCCGCCGCGTCCATGGGTGAGGCTTTCTGGATCAGCGCCAGCAGCGGATCGACGGGCGTCGTCGGGTAAAGATCGACCACCAGCCGATGGCCGTATTCGCCGACCGGCTCGATCGTGAAAACCTGCGGGTCGATTTCCGCCTTCAGCTCGACCACGACGCGCACGACGCCGGGCCGGTTCTGCCCGGCGCGAATCAGCTTGATGTACGGGTCGTCGACGAGCACCTTGCCGAAAAGATTGAGCAGCACGCTTTCGAGATCGACGCCTTCCATGTCCACCACGAGGCGCTCGGGGTCTTTCAGCAGCAGATGCCTGAAGACCAGCTTGTGACGGCTCTCGAAAGTGATGCGGGTATATTCCTCGGCGGGCCACACCCGCAAGGCCAGCAGACTGCCGTCGGCGGCGGCCCGTCCCGCCACCGGGCTGACAAGCATGACAAGACCCGCGCCCGCGTACTTCAGCAGCGCGCGGCGGCTCAAGCGGGCGGGCATGCCCGTTCCGCTTCCGTCGTGTCCGTGAGTCGTTCTACGCATATCCGCCCGGCTTCCGTCCTTGCCTGGATCGTCGCCACCCGCCCGCCCGCCCGCGCGGCAAAAGCGATGACGACATCGGGCGCAGCCAGATAAGGCACCGCTTGACGCGGCCACTCCACAAGGCAAACGCCCATCCCTGAAAAATATTCGTCAAGCCCCGCGTCGAGGAATTCCTCGGGGCTTGCCAAACGATAAAAATCAAAATGATACAGCGTTATTCTAGAAACCACATAAGATTCTAGCAAGGGGTATGTGGGACTTTTCACCGTGCCGACATGACCCATCGCACGCAGGGCACCCCTGACGAGCGTCGTCTTGCCGCTCCCCAGCTCGCCTTCGAGCCAGATTTTCAGCCCCGGCGCAAGCGCCCCGGCGAGCCGCGCGCCCAAGGCCAGCGTGGCCGCCTCATCGGCAAGCCGCACATCGGCGGCGAGGCTATCATCGGCGCGATGAACGAAGGCGATCATACAAAGAACCCTGTAAACAGCGTCGCATCGGACGCGGATCTGGCCGCACTGGCCCGCGACATCCGGCACTGGGCGGCGGAACTCGGTTTCACCGCGATCACCATCGCCGATGCCGACCTGCCCGGTGCGGACGAAGGCTTGCGGCACTGGCTCGCGGCGGGCTGTCACGGCGACATGCATTATATGACGCGGCATGCCGCCGAACGGGCACGACCCGCCGCGCTCGTGCCCGGCACGCAACGCATCATCATGGCCCGCATGGACTACTGGCCCGGCACGACCGCCCTGCCCGCCGCCGAAGTCCTCGGCGACAGGACGCTCGCCTACGTCTCGCGCTATGCCCTTGGGCGCGATTACCACAAAGTGCTGCGCGCGCGTCTGCAAAAACTGGCCGAACGCATCGGGCGGGCCGTGCCCGCCCGATGCCGGGTTTTTACCGATTCCGCCCCCGTGTTCGAAGTGGCTCTCGCGCAACGTGCCGGACTGGGCTGGCGCGGCAAACACACCCTGTTGCTCGGGCAGGACGGCTCGTATTTCTTCCTCGGCGAAATCTTCATCGACCTGCCCCTGCCGGTGGATGTCGCCGAACCCGGCCACTGCGGGCGCTGCGACGCCTGCCTCGCGGCCTGCCCCACCCGCGCCATCGTCGCGCCCTACCGGCTCGACGCGCGGCGCTGCCTCTCCTACCTCAGCATCGAACATCCGGGGCCGATCCCCGAGCCTCTGCGTCCACTGTTCGGCAACCGCATCTATGGCTGCGACGACTGCCAGCTCGCCTGCCCCTGGAACCGCTTCGCGCCGCAAAGCCGCATCGCGGATTTCGCCGTCCGCCATGGGCTGGATCGCGCCCCGTTGACGCAGCTCTTCGCCTGGGAGGAAGCGGAATTCCTCGAACGCACCGCGGGCGGCCCCATCCGCCGCATCGGCCACAAACGCTGGCTGCGCAATATCGCCGTCGCGCTCGGCAATGCACCTTCCACGCCAGACATCCTCGCGTCCCTGCGCGCCCGCGCCGATCACCCTTCCCCGCTCGTGCGCGAACACACGCACTGGGCGCTACGCCGCCACGGCACGGGAAACGCCGACCAGGGCAGGTCGACCTGATAGCCGCATGGATTGCCACGTCGCTTCGCTCCTCGCAATGACGACATGAACTGCCATCGCAAAGCCCGCAACCCCACAGCATCCCCCCACCTCGTCATTGCTAAGGTTTCCCCACAATCTTTTATCATAATTTCATTTTTTCCCCGATGCATTTTTCTGCAAGATGCGAAACATCTCGACAGACTCATGTAGCGCGAGGAA
>JAISNX010000002.1 GCA_031276015.1 Azoarcus sp.
GTCTCTATTTGCAAGGAAATGACGATATTTTACCTCTTCCCTTGCAGAAAATGATCACCAAAACGATCTCTTTGTTTTATTTAATCAACGTGTTGAGGATTGTTCAGGACCGACTACATATGAAATGCATCACAGTATATGCCGCTATTTCGATGGAGGGACAATTTTTTTGGGAAAGCGTCATTACGAGCTGCGTAGCGCCGTGGCCGTTCTATACGCCGCATGGATTGTCACGGCGCTACGCGCCTCGCAATGACAGGTATGGCAGGCGTCGCGGTGCCTCAAAACCTCGCCGCAATCCCTCAAACTTTCGTCATTGCGAGCGAAGCGCGGCAATCCACAGGCTGTATGGATTGCCACGTCGCTGCGCTCCTCGCAATGACGCGGTGGGAGGAATTGCCGCGTCGCTGGAGTCTGCCATCTGGTGACAGCACTTCGGGCTGTGTACCATGCGCATGACAGAGAGAGAACATCCTCGCTACGAGAGCGGACAGGCTCGCTTCGAGCGCCGACATTCTCGCTCCGGACGAGCTTTTCCTCGCTCCGGGAAAGAACATCCTCGCTCCGGGCGCGCCCTTCCTCGCTTCGGGCGAGCGCCTCCTCCCAAAACAGAGAACATCCTCGCTCCAGACGAGAACATCCTCGCTTCGGGAGAGGATGTCCTCTCTCGAAGAGCAAACGTCGTCTCTCCGGGAAAGAACTTCCGCAGTCGGGGAAAAACGCGCGACGCTTCGGGAGAGCGCCTTGCTTGTCCGGAAAAGAAACGCCTCTCTCCGAAAAGGAAGCACCGCCCCCCAAAAGCGAAATTCTTCTCCCAAAAAGAAAACCGCCTCTCTCCGGGAAGAAACCGCCTCGCCTCAAGAAAGAAATCGCCAACGCCAACATCCGTACTCAGTAATTCCACGTATAAAGCCGTGCTTGTCCAGCAGTTTCCCGCATAAACATTTTCGCATTCCGTGCATTGGAAGATGAATTGCTGCACCGCAACCAGTTTTGTCGCCTGCAACAGCCGGGCTGCTGATTTCCTAGCAGCGGCCCGGGCCATTTTTTTACAGGCCACCACAAACCATTGTTTTACCACATGAATATTTCTGGCACAAGGTTTGCTCGAAGAGTGTCGTGCGTTTGCTTTCGCGGCGCTTTTCCAGCATTTTTCCTTGTCCGGAGTTGTACGATGAACATTGTCAACGATGCCTTTCTTGCGCAAAAGAGCAAGTCGAAATCGGCAAAGGTGCGTTCCCTGCTGAACTATCCCGTGATCGACACCGATATTCACACGATAGACTTCGCCCCATTGCTGGAAGACTACATCGCCAAATATGGCGGCGTGAAGCTGGTCGACCAGGTACGGGCACATCTGAAAGAAGGCTTGAGCGTGTCGGCGGGCGAGTGGTATGGATATTCGCCGGACGAACGGCGCAATCATCGGCTCAACCGCCCGCCGTTCTGGGCGCTGCCCGCGCGCAATACCAAGGATCTCGCCACCGCGATCCTGCCGAAACTTCTGTACGAACGTCTCCAGGAACAGGGAAGCGATTACGCCATCCTTTATCCCAATATCACGCTGTTTCCGATTCATTCGCACCGCGACGATCTGCGCCGCGTGTTGGCGCGCGCCATCAACCATTACAACGCCGATGTCTATCGCCCCTATGCCGATCGCCTGACCCCCGTCGCCGTGATCCCGCTTCATACGCCGCAGGAAGGTATCGAGGAACTGGAATTCGCGGTGCGCGAACTCGGGCTGAAAACGGCGATCATTCCGGGCGCGGTGCGCAGGCCGATCAAGGCACTGACGGTCAAGTATCCGCTGGATAAATACCCGGAACTGGCGCGGCACCTCCAGTATCTCGATTTCCTCGCGCTCGACAGCGAATACGATTACGACCCGTTCTGGGCAAAGACCATCGAATTGGGCGTGAATCCGACGACACATTCGGCGGGCATGGGCTGGTCGGCACGCAATTCGGTGTCCAATTACATGTTCAACCATATCGGGCATTTCGCCGATGCTTCGGAGGCGCTTGCCAAGGCACTCTTTTTCGGGGGCGTCACCCGGCGTTTTCCGAAGTTCCGCATCGCCTTGCTCGAAGGCGGGGCGGCGTGGGGAGCGAATGTTTATACCCATATCGTCGACCGCTGGCTCAAGCGCGGACGCGATGCGGTGCAGAAGTACAACCCGGAAAACATCGACATCGACACCTTGCGCGGGTATTTCACGCGCTATGGCGACGACCTCACGCGCGGCAAGCATTACAGCAAGGAAGAATTGCTCGAACGGGTATATGGCATCGCTTTCGGTTTCGCGGGACGCAAGCAGAATCCGCTGGAAATCGACGATTTCGCGCTGGCCGGTATCGAGAGCGTGGAGGATATACGCGAGCGCTATGTTCCCAATTTCTATTTTGGGAACGAGGCGGACGACCGCACGGTGTCTCATGCGTTCAATATCCGGGCGACGCCGCTCAAGGCGCAGGTGAACGTTATCTATTCGTCCGACGCGGGGCATTGGGATGTGCCCGAGTTCAATACCACGCTGGCCGATACGTGGCAGTTGGTCGAGGATGGGGCCATCAGCGCCGAAAACTTCCGGCAGTTGGTATTTGCCGGGCCGTATGCGTTTTATACCGCCAACAACCCCGGCTTTTTCCGGGGTACGGCGGTGGAGGCGCAATTGAGCAAGCAAGCGTCCTCGCCGAAGTCCACAGAAAAAACAGCCGCCTGAAACAGATCGAGCGTGCACGCGCCGCCAGCCGCGAGGCTGGCGGTATTCCCCCCCTTGTTCCAACAGATTTTTTCTACACATTAACAAAGGAATGAATGTGATCCGCAAAACAATGATCGCCGTGGCCGTTTCCAGCCTGTTGGCGTCTCCGTCCGTGTTTGCCGACAATACCGCGCGCTCCCGCGCGCCTGATGCCGATGCGCGTGCGCAGGATTTGAGAAGGCAAATCGAAACCTTGCAACAGACTCTCGATACGCTGCAAAAGCAGGTGGAAACGCTTCAGCAGGAAAGTAACGAGAAAGCCACGACCAGCGACGTAGACGGCGTGCGTACCGATCTGGAAAATTACAAATACGACCAGGAGCGGCAATACGAACGCAAGAACGCCAAGTCGATGCGCGATACGACCGTTTATGGTACGGTGCAGGTACGCTATTCGGCACAGAACAGGGAAACGAACAGCGGCAACCCCGCGCCCAACGGTGTGCGTTACAACACGTTCGACGTGCCTACGGCGCTCTTGGGTGTGCGCGGCAATCTCTACAAGGATTATGTCGAGGGCAAGAATCTCGAATACCAGTTTTCGCTTTCTTACGGGAAGCGGGCGGATGGATCGAATAACGCCAATTTCAATTTGCAGGATGCCTTCGTGCGTTATAACTTCCTGCCCACGACCGACGGGCTGGAGGGCAACCGGCTGACCGCGACCCTCGGCCAGCAATTGCTGCCGTTCGGGATCGAGGCGCAGGCGGCGGAAGATTTGCGCCCGACGATCAACCTGGCAACCGCGCCCTCGCAGCTCGGGCTTTTCAACCGGCAAGTCGGGCTGGTATTCCGGGGCGATCTCCATCCCTTTGTCGATTACGCCGCCAATTATCGCGCGCCCTTGTTCGAGTACGCGCTCGGGGTCATCAACGGCAGCTATTCCAACAAACTCGACAACAACAACGGCAAGGCCGTGGTCGGGCGGGGCGCTTTTACCCTGCCGGTCGATTACGCAAGCTGGCTGCGCGAATTGAAGATCGGCGCTTCGTTCTATAAAGGCAGCAAGGTCGTGGCCGGTACGAGCAGCACTAATCTGGAGAGTCATGGCCGAAACGATATTTACGGCTTCGATATTTATTACAATCACGCGCCCTATGGCGTGACCTACGAATATTGGCAGGGCCGCACCGATTATGCCGTCGCCGCCGATTCCACGCAAACGCGGGAGGCACGCTCCGACGGGCATACGCTCACCCTGTTCTATACCTTCGGCGACCAGTTTTTCAACAGCGTGAAAAGCGCGGCGAAATTCGACGATAGCTGGCCGCAGTCCATCCAGACTTTTTATCGTTTCGATGCGTTCAATCCGAACCGGAACCGCGCCGTCAGCGGCATTCGCGGCAAGGGTCTCGACGCGCAACATGTGCATACCCTTGGTTTCAACTGGTTCTTTGCCGAAACCACCAAGCTGCAATTCGGCATCAACCGTTACCGTTACCTGCACGAAACCGATGCGCGGAAGGACTACACCGAAGTGCAGACCCAATTGCAGTACACCTTCTAACCCTTTCTCTCAAACAATTTCGAGGTTTCATCATCATGAAGAAGTTTTTACGCACTTTGTTGTTGCCGTTGGCGGTGTTGGCAGGACTGCCCGTCGCGGGTTTCGCGCAGGATAATCCCGCAGAAATCCGGCTCGGTATTTCCTCTGCGGGTGTGGGTGGCAAGCCCAAAACCGGCAGTACATACTTGGCGAATGTGCATTTACGCGGCTTGTTGGAAAACGAATTTGCCAAGGACGGCATCAAGATCGTCTGGTATTTCTTCCCTGCCGCCGGGCCAGCCACAAACGAAGCATTTTCCAACAAGAAGATTGATTTCGGCCACCACGGCGATTTGCCGATGATCGTGGGCCGCTCGACCGGCCTCAAGCACAAGATCATTCTGGTAATTAGCCGTTTCGGGCCGCTCTATTTTGTGGTGCCCGCCGCATCGCAGGCAAAGACGCTTGCCGATCTCAAGGGAAAAACCATTTCCAATTTCAAGGGCACGAATCAGCAGCTTTTCCTTGCCCGGCTGTTGCGCCGCAATGGCCTGACCGAGAAGGATTTCCGGATCATCAGCCAGGATGGCTATGCGTCGCGTACCTCGCTGGCGACCGGCGACATCGACGGCACCATTACGACGCCGTGGTCGCTGGAATCCAGAGGCGTCGCCAAGCGTCTCATCGAGCTGCGCGACGACAAGTTCATTACAACGCCGTCGACGCTTTGGGTGGGCGAGGAATTCGAGAAGAAATATCCGCACATCGTGCAACGCCTCGTCAATGTGTTCGTCAAGGCCGCACAGTGGAGTTCCGAAGAAGAGAACCGCGAAACCCAATACAAGCTGTGGGCGCAAAGCGGCAATGCTTATGAGGACTACAAGCACGATTGGGAGGGTTCCAATCTGAAGGTGCGCCATAGCCCGCTGATCGACGATTACTACATCAATATCACCAAGAAGGCTGTCGCGGAAAGTCTGGAGTTCAAATTGATCCGCCGGGATGTGACTGTGGATGACTGGATCGAACCCAAGTATCTCACGACGGCGCTCAAGGAATTGGGGCTGGAAAACTATTGGACGCCGCTCGATAAAGACGGCAATCCTGTGCGGTGAGGGCGGCAAGGCTTTCCCATATTGTCCATTCGCTTCGGAAAAATCATGGTTGAATCTATCGTCATTGCGAGCGCGGTAAAACGTGGCGGAAAGCCATCCGGGTGGCGGCATGGATTGCCACGGCCCTTCGGGCCTCGCAATGACGGGGATGGATTTGTCGTTGCGAATGAGGCGAGGCAATTCAGAAAAACGTATGGATTGCCACGGGCCTTCGGCCCTCGCAATGACGGAGTGGGGAGTGCGTCATTCCATGGCACGCGAGCACCCTGGCACTTCCCGTATTTCCGTTTACTGTCGTCATTGCGAGGCGCGAAGCGCCGTGGCAATCCATATGCCCGTAATTCCCGCGACGCCGCCTACCAGTACGAGGAAGCATCGCCGTATGGATTGCCGCGGGCCTTCGGCCCTCGCAATGACGAAGGTAGTTTCGCCATATGAACGCCCCATCCAGACCCCCTTCGTTCGGCTGGATCGTTCTGCTTGCCTGCTTCGGGGGGCTTGGGATCGGCATTGCACGGGTGGCGACGTCGCTTTATTCCGTCGAATTGCAGGCGTCCGAATTCCAGCTCGGCCTGATCGCCGCCGCGCAGAGCGTGGGGATTTTATTCACCAGTCTGCCGGTCGGTATTCTGGTGCAGCGGCATGGGCCTTTTCTGCCTTTGTGCATCGGCAGTCTTTCTTGCGGTCTGGTCTACAGCATCACGCCCGCCGTGCCGAGCATCTGGTTTCTGGTGCTTTGCACGACGCTGGTCAGCGTGGCCATGCCGATGCGCTTCATTTCGCTCAATACGATCTTTTTGCAGCAGGCGAAAACGGTCGGCGCGGCACGGGCGGCCTGGTTTCGGGGGACGCATATGGCGGGCTTTTTGTTGGTCGGGCCGCCTCTGGGAGTGCTTTTGCTCGAACAGTTCCGGTTCTCCGGCGCTTTTCTTGCCATCGCCTTGACGTTTCTGGCGACGTTCCTGGTTGCGTTCCGCGCCACCGACCAGCATTCCCGGATGCCGCAAAACGACGGGAAACGCCCGGTGCTGGGGTGGAAGGAAATCGCCAACCAGTTGCGTTTGCTGTTCGCCATGCCGGATTTGGGACGCACGAGCCTGTACGAGTTTTTCACGCAGTCGGTCACGTCCTTTTTCGGCTTTTTCATTGTCGTGATCGCTTTGCGGAATTACCGCTTTTCCAGCCATGAGGCGGCAATACTCCTGACCGTCGAGGGCGGAACGTTCGTGGCGGCCCTGTTTTTGTCCGGAACGCTCCTGAACCGTTGGGGAAGAAAGCGTTTCTATCAGGTGAGTTTTTCCCTGCTGGCCGCCGCGCTGCTGCTGCTCGCGCCGCAAAAGGGCGCGCTTTTGCTCTGGGCGGCTTCCGGCCTGCTCGGCATCGGCTTGGGCATGGTGTACATCGGCAATTTCATGGCTTATGCCAATATCGGGGAAACTCTCGGCATGGGGAGGGTTTCCGGCATCTCCGGTTTGATCGGCCCGACCGGGGGCTTCGCGGGCAGTTTGCTCGGCGGCTGGTTGGGCAGCCTGTGGGGCTTCCAGACGCTCTTTTTGCCAATGGGTTTGGTTTGCCTGCTGTTTCTCTGGCAGGTCAGCCGCCGCCGCAAGAAGGTTACGGGCGGCGCGGATGGGCAGGCGTGCGAAACGCCTGGAATTTCGTCTTTCGAGGAAAGCGCGACATGAATACGAATACGCAGATTCTTTCTCTCCGCTTGCCCACGGCGGTTTCGGCGGGCAGGACATCGAAACAGGTTTTGGCACGCACGGCCAATGCGGTTTCCCGTTTCGCGCTGGCCTTATTGTTTCCGCTGGCGCTTCTGGGCCTGTGGCAGGTCGCGCATTATCAGGAATGGTTGCCGGTGCAGATTCTCCCCAGTCCGCAACAGACCTGGGAAACTTTCTGGGATTTGTGCCGCAGCGGGGAGTTGTCGGCCAATTTGTCCGTCAGCCTGGCACGGGTGGCGTGGAGCCTGGCCGTCGGCGGTGCCGTCGGGCTTGCCATCGGGTTCGCCATCGGTTTGTCGCCGAAGGTGAAGGCGTATCTTTATCCGGGCTTCGAGGTGTTCGCGCAGTTTCCGGTGATCGGCTGGATTCCTTTGCTCATGTTGTTTCTCGGAATCGACGAGACTTTGAAGATCGTGGCAATTTCGCTCGCCGTGCTGGTGCCGGTCGTCATCAATACGTACAAGGGCATTCTCGGTATTCCGGCCAGTTTGCTGGAGGTCGGGCAGGTTTATGCGTTTTCCCGCCGCCAGACGCTTTTGCGGATTGTCATTCCCGCCGCGCTGCCTTCGATTTTCGGCGGTATCCGGCAGGGTTTGATGCAGGCGTGGTTGTCGCTGATTTTCGTCGAATTGCTCGCTTCCAGCGAGGGGCTTGGTTATTTGATGAATTGGGCGCGACAGGTCATGCAACTGGATATTGTGTTTGCCGCAATCGGTGTGATCGGGGTGATCGGCTTTTTGCTGGATTGGGGCTTACGCCGGGTGGAAAGTTATTTCGATGCCTGGAGACTGCAAGGACTTTGACCATGAGCACATTACGCAAGGCTTTGCCCGGATTTCCGCTGTCCGGATTCGATTACCGCGCCCTGGTGTTGCCGGTGTTTTTCGTGGCTTTCTGGGCCTTGGCCCATGGCGTGGGGTGGGTGGATACCCGTTTGATCCCTTCGCCGCTCGGGGTGGTGAAAACGGCCTGGGGCAGCATTTTCGCGGAGGATTTCCTGCCGGGGCTGTGGGGGAGTCTGTACCGCGATGTTTCCGGTTTCGTGATCGGCGGCCTGTTCGGGGTCGCCACGGGGGTAGCGCTCGGTTTGTCGCGCTGGCTGGACGCGGCTTTCAATCCGGCCTTGAACGCGCTCAAGCAGATTTCGCTTTTCGCGTGGCTGCCGCTGATTACGTCGTGGTTCGGCTACGACGACGGGGCGAAGATTCTTTTCATCGCGGCGTCTACTTTTTATCCGGTGGCGGTGAATACGTTCGAGGGGGTGCGCGGCGTCACGCGCCAGCATCTGGAAGTCGCCCGCGTGTTCCGCTTCAGCCGGACGCAGTTGATTTTTCGCCTCCTGCTGCCCGCCGCCGCACCGAGGATTCTGACGGGGCTGCAAATGGGGCTGGTCTTTGCGTGGCTTGCCACGATCGGCTCCGAATTCCTGCTGGCGAATTGGGGCAACGGCCTGGGCAATATCATCATCCATGGCCGCGAGGCGCTGGACGTGGGGCTGGTGATCTGGGGCTTGATTATCGTCGGCATCGTCGGTTCGCTCCTGAACCGGCTGGCACGGCGGGCGGAAAGCCGCCTGTTGGGATGGCGGGGCACGGCGTGATGAACACTCGGGCAAGTGTGTGGCGGGCGGCGTGGCCCCTGTATTACCGCCACTGAAGGTTTTTTCCAACCCAGATGAAATAGCGAGGTCATCATGACGACGAGACTGCAAATCAGCAATGTTCGCAAGACTTTTCATTCCCGCCACAATCCGGACGAGGCTTTCGTGGCGCTCACCGATGTGTCGCTCGACGTGGCCGATGGCGAGTTCATGGTGATCGTCGGGCCGAGCGGCTGCGGCAAGTCGACCCTGCTCGATCTGCTCGCCGGTCTGACCCGCCCGAGCGGCGGCAAGATTCTGCTCGACGGCAAGCCGATTACCAGGCCGTCGCTCGACCGGGGGGTGGTTTTCCAGCAATACGCGCTGTTTCCCTGGCTGACGGCGCAGGGCAATATCGAATTCGGGCTGGAGGCCAAGGGCATTCCCGCGAAGGCGCGGCGCGAGATCGCCCTGCATTTTCTCGATCTCGTCGGGCTGGCCGATTTCGCCCGCCATCATCCGGCGGAACTGTCCGGCGGCATGAAGCAGCGGGTGGCGATTGCCCGCAGCCTCGCCTACGACCCGGAAGTGTTGCTGATGGACGAGCCTTTCGCCGCGCTCGACGCGCAGACGCGCGAGACCCTGCAATGCGAGCTGCTCCGCATCTGGGAGCGTTCGCGCAAGACCATCGTTTTCATCACCCACGGCATCGACGAGGCGGTCTATCTCGGTCAGCGCGTCGCGGTGATGAGTTCGCGTCCGGGGCGGATCAAGCAGATCGTCGACATTCCTTCGGAATTCAAGGCCGGGGAGGACATCCGCGCGCATCCCGAATTCGGGCGGCTGCGCCATGAAATCTGGCGTCTGTTGCGCGAGGAGGTTTTCAGGGCGCAGGAAGACGAACAGGAAAAGAGCAAGCGCCAGTTGGCGCTCGCGGCCTGAATCATCCCCCCGGAACGCACACCGCCGGAGAACGCACATGTCCGCACAAGAATCCATCCTGGAATTGCCCGCCGCCCGCCATGCCGGAAGAAATCCGGTCTTGCAGGCGGGCTTGCACGCCCTGCGGCGCGGCGGGGCGATCTTCGTCTTTTTCCTGCTGTGGGAGCTTGCGCCGCGCTTCGGGCTGGTCGAAGCGGCTTTCCTGCCGCCGATCAGCCAGGTGTTGGCGACGGGCTGGAAGTTGCTGCTGAACGGCCAGTTGCCGCAGCATTTCGCCGCCAGTCTCGCCCGTTCCGCGGCGGGTTTCGCGCTCGCGGTCGTCACGGCGATTCCGCTCGGGCTGGCCATCGGGCGCTATCGCCTGTTCGCGCAGGCAGTCAATCCGCTGCTGGAGATGTTCCGCAACACCGCCGCGCTCGCCCTGTTGCCGGTGTTCATTCTTTTTCTCGGCATCGGCGAGACCTCGAAGGTCGCCATCGTTTTCTACGGCTGCTTCTGGCCGATCCTGCTCAATACCATTACCGCCGTGGTCACGGTCGACCCGCTCCTCATCAAGTCGGCGCGCACCATGGGGCTGTCGCCCGTGCGGCTGTTCCGCAAGGTGATCCTGCCCGCTTCGGTGCCGACGATTTTCGTCGGGGTGCGGCTGGCCGGGGCGGTGTCGGTGCTGATCCTCATCGCGGCGGAAATGGTCGGCGCGAAGTCGGGCCTCGGTTATCTGATTATCTATTCGCAATACAACTTCCAGGTGCCGGAAATGTTCCTCGGCATTGTCAGCATCACTGTGGTCGGGCTGCTCATCAATGCCTTGCTCGTTGCGCTGGAGCATCGTCTTACTGTTTGGAAACGCAGCGGAGGCGAAGCGTGAGCATGAAGCCATCAAGATTCTTCGCCCTTGCCGTCGCGCTGTTGCTCGCCGCCGCTTGCGGCAAGGACGATTCTTCCGCCCCAACCCAGGGCGACACGACGCTGGAAAAGCGGGAATTCCGCTATCTCGGCGCGCCCGGTTATGTGGATTTGCTGGAACTGGCCGCTGATCTCGGCTATCTGGAGCCGCTGAAGCTCGATTATGTCGGCATTTCCCTCGGCGGCCCGCAGGGCATCCAGACCCTGTTGAGCGGCGACACCGACATCAGCAGTTCGTCCTTCAACAGCGCCATCGTGAAGGTAGTCGCCTCCGGCGCGCCGGTGACGGCGGTCATCGCCTCTTACGGCTACGACACGCCGGAAGATGCCTTTCTTGCGCAAGGCGGCTACTTCGTGCGGGAGGACGGCCCGATCCACGGCCCGCGCGACCTGATCGGCAAAAAGATCGCCGTCAATGCCTTGGGCGCGCAGGCCGAGCTTTTCCTGAGCGAATACATGCGCCGGGGCGGTCTGAGCAAGGAGGAAATCCGCCAGGTCGAATTGATCGTCATCCCGCCGATCAGCATGGAGCAAACCTTGCGACAGGGACAGGTGGACGTGGCGCAACTCTATTGGTCGCCGAGCGGCTCGGGCCTGCGCAAGCTGTTCAGCACGACAGACCTGTACCAGCACTTCACCGCCGGTTCCTATGTGATGTCCAACCGCTACCTGCGCGAGAACCCCAACACCGCGCGCCATGTGCTCGGCGGCGTCGCACGGGCGATCGAATGGGCCAGGAGCACGCCGCGCGAGCAGGTGCTGGAACGCTTCCGCCAGATCATCGCCCGGCGCGGACGCAACGAGGATGACAGGCTCCTTCATTTCTGGACGGGCTTCGGCATCCCGGCCCGGAACGGCGCGCTCAAGGACGAGGACTACCAGATATGGCTCGACTGGCTCGTCGAGGACGGCCAGATCGAGGCGGGCACGGTCGATCTGAAAAAAGTCTACACGAACGCATTCAACCCCTTCGCCCAGGCCGCGTCCGGGGACGAAGCGAAAGGCGCGCCCTGATTCCGCGGCCTTCTTCCCAAGGAGAAAAACATCATGGCCCAGGCCGGTACGCTGGAAATCCAGCACCTTCGCAAGAATTACGCCGTCAACGGCGCGACCCTGAACGTACTGGAGAACATCAATCTCTCGATCCGCCCCGGTGAATTCATCACCATCGTCGGGGCGAGCGGTTGCGGCAAATCGACTTTGCTGCGGCTCATCATCGGGCTGGACACCCAGTACGATGGCGATATTTTCCTCGATGGCCGCCGCATCCGGGACACGGGGCTGGATCGCGGAATCGTGTTCCAGGAGCATCGCCTGTTTCCGTGGCTGACGGTGCGCAAGAACATCGAAACCGGCCTGCTCAACAACACCCGTTTCAGCGAGGCGGAGAAGGAAGCCTCGGTACGCGCGCATATCGAACTTGTCGGCCTGCAAGGCTTCGAGTCGGCCTATCCGCATCAGCTCTCCGGCGGCATGTCACAGCGGGTCGCCATTGCCCGCGCGCTGGTCAACCGGCCGGAAGTCCTGCTGCTCGACGAGCCTTTCGGCGCGCTGGATGCTTTCACCCGGCACTTCCTGCAAGACGAACTGTTGCGCATTTCCAGCGAGGAAGGCATCACGATGGTTCTGGTGACGCACGACATCGAGGAAGCCATCTACCTTGCCGACCGCGTGGTCGTCATGCAGCCCCGACCGGGGCGGATCCGGCGCGTGGTGGATATTGACCTGCCGCGCCCGCGTCCGCGAAATTCGGAGGCGTTCGCCCGCTACAAAGACGATTTGCTGAAGGATTTTTCCGTGGGCGAGCATCCGGAAGAAATCCTCGCGGGCAATATCGAACAACCCGCCTGAACCGGGAGGCGTATTGCTTTATGGAAACGCTGCTTGAGCGTCATTGCGAGGCCCGCAGGGCCGTGGCAATCCATGCGGCCTGTGGATTGCCGCGCTTCGCTCGCAATGACGAAGGTTTTGGGCATTGTGGTAAAGGTTTGTGGCATTGCGACGCCCTCCATACCCGTCATTGCGAGGCCCGAAGGGCCGTGGCAATCCACACGCTCCATGGATCGTCGCGTTCCGTTCGCAATGATAATAAACCTTACCGGCGTCTCCTTATCCCGAAAGTTTCATATCGAAAACCGCCGAAACATGGCATGGATATTGAGCGGCGTCCTGTTTATTTATGATAAAAACTGATTTGTGACTTAGTTCGCTACTTTTATACTGGAATCCACATTTGGGGATTCCAGTCGTTTCCTGTTTCCGAAAAGTCTGGCCGCGCATCGTTTCATTGATCGTTCGCGCGGCGGCGGCGCGATCCGGAATTCGACCGTTCTCCCCGGATTTTTCCCTTCCGAGAGAGATCGACAACGATCATGGATAAAGTTCTGACGCTTCCGGATAATGGCGCGTATGTCCTTTCCATTCGCGCCAAGGCGCAGGTCTTTCACGACCCCGCATCGGTGAAAGTGCTGGAAATGGTCGAGCTGGTCGCGCCGAGCGGTGCGACGGTATTGATTATCGGCGACACGGGCACGGGCAAGGAATTGCTCGCCCGCCACATCCACGAAAAGAGCGGGCGCGGCGGCCCCTTCGTTGCCGTGAATTGCGGCGCGTTCAGCGAAAACCTGATCGAAGCCGAACTTTTCGGCCACGAGGCCGGAGCCTTCACGGGTGCGCAGAATGCCCGCGCGGGCTGGTTCGAGGCCGCGCGGGGCGGCACCCTGTTCCTCGACGAAATCGGCGATCTGCCGATGGCCATGCAGGTCAAGCTGTTGCGGGTCATCCAGGAACGGCAGGTCGTGCGGCTCGGCTCGCGCCGCCCCGTAGACATCGACGTGCGACTGATCGCGGCCACGAACATCGACCTGGGCCGCGCGGTCGAAGCCGGGAATTTCCGGCGCGATCTCTACTACCGGCTCAATGTCGCCGTCGTCAAACTGCCGCTGCTGCGGGAGCGTCCGGGCGACATCCTGCCGCTGGCGCGGCATTTCATGGAAATGTACCGGATCAAGCTGCGGCTCGAAAAAGTCGCCATCTCGCCCGAAGCGCGGCAAATGTTGCTGGAGTACGAATGGCCGGGGAACATCCGCGAACTGGAGAACGTCATCCACTACGCGCTGATCGTCTCGAAAAACGGCTTCATCCAGAGCGGCGACCTGCGGCTGCATCCCTCGTCCGCGCCCATTCACGCGGTCAATGGCGGCCACGGCACGAACGGTGCCGAAAAAAGCGATGGCAACCTGCTGCCCATCGCCATACGCAACCTGTTCGACACCGGGCATCCGGCGATCTACGAACACATGGAAGAAATTCTCGTCCGCCAGGCATTTGCCCGCTGCAATGGCAACCAGATAAAAACCGCCGCCCTGCTCGGCATTTCGCGCAACGTGGTGCGCGCCCTGCTCAAACGCTTCGGCCTGCTGAACGGCGCGGGACGGCGGGCAACGGCGGGATGAGATGTCGGCCTGCAATACGCGGCGCGACAACTGTTTGGGGAGAATGCCAAGTTGGCGCATGTGGGGCAGCCCTAGCTGCCCTTCTGCTCCGTAGCTTCGTGGTATTTATGGCAGCATATGAACGCTTGCTGAAATATCTAGACCAGACAAATAGGCTTTGTCGTGCGGGCGCAAGCGTCCAGGCTCTTCTTTCGCGCCGTTTTGCCCCAGTTTGCGTCTCGCGGACTCAAACCTTCTTGTATCTTCGCGGATCATCGTCTAGCATTTCGCTTCACAGGGGCGCGCTGTAAGCATCACCCTTCCTAGACGCCAACATCATGCGAAATGATGCATTCCGAGATAGCTGTGCCAAGAGGAGAGAGTAAGACATGAACACGAATTTTTTCGTTTCCATCATCATTCTGGAGGCCGCAGTCCTCTTGGCTGTTGTATTTTTTTATCGCAGAAAAAAAAGCCATCTCGTTACACCCATCTCAAGACAGATGGAGCATGAGCCGGATCTTGCGGAAGGAAATGAAAACAAAATAGAATGCAATATGGCTATATTGGATGAAAGCGGGCGTAAGATACTTGAGTCAAGGGAAATTCAAAATATACCAACAATGGCCTATAAGATAGTAAATTCTAATGACATCGATCGGGTCAGTCACGGAGTGGCAGAGTTCTTTAAAGGCGTGACGAGCGTCCCCAACAAAACCCTCGAACTTGTTTTTAACCCAAAAACGCTACAGGGATTGGGAGATGGCACCTACAAACTCATGAAAACAAAATCCGGAGAAACTCTAGCGGATGTCGTGGATTCTTCTAACAAAATCGTCGAAAAAGGGCGAATAGCTGAAGCAGGAAAAGTTCGTCAGCTTCTGGGCGCTACCTTTCAGTTTGTTAGTATTGCTGTTGCTCAATCGCACTTGGCAGATATTGAGAAGAGCTTAAACACCATTAAAGACTCACTTGATAAAATTAGCAACAAGCTAGAAAATGAAGATAGAGCTAAGATTAATGGTGCCTTTAATTACCTTTCCCGTATGGTCAGCGACATGGAGAACCGTATATGCCTAGACGAAATCTCTCCGCCAAAGAGAAATAAGATTGAAGATCTTATCGGAGATTCAAGCAGTTGGCAAGACAAGATTAACAAGGACATGTCCTCGTTAATCGAGAAAATATCCAGCCAAAATGACTTGGATACATTTGGGACGGGCAAGACGACTGAGCAACTGGAAACCCTAATAAAAGAGGTGAAGCCACTATTAGAGAGGCGCATGTTTTTTCTCAGTTTAGCATCGTTAACAAATTCCGTAACAACGTACTTAGATCCGACAGGGTACTGGTTTTCAAGAATAGACACACAAAATGATGCTTGGTCTGAACTGTTCAAGCATTTTACGAACGAAGTCGAGAACGCAGTAGAAAGGCTCATAAAAAAAGCCTTTTTTAACACAAAAAGAACTTTGCATGAACGGGAAGAACTGCTAAAGTTAATCTCATCCAACTATAGTAAATTATCGGAGTCAATGCAAGAACACTATATTAACTCGCAAAAATCGCTTGTAGAAAGTGTAGCCCGTCTAATTGACTCTGACGGCAATGTGCATGCCGCAATCTCATTCGATGATCACGGAGACGTTAAAGACGTAGCAATTCTTTAGCGTTGCCGCGCAAATCTCGCCTACTATTAAGGAACCGTGGGCAAACCGGGCAAGGAATTGCTCGCCCGCCACATTCATCCAGAGCGGCGACCTGCGGCTGCATCCCTCGTCCGCGCCCATTCACGCGGTCAATGGCGGCCACGGCACGAACGGTGCCGAAAAAAGCGATGGCAACCTGCTCCCCATCGCCATACGCAACCTGTTCGACACCGGGCATCCGGCGATCTATGAACACATGGAAGAAATTCTCGTCCGGCAGGCATTTGCCCGCTGCAATGGCAACCAGATAAAAACCGCCGCCCTGCTCGGCATTTCGCGCAACGTGGTGCGCGCCCTGCTCAAACGCTTCGGCCTGCTGAACGGCGCGGGGCGGCGGGCAACGGCGGGATGAGCGCATTTTTGGATTTGCTCCGGCCTCTTGTGCCTGCGACAATGGCGACTTGTCCACTTCCACGCGACGCGACATGTCCGACAGCCCCGCCAACGGCACCCCTTCCCCTCTCCAGGACGAAAACCACATCATCGCCGAACGACGCGAGAAACTTGCGCAATGGCGCGCGGGCGGGCAGGCGTTTCCGAACGATTTCGCGCGCGAAAACACGGCGGGCAAGCTCGACGAACTCTACGGCGACAAGGACGCGGAGACACTGGCGACAACCCCCGTCGCGGTCAAGGTGGCGGGGCGGATCATGCTCCGGCGCGTCATGGGCAAGGCGAGCTTCGTCACGCTCCAGGATTTGTCCGGCAGGCTTCAGGTCTACGTGACGCGCGATGCGGTCGGCGAGGAAGCCTATGCCGATTTCAAGCGTTGGGACATCGGCGACATCGTGGGCTACGCGGGCGTGCTGTTCAAGACGCGCACGGGCGAATTGACGGTGAAGGCCGAATCCCTGCGCCTGCTCGTCAAGAGCCTGCGCCCGCTGCCCGACAAATTCCACGGGCTGACCGACACCGAGGCCAAGTATCGGCGGCGGTATGTCGACCTCATCATGAACGCGGAATCGCGCTTCGTTTTCGCTGCCCGCAGCCGACTGGTGCAGTCGATTCGCCATTACATGTGCGATCACGGTTTCCTGGAAGTCGAAACGCCGATGATGCACCCGATTCCCGGCGGGGCGACGGCCAAACCGTTCGTGACGCATCACAACGCGCTGGACAGAAAGCTTTATCTGCGCATTGCGCCGGAGCTTTACCTCAAGCGGCTGGTCGTGGGCGGATTCGAGCGGGTTTTCGAGATCAACCGGAGTTTCCGCAACGAAGGGCTGTCTCCGCGGCACAATCCCGAATTCACGATGATGGAATTCTACGAAGCCTATGCGGACTACCGCAGCCTGATGGATTTCACCGAGGGCCTGCTTCGCCACGCCGCGCGCGAGGCGCTCGGCACGGAGACATTTTCCTACCAGGGACGCGCGCTCGACCTTTCCGCGCCGTTTGCCCGCCTCACCATTACCGGGGCGATCCGCAAATACCACCCCGGCTTCACCGAAGCGCAGCTTGCCGATCCGGCGTGGCTGGCGCGGAAGATTCAGGATTTCGGCGAAACGGTCAAACCGGGCGGCACCGGCAGCCTGCAATTGCAGCTTTTCGAGGCATCGACCGAGGCCGAGCTTTGGGAGCCGACCTTCATCGTCGATTACCCGGTAGAAGTTTCGCCGCTTGCCCGTGCTTCCGATGCCGATCCTGACGTGGCGGAACGCTTCGAGTTGTTCATCGTGGGCCGCGAGATTGCCAACGGCTTTTCCGAATTGAACGACCCCGAAGACCAGGCTGCCCGGTTTCGTGCCCAGGCCCAGGCCAAGGATGCGGGCGACGAAGAAGCGATGTACTACGACGCGGACTACATCCGCGCGCTCGAATATGGATTGCCTCCCACGGGCGGCTGTGGCGTCGGCATCGACCGTTTGGCGATGCTGCTCACCGACAGCCCCGCGATTCGGGATGTAATTCTTTTCCCGCAAATGCGCGGAGAATGAAACAGGAACAAGAAAAGGAGAATTCATGGACAACATTCCGGCTTTCCCGCCGCCGCGTCCGGAAGAAATTGCCGCGCTGGAACGGTTGATCGAGATCACCAATTACAACATTCCCGGCAGCCCCATGGCGCACGGCAGCACCCACCAGAGCCTGATCGTCGCGGACTTTCTGCTGGCGTGGTGGGATTGCGTCAATTGCGGCTATTTCGACCTCACCAACCTTTGGGCCGTCGACGCCGAAACCGTGGCCGACATGCAGATCGTGTTCGGCATGATCGCGCGCGTGCGCGTGTATCCCGATGTGTTGGGGTACGAGGAGAAATTCCAGACGATCCAGCAGACTTGGCGGACGCAGGAGCCTATTGAATAGAATAGGGGCGGGCGGCGTTTATGGCGGCTTGGAGCGGTTTTTGCTCAAGTCCCGCAATGGCGGGAGGATTTTAGGCATTGCGATACCCTCCATACCCGTCATTGCGAGGCCCGAAGGGCCGTGGCAATCCACAATGGCTGTGATCTTGAGCGAATTCAGATCCGCCTTCTCGGCCATGGCGGAAATGTCACTCATGCCCTCGCAGAAATTCCAATTACTAGCCGAACCGTGCCGGTAGTATCCTTCATGAACACAATTACTGCTCGGCAAGAAGCCATTCTATCCTACCCCGGATTCTATCTTGCACGCTTTTAGCACTCATGATGAGACCATGATCGTTATCAATCATGAAATTTTCGGGATTATCTAGATTCATAATAAACCAATCCAAAAAACTTGCTTTGTCTGGCCGGTCTCCTACTTCGACAAGGAAAAAGCAAGGATCTGGGATAGAATTTTTGATTTTTTCAAGTTCTTCAGGTTCATAATCATCTTCTACGCCTTCAACGTAGCTGATTGCAATCCAACCGTCTTCCATGCCAGTCGGACCATAAGCAATGTACCGACCATCAAGGTCTTTTTCTAATGTGCACGGACTCTTGACAAAAGAGTGGACATCAGGTTTATGCGTTGAACTCGTGATAAGCAAGAAGGTAATCATCATTTCGATCCTTTGGCGTTGATGTAAGCAGTGAGTTCTTCCATGTTCTGCCTTTTACCTTCATTACCATGCCTGCTCCTTTGCACTTCCGGCTCATTGTTTACTGATTAGCCAAACATCTTTTTCATGAATAGAAGCACGGTCTAGCATAATTGTAGAGAGTGTCCATAAGTCGCGATGGCCGGTATTACTAGATACTTCGCCAGCGATCTCTATTTCGCCTACTGTATCGTCGCCAATCTTCATAAAACATGCTGAACTAGCAATGTATTTTTCGTCCGTGTAAAGCTCCCCGGCAAAAATCGTTTTTCTCCCGATTCGGAAGAAATCGTTGACTTTCATTTTAAAGCTCATTGTTATAGCCCCATATCCTTGAGGGTTTGTAAAATAGTAGCATCTTCTTGGCTGATCCCCAATATATTTTGGTGACGGATCATGAAGTCCTTGACATGTGTCTCAGCACTTCCTGCGCCAGATGTGCCCAAGCGATCAACAATACCTAGTTTTTGTTGTGAACCATGCAAAAACTCCTCTAATACTGCTGCCTTGCTTGGATTATGACGAAGAATAATATCCTCGGTGCCAAATGCCGCCGCCTCTGCTCCGCGGAGATCCAGAAAACGCTTTGCGTCGCTGCCCTCCGTAGCCCATGTGATGAACCGTTTCTTCGCAACCGCATCTATCAACTCTTGTGATGCAGGCTCTACCCCTTTTAAAGCATTGGAACTCCGTAATACCGTTCCTTTACCTGCGTTTCCCGCCCGAGTGGCCCCCATCCCCACCCGTCCGGCCACCCCCGCCGTTCCCAACCCCGGCACGAACGGCGGTATTTTAGCCTCTTCCATCACACTGGCAACACCTTTCAGCGCGTCCCGTCCGGCCTCCGTGCGCGGTGAATACGTCAATTCCTCCGCGATCTCCGTCGCCAGTTTTTCGGCCTCTGGCTCGCCGGGAACGAAGTTTCCCGTCACCACGTCCTTGACGATCTTGCCCGCCCCCGCCGCCGAACCCGCGATGACGCCGACCAGCCCCGTCCCCATCGTCAGCACCGCCTCGCCCGCGCCGACGATCTTCTCGCCAAGGCTATGTTCCGGCTTCGGCGTCGGCTTGATCGCGAGGTTTTCCGGCGTCGGAATCGTGTCGTCATCGAATCCGGGCGTTACGGCGACTTGCTTGCTCTCGCC
>JAISNX010000070.1 GCA_031276015.1 Azoarcus sp.
GCGAAGGCGCGCGGGATGCCGTCGGCGTTGAGCGTGCCGTCGGGCTTGTAGTTCATCGTCAGGAAGATGCCCGTCACGATCTGGATGACGAGCACCACGAGCGCGATCGAGCCGAAGAAGTACCAGAAGTTGAAGTTCTTCGGCGCGTGATACTCGGACAGATGCGCCCGCCACAGCGAAGTTGCCGGAAAACGGGCATCGACCCATTCCAGCGCGTTGCCCAGGAGGGTGCCGTTCGAGCGGTATTTTTCGTAATTGGTATTCGCAGCCATGCTTTATGCCCCCTTGGGATCTTCGCCAATGAGGATGGACGTATCCGACAGGTAAGTGTGGGGAGGAATTTCGAGATTGGTCGGCGCGGGCATGGCCTTGAACACCCGTCCGGCCAGATCGAACTGCGAGCCATGACAGGGGCAGAAGAAACCGCCCTGCCAGTCGGCTGGCATGCCTTCCGCATTGCCGGGCTTGATCTTGTCGGAGGGCGAACAGCCCAGATGCGTGCAGATGCCGACGACGACGAGGTATTCGTCCTTGACCGCGCGTGACGGGGTCTTGGCGTAGGCCGGCTGTTCGGACTTCTCCGAGGCGGGGTCGCTCACCCTGTTGGCCACGGCTTCGAGCGAGGCGAGCATCTCTGGCGTGCGCCGCAGAATCCATACCGGCTTGCCGCGCCATTTCACCACCATCTTCTCGCCGGGGGCGAGCTTGCCGATGTCCGCCACCACCGGCGCGCCGGCGGCTTTCGCGCGTTCCGACGGGGCCAGGCTGGCGACGAACGGCACCGCCGCAGCCGCCACGGCCACGCCGCCCGCGGCGGACGTCGCCAAGATGAGCGCGCGGCGCTCGCTATCCACCTTCTGGTCACTCATGATCCCTTCCTTTGTCCCGTTCAGGACGAAAACCCGGAAAAACCGATGAATTATAGCCAATCGCCCTTGCCAGGAAAAGCGGGGGTACGCGTGTCCGCGTGCTGCCGCCTGCCTGCTTCGTTCCTTGACGCTTCGGCACAGGTGTCTACACAGCCCGAAGTGCTGCCACCAGATGGCAGACTCCGGCGACGCGGCAATACCTCCCACCGCGTCATTGCGAGGCGCGTAGCGCCGTGGCAATCCATGAAGCGGTTCCGCCATTGGAAGCGCCGAGGCAAGTTGCAAGGCTGTCTGGATTGCCGCGCTTCGCTCGCAATGACGAAGGTCTTGGGGATTGGCGCGAAAGTTCAAGGCATTGCGACACCGCCAATACCCGTCATTGCGAGGCGCAAAGCGCCGTGGCAATCCATGCAGCGGAGCCATCGCCCGAAGCGTTGGGGCAAGCGGAGCCGCCGTGTGGATTGCCACGGGCCTGCGGCCTTCGCAATGACGAGGGAGAAGGAAAAAGGAGGCATCATGCCGAAAAATACAGGCAGCCTGGATCGCATTCTGCGGATTACCCTGGGTATCGCCCTGATCGCGCTTGCCGCAACCGGTATCATCGGCTGGTGGGGATGGCTGGGAGTCGTGCCGCTCGCCACGGGATTGTTCGGCTATTGCGCGATCTATTCCCTTCTGGGCATTCTGTTTTGCGAAGAAATAACAAGGCGTTTTTCCGGCGACGGGCACAACAAAAGCCCGTCGCTAACCTTCGGCCTTGCCGGTTTGCCGGAACGCGGCAGGGAAACATGCGAAGAACGCGCCGAGTCTTCCTTCGGCATTTCAACCCTGCGCGGACTCGGGAATGAGTCGCCCTTGCTTGCTGATATAAAACCATGCGCCCTTGCGCCAGATCTGTGCCTTGCCATTTTCGTCGAAGCGCATTTTCTCGTTTGCCGCATTGTGATAAAACCAGCCATTAAGAGGAACCGTATCGCTCCAGACATTACCGCCTTCCGGCGCGAACGCGAATTCGTTCAGCTTGATCTGTATCGCCCCGCTGCCATCTCGCCGCGCTTCTACCGGCTTTATCATCAGGGGAGGGATGATTTCCGCGCCCTTGGGGTCGAAATAGCCATACTTGCGATTGCGCGCGACCAGCAGCAGGTCGGAACCTTTGGTTGAAAGTATCACATCGAAATCCAGCGGTATCACCACGTTGCCGCGCGTATCGACGGCCCCCCACTTTCCGGCGGTTTCGACTCTTGCCAGGCCATTCGAGAACGCCATGGCCCGGTCGAATTTCGGCTCGATAACCGTTTCTCCCTTGGGGTCGATGTATCCCCATTTTCCACCGATCTGCACAGCCGAAAGCCCATCGCGCCAGACACCCGAAACCGCGTCGAAGCGGGTAGAACCCGCCGGGAAGCCCTGCGCGTTGGTATAGCCCCATTTACCTTTCGACTTGACGGGAACCAGTCCGTAGTGAAAATCTCCCACCTCGTCGAAACTCAGCTGGACCGCCTCCTCGCCCTTGAGGTTGATATAACCCCACTTGCCATCATTTTTGACTTTCGCCAAGCCATTGTTCCCAAACTTTTCCGCGACATCGAAACGGGGCGCGATAATCTGCTCCGTGGAACATCCTTCGTAATTCATCGAATAACCCCATTTATTGTTTACGCGTTTTCTGACGGTAAATGGGGCCAAGACGGCAGGGCAATCTTGCATCTTTGGCGGCCACGCGGACTCTGCCTTGAGGCATTGTCTTATCTTGCCACAATCCGGCATCTTGGGATCAGGCTTTACGGAATCCAGCGTCGACTGAATCCAAAACAAAAGAACCGCCATTACCACGAAAGCGGCAATAGAAATCAATAAACGATATTTCATTGGCCAATCCCGGAAATTTTCCAATTGATACATGACTCACATATTCTAGCATCCACATGGCCGACAAACCGGTAAATTTTGCGGCCACATGGTATTTGCCGCCCTGAAACGGGCGATATATGCAACGCAAGGGTGTTGACTCCCGGAAACGCGCTCTCTAGATGTTTAGTCCCATCATTTTCTGGTACTATTTTACCCACTACTTGGAATGATGCTTTATGGGACAAGTTTTACACGGCGGTGCCACAACGACTTCAGGCGGTGCGTCGAGCAATACAACATAGTCAAGAGAGCATAAGAGCCTTGGCGGCACGCTTTTGTATTAACCCAAAGACCGTGGCCAAATGGCGAAAGCGCCAATCGGTCAGTGATTTACCCGCTGGCCCCAAACAGCCGTATTCAAGTGTGCTCTAAGAACCTGTTCAAAGTCTCAGAAGCCATGATAGGCTCATGAGATGATGAAAAGCTACCCAAGCGATATAAGTCGGGAACAATTTGAGGCCATCAGTCCGCTGCTGGAGAGCGCGCGCAAGAAGACCTGTCCGCGGCGAGTGGAACTGTATGAAATATTCTGCGCGGTGCTGTACCTGCTCAAGAGCGGCTGCCCATGGCGGGCGCTGCCGGGGGATTTTCCCAAGTGGCGTACGGTGCATTCGTATTTCACGATCTGGAGCCAAGCACGCGAGGAAGGCAGCCTGCTGGAGCAGGCTTTAAAAAAATCAGGTTGGCGCAGCCCGGGAGAAACGGAGGCGCAACGCTGGCAGCACGCTGTTGATCGTGGATGCGCAGAGCGTGAAGAACACGGATACGGCGAAGCACAAGGGGTATGATGCAGGCAAAAAGGTCTCCGGGATCAAGCGCCACATTGCTGTTGATACGCAGGGTTTTCCGCATGCAGTGGCGGTCAGCACGGCGCAGGTGACGGATCGCCAGGGCGCATTGCAAGCGCTACGCCGCAGCAAGGCCCAACTTCAACGGGTACAGAGCCTTCTGGCCGATGGTGGTTATGTGGGCGCTCCCTTTGCGCAAGAGGTGCGCGAGATACTGGGTGAGCATGTGACGGTACAAATTGCCAAGCGTAATGAGTGACATACCTTCCAGCTCATGCCCAAGCGCTGGATCGTCGAGCGCAGCTTCGCCTGGTTGGAGAAAAACAGGAGATTGTGGAAGAACTGCGAGCGCCTGCTCAACACCAGCTTGCAATTCATCCATTTGGCCTTCTTGTGTATTTTGCT
>JAISNX010000119.1 GCA_031276015.1 Azoarcus sp.
CAGGAAGCGCCCGCCTCGAAGCCCATTCTCGAAATCAACCCCCATCACCCGGCGGTGCTGCGCCTCAAGAGCGAAGACACGCGGTTCGACGACTGGGCGGCGGTGCTGTTCGACCAGGCGCTGCTTGCCGAAGGCGGCACGCTGGACGACCCGGCGAGTTTCGTCAAACGCATCAACCAGTTGATGCTGGCGGTGAGCGCGGGGTAAGTCGGCGGCGGTGTCCCCGATCCGAGCAAAAACAAGAAGTGGAGGGAAATCCCCTGAAACGGGGAAGTTTCGTCATTGCGAGCGAAGCGGTGCTGCCGTCGGCTCCATGGATTGCCGCGGCGCTACGCGCCTCGCAATGACGGACATGGCGGGCATCGCAATACCCCGAGCCTTTGCCGCAATGCCCAAAATCCTCGTCATTGCGAGCGAAACGCGGTAATCCACAGGCCGTATGGATTGCCACGGCCCTTCGGGCCTCGCAATGACGGGTATGGCGGGCATCGCAGTACCCCAAGCCTTTGCCACAATGCCCAAAATCCTCGTCATTGCGAGCGAAGCGCGGCAATCCACAGGCCGACTACCCGCGCCTCGCGCACCGCAACACCGTGACGCGCAGCAGGGCGGTATCGAAACTGGGCCACTGAATCAAATGTTCCGCATTGATGGCGCTCTCTTTGCCGCGCCAGTGCACGCGGCAAGGCGAGGAGGGAACGAGCGTGGCGAGCGCCTCGTCCAGCCCGGCCTGGCGCAAACCCTGCGCGACGCGCCCGGAGACGCCTTCCATCGCCGCGAAACGGCGCGGCGTGTTGCGGTGCGGCGCTCACCGAAAAAGGCGGGGGAAAGGGTTTGCAAATGGCGGTAAAGATCGGCGCGCAGCGCGAAAAGGATTTGTCCGGAAAGGCGGGTGTGCAGGTAGCGGTTGAGTCCGGCGAGCGCGGTGGCGAAAAGGCCGACGGCGATCATGGCGGCGGCAAGCATGGCGAGCAATTCGGGATCGCGGGCAAGCAGGGCGTCGTCGAGCAGATGCTTCATCAGCCAGGGTTGCAGCAGGGCGAGCAGGGATGCGAGCAGCGCCAGCGCGAGCAAACCGGCCAGTGCAAAGCGCCGCGCGGCGACGAATCCGTATAGCCAGGCGAAACCCGTGCGCAGATCGTCGCGCTTGTTGCTGTCGATGCCGCGCGCGAGCCAGTGCTCCAGGGGTCGAGTCATTTTTGTCCGTTGCGGATCGCTGGCATGCCGGACACGAGGCGGTAATAGCGAAAACCGCCGCCGCCCTTCCAGCCCGCGCTGTCCGTGATGCCGCCCTTGTCCTCGCCATCAATGACCTTTTTCAGGCGTGGAATGATGTGCGTATGGCAATGTTCGCCCAGTTCGACCATGATCCAGCGACGGCCCATCTTGTGCGCCACCGCGCCGCTCGTGCCGGAACCGGCAAAGGAATCGAGCAGCAAGTCTCCTTCTCGCGTAGCAAGATGAATGATTTTCTGCAAGAGTTTTTCCGGTTTCGGGGTATCGAACGGGTTTTCCGGGTTGAATGCCTTCACTTCATCACGGGCTTCGTGGTTGTTACCGGTGTCCGCATGGAGCCAGACCGTGGCACTCGGCGTTCCCCCGTCCGGAAGTTCGTGCAGGAATGTCTTTCTGGCTGGCGTGGCTTTCCCGTTTTTCCCAAACCAGATTTCGTCGTTTTCGTCCATTGCCCGCAATGATTCCCCGGAAAATCGTGGGTATGTTCCCGGAGGCGGCATCCAGAGGACGCCATTCCTGAAGCAATAGGAAAAGTTTTTCGCTGTTTCAGGCCCGCTCTTGGCGTGCAGGGGCGTCGCCTTCCACGGCCCTTTCGGGTGCCTGTCCGGATTTTTATAGCGCGCGTTCATTTCATCCGTTCTCGGCATCCTGTTGGGTCGCCAGGCGGATTTGTCTTTCGCGTAAATCAGGATATGGTCGTGATTTTCTGAAAACCACCTGACATCATTGGCGATGGTGTATTTCTTCTGCCAGATTACATTCGAGACAAAATTTGCCCGCCCGAATATCTCATCGCACAACACCTTCAGATAGTGCGCCTCGTTATCGTCGATCGTAATCCACAAAGAACCCTCCTCCGCCAGCAACCGTCTGCTGATTTCCAGCCGGTCGCGCATGAACCCCAGCCAGATCGAATGTTCCAGCCCATCATCGTAATGGGTAAACGCACTGCCGGTATTGTATGGCGGGTCGATGAATACACATTTCACCTTGCCCGTAAACTCTTGCTCCAACGCCTTCAGCGCCAGCAGGTTGTCGCCAAATATCAGCTGGTTGTCGAAGATGCCGCCCTCCTCTGCCCCCTCCCCGGCGTGGTACGACAGCGAAACATCTTCCACCAGAACCACCGGCTCCAGCCTGGGCCGCGCCTCCTTGCCCATCCAGGTGAGTTCGGGTTTTGGTTTGCGCATTCAATGCTTTTGCCGGTATTTATCCGGCCAGTCCTTCGAGTTTGCGAAGCCAGGCATCGAAATGCGGACAATCGGCGCGCATGGCATCGAGGCCGGTATCGCAGGCAATCCTGGATCCATCAAGGATTTTATTATATTTGGGCATCACGGGCAGAATGCGCCTGGACGGAGCGGTATGCGGGCTGTCGTTGATGTCTTCGGGCGCAGTGTTTTGCCGCACCTTTTCCAGCGCATCTACCACCTTCTGACCGCCCAATTCAAGAAAACATCGGGGGCGCACGAACATAAGTGCTTCGTATTCGTGCACCATGATGTTGGGGATGAAATTGTGGTGAAAAATGTCTTCAGCCAGACAGGTTTCTATCAGTTCCGCCTTTTGCCGACCAGTCTTTTGTTTTACCCAGTCGGACGAATTCTTGCCGGGAAAGTCTCCTGGCAGTGCGTAAAGGTCGAACATAGTGGAAACATGCGCATGCCGCTTGTACCGCTTGCACAAATGGTCAACCTGTCGTTTGATACCAGCATAACCCGGCATTCCGCCGCGATGTTCACTACTCGTTTTAACGAGGGTAGACTCAATGTACAAGGCCATGCGCGCATAGTGTGGTTGCAGGAGTTTTTTCACAAAGGCCATTTCAGATTGCCCTTCCACGAGCAGATAGACCCGACTCATCAGACTGGCCCTCCGCCGAGCAGATTCTTTTTCCACAGTTCGCCCAGACTGTATTCCCCCAGCCATTCGCTCAAATCTTCGGTATCCAGCCGCCGTAATACGGTAGCCTGTTCCTGTTTATCGGCAACGATCAAATCTTCGGCATCGAATTCATTGACCAGTTCAACAGACTGGGTAGAAACGATCAACTGGCGATCCTGCGAGGCCGATTTCATCATCTCCGCCAGCACGGCAATGGCAAAGGGGTGCAGCCCCAGTTCCGGTTCGTCGATCAGGATGACAGCGGGCATGAACTCTTCAGGCTGTAGCAGTACCGTTGCCAGACAGATGAAGCGCAGGGTGCCATCGGACAGGGCACTCGCCGGGAAAGGTACATCCTGTCCCTTTTCCGTCCATTCAAGCTGTATTTTCTCACTGTTGCCAACGGTGGGGCGCAGATGGAAATCCCCGAAAAAAGGCGCAACAAGCTGAATGGCCCAGACAATGCGGTCGTAATGCTGCGCGTGATATTGCTTCAGACGGTAAAGAAACGCCGCCAGATTGCGGGCATCATCACGCAGGTATTCATTGTCGTTGATGCCGTGCACCCGCTTGACCCATGCACTGGGGCTGGTATCGTGGAAATGGTAGAGACGCCAACTTCGCATGGTGGGTACAACATATTTCCAGAAACGGAAGCGAAATTTTTTTTGGACATAACAGCTTTCAAAATGCCCCGATTCAGAATGAACATCTCCACGCTTATTCCACCATATCTCTTCGGGCGCAAACATCATGCGATTATTCCCCGTTGGCCGCAGAGTAAAACGATAGCCATTGTTGCCAAAGCAAAGTTCAGCACGCATTTCTTCTGTCCGCTTGCGGCCAAAATGCAATAGCGCATCCGGCCCGCCCATTTCGGCAACGGCAAGCTGCAACTGCCTGTTGAAAATGCGGAAAATGATCCGGAAAAATCCGAGGAAATTGGATTTGCCCGCGCCATTGGCACCAATCAGCACGTTGAGCCGCCCAAGCTTCAGATCGCATTCCGCAATGGACTTGTAGCCACGCAGGACGAAACGCGAAATCTGGTTTTCGGCATTGACTTCTTTCATGGTTCGACCCGGGCAGTCCTGTTCGTGGCAGTTCGTGCCGCAGTTTACCGCGCGGTGGCGGCAAGCGGCACATCCTGCCCCGGCACGTCATGACCCGCGTAAAAATATCCCACGTTACAATCCGGGGTTCCAACACAGGGAGGTGTCATGGTTCTCGAATGGTGGGTCTGGATTGTCGGCGGGATTGCACTGGTTTTGCTGGAACTGGCGATTCCATCCTTTTTCGTGATCTGGTTTGGCCTGGGTGCCTTGCTCGTCGGCCTGCTGTTGCTGATCGCGCCGGGGCTGCCGCTTTCCGGACAATTACTGTTGTGGGCGGCGAGTTCGACGGTGATGACGGTGTTATGGTTCAGATATTTCAAACGCTTCACGAACCAGACCCCGATCGGCACCGCCGACGGCGATGTGATCGGCGAAATCGGCCTGCTGGTTCATGCCGTGGCACCCTTCACGCGCGGCAAGGTGCGCTTCCAGCGGCCCATCCTCGGCGCGGAAGAATGGCCTTGCGCCGCCGATGCCGAGATCGACATCGGTACCAGGGTGAAGGTCGTTTCGGTCGAAGGCAGTTTCGTCAAGGTCGAAAAAGCCTGAGCGTTCCCGTGCCGCGATGCCCTCGCGCGAGCCTGTTATATTGCTTCCGTTTTTTCTCCGCCGTCTTTTATCAAGGAGTCTTTTCATGAACATCGGCTTTCTGGTCACTGTCGCCATTCTGATCCTGGCCCTCGTCACCATCGCCAAGGGCGTCCGCCTCGTTCCCCAGGGCGAGGAATGGGTCGTCGAACGCCTCGGCAAATACCAGTGCACCTTGCGGCCCGGCCTCAATTTCCTGATTCCCTACCTGGACAGGGTGGCCTACAAGCTCGTCACCAAGGACATCATCCTCGACGTGCAGGAGCAGGAAGTCATCACGCGCGACAACGCCGTGATCCTCACCAACGCCATTGCGTTCATCAAAGTCACCGACCCGGTGAAGGCGGTCTATGGCGTCACCGATTTCTCGGAAGCGATCCGCAACCTCATCATGACCACCCTGCGCTCCATCGTCGGCGAAATGGAACTCGATGAGGCGCTTTCCTCGCGCGACAAGATCAAGGCGCGGCTGCGCGAGAGCATCGCCGACGAGGCCATCGACTGGGGCCTGACGGTGAAATCGGTGGAAATCCAGGACATCAAGCCTTCGACCTCGATGCAGAAAGCCATGGAGATGCAGGCCGCCGCCGAACGCGAGCGCAAGGCCATGGTCACGCGCGCGGAAGGCGAAAAGCAGTCCGCCATTCTCGAAGCCGAAGCCCGGCTCGAATCCGCGCGCCGCGACGCCAGCGCCCAGGTCACACTGGCCGAAGCCTCCGCCGAATCCATACGCCGGGTAACTTCCGCGCTCGGCACGGAACCCGGCCCCATGCTTTATTTGCTCGGGGAGAAGTACATTTCCTCAGTACAAAAACTCGCCGCATCGGAGAATGCAAAGGTCGTGCTGCTGCCAGCGGACATCCAGGAAACCATTGGCGGACTGATCGGCAAGATCGCCCGCTTCGGCAATCCGGCATAAGTTGCCGACGTGTTTGCGAAGAACCGGGCGCATGCCGCCCGGTTTTAACCTGAATGGCTGTTCCGGGCAGGCGGACGTTCTTTCCACCTTCAAAGATGGAGCAGAGACCATGCAGGACTTCGGGGCGCAGACGCGAGCCTTTGCCGCGCGGATTGAAACGGAACTCGATACCGGGCACTTGAACTTCCCCACTTCGATGGACATTTCGCTCCGGATCAAGCAGCTTGCCGACGACCCGGATTCTTCCATCGAAGACATTGTCGCCGTCGTGCGCGCCGAGCCGGTACTGAGCGCAAAGGTCATCCGCATGGCGAACGCGATGCTGCTCAATCCCTACGGCGCGCATATCACCAGCGTCAACAATGCCGTCAGGCGCATCGGCCTGGCGGCCTTGCGCTGCCTCGCCTTCGCGGTGGCCGCCGAGCAGCTCATCCAGGATCACCGCTCCCCCCAGTTGCGCAAGATCGCCGCGCAGCTTTGGCGGCATTCGGCGGATGTCGCCTCCTGGGCTTACGCTTTTGCCCATTACCTGCGCGCAGTCAACCCCGACACGGCCATGCTCGCCGGGATGATGACCGACATCGGCCAGTTCTTTTTGCTGGCGCGGGTTGGCGATTACCCGGCGCTGGAAGGCGATTTCGCGCGTTTCGCCGAATTCGTCTCGGTATGGAACACGCCGATTTCCCGCGCGGTGCTCGAAGCCTTCGAGCTGCCCGAGGACATCATCGACGCGCTCGATGATGACGGCCCCTACAGCGGCGGCTGGCCTCCGGAAGAACTACATAACATCGTGCGCGTCGCCACCCTGGCCGCCGAGGAACGCAATCCTTTCAGCCATTTGCACAAAAACGGCCCCGGAGCGGAAAACGACGACCCCGGCATCGACAAGGCGCAGTTCGCCAGCCTGCTCGAAGAAACCCGCGCCGGAAAAGAAGCGATGCTGCACGCGGTGCACGGCTGAACCGTCTCGCGCGAACGCAAGCCGTAAAGCCGTACCGAAAATCAAGCTTGGATGCCCCGCAGATTTGGGAGCATATCCCGCGCCCGGTCTGTCGTATTCCGGGCGCGGCGCTGTGTCACATCGACTCGCCGCGCAACGCGCGCAGGTGCCAATCGAAGGCTTCGCCCAACAAGTGCGGCGTCTGCTTGCCGTTGGCACTCTTTTCCGCGCGGGCAAGGTAATCATCGAGCACGGGGCGGAAACGGGGGTCGGCGCATCGGTCGATCACCAGCCGGGCGCGCTGGCGCGGGGCAAGGCCGCGCAGGTCGGCCAGGCCGTGTTCAGTGACCAGCACCTGCACATCGTGCTCGGTGTGGTCGACGTGCGAAACCATCGGCACGATGCACGAGAGCGCGCCATTCTTGGCCGTGGAAGGCGTCATGAAGATCGAGAGATAGGCATTGCGCGCGAAGTCGCCCGAGCCGCCCAGGCCGTTCATCATCTTCGAGCCGAGCACGTGGGTGGAATTAACATTGCCGTAGATGTCGGCTTCGAGCATGCCGTTCATCGAGATGGTGCCCAGCCGCCGGATGATTTCCGGATGATTGCTGATCTCCTGCGGGCGCAGGATGATGCTCTTGCGGTATTCGTCGATATTGGCAAAGAGGTCGGCCAGCGCCTTGGCCGAGAGCGAAACGGCGGTGGCCGAGGCGCAGACGAGCTTGCCGGAGCGGATCATGTCGAGCATGCCGTCCTGCAAGACTTCGGTATAGGCGGTGAG
>JAISNX010000125.1 GCA_031276015.1 Azoarcus sp.
CGCCTGTGGCTGTTGGCGGGGATCATCGCCGCCAGCGTCGTCATGGTGCTGCTGCAAACGCTGATAAAGCACCAGGCGCTGGCGGGCAATTTCGCCATGCGGCTGCGCTGGAATTTCCACCGGCTCATGCTCGGGCAGAGCATGAGTTTTTACCAGGATGAATTCGCGGGCCGCGTTTCGACCAAGGTGATGCAGACCGCGTTGGCGGCGCGCGATACCTGCTTCATCCTGACCGACATCCTCGTTTTTGCCCTGATTTATTTCGCAACGCTGGCGGCGATCGTGGGGGGCTTCGACGGCTGGCTGCTCGTTCCCCTGGGTAGCTGGCTGGTTTGCTACATCGGGGCGCTGTGTTATTTCGTGCCGCGCCTCGTGCGGGTGTCGAAGGCGCAGTCCGATGCCCGCGCGTCGATGACGGGGCGCATCACCGATGCCTATACGAATATCGCCACGGTGAAGCTTTTCTCCCACGCCGGGCGCGAGGCGGGCTATGCGCGCGAGGCGATGCAGGCGTTCCTCGTCAATGTGCATGGGATGATGCGGCTCGTGAGCGGTATCCAGGTCGTGCAGCACACGATGTCCATGGGCCTGATTCTCGGGATGGCGGCGACGGCGCTGTTTTTGTGGTCGCGGGGGGAGATCGGCGTCGGCGCGGTGGCGATGGCCCTGCGCCTGAACGGGATGTCGCACTGGATCATGTGGGAGATGGCGACGCTTTTCGAGCATGTGGGGACGGTGCAGGATGGCATCAACACCTTGTCTCTCCCGCGCCAGGTGGTGGATCGTTCCGATGCCCGCCCGCTTGTGGTGAGGCGCGGGGAAATCCGCTTCGAGCAGGTCGGTTTTTCCTACGGACTCAAGGGGGAGAAGGGGGAGAAGGCGGAGGGTGGGCCGCGCCGGGTGATCGACGGGTTCGACCTGAGGATTCGCCCCGGCGAGAAGATCGGCCTCGTCGGGCGCTCGGGCGCGGGTAAATCCACGCTCGTCAATTTGTTGTTGCGTTTTTATGATCCCGAATCGGGCCGCATCTTGATCGACGATCAGGACATCGCCACCGTGATGCAGGACAGCCTGCGCGCCCAGGTGGGGATGGTGACGCAGGATACGTCTCTCCTGCACCGTTCGGTGCGGGACAACATTCTTTATGGCCGCCCGGGCGCGAATGACGGGCAGATGCTGGCGGCGGCGCGGCGCGCGGAGGCGCATGAGTTCATCCTGGCGCTCACCGATCCAAAAGGGCGATGCGGTTACGATGCGCATGTCGGCGAGCGCGGGGTGAAGCTCTCCGGCGGGCAGCGCCAGCGCATCGCCATTGCGCGGGTGATGCTGAAGGATGCGCCGATCCTGCTGCTGGACGAGGCGACCAGCGCGCTCGATTCCGAGGTCGAACAGGCGATTCAGGAGAGCCTTTACCGCTTGATGGAGGGCAAGACCGTGGTGGCGATCGCGCACCGCCTGTCGACCATCGCGGCGATGGATCGTTTGATCGTCATCGACCGGGGCCGCATCGTGGAAGAAGGCGATCACAAAAGCCTGCTTGCGCGCGGCGGCCTTTATGCCCGGTTGTGGGCGCGGCAAAGCGGCGGCTTCCTGGGCGACGAGGCGGGCGAAGATGGCGCGGAAAACGAAACGGCCGGAACAGTGTCCGGCCGCGTGGCAAACATCGGGTGACGCTTAGCCGATGTTCTCAGGGGAAATAGCCCGGCCAGGCCCGGATGACCCGACCCGTGCGGGTGGCGAGCAACAGGGCGTCGTTGTAGACGCGCACATAGTGGTGGCTGTGAGGCGGGGCGGGCAGCCTGTACGCCGCATACGGCACGGCGTAGTAAGGCACGTAGGCCGGTAACACATACCCTACCGTCCAGGGACGGTAGTAGGGGGCGTAATAGCCATAGCCGTAGTAGCCATAGTAATACGGGTAGTAATACGGACCGGCCAGGGCCGAGGAACTCGCCGCTGCGCCGGTTACCAGCAAGGCTGCCAGTGCGATACGTGAGGCAATGCGTTTCATGGTCATTCTCCTGAAAAGCAGGACTGGTGCGCCGAAACGGCAATGGCGCGTCTGTTTGTAATATTGCTGCGGTTCGCTGGTTGCATACAGTCAATCAAAAAAGATGCGGACCAGCGTTTGGGGTGTTAGCGCCATGGGTAACTATAGCGCGCACACGTCAATACTACATGCGGGCGAACTGTAATGCAATATTTCCGTGCGATGTCATCGGCCCATGTCGCCCATGAAACGTCAAGGCTGCGATGCCGTGCCGTTGCCGGGGTGGAGCAGGCGGCAGGCTTCGTTGGCGGGCAGCGGTTTCGAGAACAGGTGGCCTTGCCCGAAGTCGCAGCCGATGTCGCGCAGTGTGCGGAGCTGGTCTTCTCTTTCGATGCATTCCGCCACGACGGTCATGCCCAGGTCGTGGGCAAGGCCGATGCTGTGCCGAACGACGGCGCGCGGGCGCTCGTCGGTGGCGACGGGGCCGATGAAGGAGCCGTCGAGTTTGACGATGTCGCAAGGCAGGGTGTGCAGGTAGCTGAGCGCCGAGTAGCCGGTGCCGAAGTCGTCGATCAGCACCGTGATGCCCGCGTCGTGCAGAATGTGCAGGGTTTCGATGTTGGGGCCGCTGGAATGGGTGAGCAGGCTTTCCGTGACCTCGAAGCGCAACCGCTCGGGCGTGAGGCCGTGGCTGAAGATGGTGTCGAGCAGTTCGCGGGCCAGGGTGGCGCGGGCGAGCTGGCGCGCGGACAGGTTGATGCTGACCGGCGGGGCGTCGGGGCCGGTCTGGCGCTGCCATTTCAGGATGTCGAGGCAGGCGCGGTGCAGGACGAACATGCCCAGTTCGTGGATCAGGTCGAGGGATTCGGCCAGGGGGATGAATACGTCCGGCGGGATTTGCCCCCGCAGGGGATGCTGCCAGCGGACGAGGGCTTCGAAGCTGGCGATGCGGCGGTCGAACAGGCGGACGATGGGCTGGTAGGCGACACTCAGGGATCTTTCCGCCAGGGCGCTGCGCAGGTCGGTTTCGAGCGTCAGCGTGGTGAGCATCCTGGCGTACATGGATGCCTGGAAGACCTGGATGGGGTCGGATTTACCGATGCGCGCGACCTGCAAGGCGTTGTCGGCATCGCGCAACAGGGTTTCGGCATCGGCCCTGCCGTCGCTCATTGCCAACCCGGCGCGGCATTTTATTTGCAGGGCCTGGCGCGCGCCGGGGGGCGTGAAGCCGGGCAGTTCGATCAGTTGGCGGGAGATCTGCAAGGCTTCGTCGGTGTCGGCGACGCCGTGCAGGAGGATGGCGAATTGGTCGGCGCTCAGGCGGGCAACGATGTCGCCGCTTCGCAGCCGCTCGACGAAATGCCGGGCGATGTGGCAGAGCAGATGGTTGCCGGTGGCGTGGCTGTAGCTGTCGTTGATGAGGTGGAAGCGTTCGAGGTTGACCGCCAGCACGGCGGCGCGGCAGTGCGCGTCGCGGTCTTGCTGCGCCAGGGCTTGCCGCAGGTGTTCGATGAACAGCGCCTGGTTCGGCAGGCCGGTGAGGCTGTCGTGTATGGCGTCGTGCTGTAGCTGCTGGCGGGCGCATTTGCAGGCGTGGATGTCGCTGATCGAGCCGGCTATCCATAGGGCACGGCCTTGCGCGTCGCGTTTTGCCGCACCGCGGCTCATGACCCAAAGGTAGCTGCCGTCCTCGTGGCGGAGGCGGTGCTCGAACATGAATTGCGGGCTGCCGCCTTTCAGGTAGTCGAGGATGCGGCTGTGGAAGGCATCGGCTTCGTCCGGATGCAGGCGCGAGGTGAAAAACGCGCTCGTCGTCTCCAGCATCGGCGCGCGGGATGCCGGAGGGATGCCGGGCAGGCCGAGCATTTCGCAGAAGCGGGACGAGAAGCGGCAGCGGCCACTGGCGATGTCCCAGTCCCACAGGCTGTCGTTGGCACCGGAGACGATCAGGGCGTATCGCGCCTTGCCGATTTCGAGGCGTTCGAGCGCGTCGTGCAGGGCGCGGGTTTGTTGTTGCAGCGTGGCGGCGACGGCGTTGAAGTGGCGGGCAATGCGGGCGAGTTCGTCGTCGCCCTTGCCGGGCAGGCGCAGGTCGAGCCTGCCTTGGGCAATGGCGCGGCTGCCGGTCAGGATGCGCTTGAGGCGGCGGGCGGGCGCGTGGCCGAGGAAGGAGGACAGGGCGAAAGTGAGGAAAATGAAAGGCAGGGCAATCAGCGCGCCTTGCCAGAGGATGGCGTGCCATGTCGCGGGCAGGCGGGTGTTCGAGATGCCGAACTGGAGAAAGCCGGTCCGGCCGCGTGACAGCGGCAGCGGGCGGCGCACATGGACGAGTGGCCGGTCGAGCAGGGCGGCGATGGGGGTGCCGCCGTTGGCGGTCAGGTCGGGGGGATGCAGCGTTTCCTGCTCCGGCAGCCCGGCGGAGAGCAGTATCTTGCCGGTATTGTCGGCGAGGCGCACATAGGCCAGCCCGTCCCTGGCTTGGGCGAGCACTTCGGCCAAGGTGCCCTGCAAGGTGTCGAAACCGGGCGGGTCGATGCTGGCCGAGGCCAGGGCGTGCAGCATGTTCGCGTTTCGGGCGATCAGGTTTTCCAGATGGGCGCGGGCCGTGTTCTCCAGCAATCGCATGCTGTTGGCCAGCAGCAGGATCGCCAGGATGATGGGTGGCACCGTGCTGGTGAGCAGCATCCGGGTTTCGTTCCGTGTCCCGCGGAAAAGAGTCGGAATAGGCATGGCGCTTTTCTCCCGGGACGGGAACGGTCAATCCCTGGCCAGTCGCCGCAGCGACGAGGATGTGTCGATCTTGCCGTCGCGGGCATAGGCTTCGACGTTCGTTTCGAGGTCGCCGAGGTCGTAGAGGTAGTTGACCATGATCCCCCACGACTGGGCATGGCCTTTTTCCGAGGTGTCGGCCAGCCAGTTCAGGCGTTCGATGCGTGCGCCGTTGCCGAGGTGGAAGCGGGCGACCGGATCGAGCGGGCGATCGCCGCGCTTGGCCTTGACCAGATATTGCGCGGCCAGGCGCAGCAGGGGCGCGCGCAGGGCCGTGCCCAGGGCGCTGTTCTTCGTCCAGGCGGTATCGCCGCCGAGCAGGGCCTCGAAAAACGGCGGGGCGGCTTCCCTGGCGATGCCTGCGGCGGCCAGGGCTTTCCAGTCCGCGGTGGTGATGAGCCTGTCCAGGTTTTGCGGGTTCTGCCTGGCCCAGCGGATGAGGCCGGGAATCGGCGACAGGGTGGAAAACGTGCGCAGGCGCGGAAAATCGCGTTGCAGGTCGCCGATGACCCGCTTCAGCAGGAAGTTGCCGAACGAGATGCCGCGCAGCCCGGTCTGCGAGGAGGTGATCGAATAGAAGATCGCCGTATCGGCCTTGCCGGTATCGCCGAGCGGCGCGCGCACGTCGAGAAGATTCCGGACGTTGTCGGCCAGCGTCTCGGTGAGCGCCACCTGCACGAAGATCAGCGGCTCCAGCGGCATGCGGGGGTGGAAAAAGGCGTAGCAGCGGCGGTCGGAGTCGAGGCGGTTTTTCAGGTCCCGCCAGGAGCGGATGGCGTGCACGGCCTCGTATTTGACCAGCCGTTCCAGAAGCGCGGCGGGCGACTCCCAGGTGATTCGCTGAAGTTCGAGAAAGCCGACATCGAACCAGGCGGTGAGGCGGGTTTCGAGTTCGCGGTCGAGCGGTTTGAGCAAGGGGTCGTCCGCCGTGTAGCGCAACAGGTCGGCGCGCAGGTCGACCAGGAATTTCACGCCCTGCGGGATGGCGTTGAACTGGGTGAGGATGCGCAGACGCCGCGAGCGCATCGTCGTGCGCAATTGCGCTTCGGCCTCCCACTGCTCGTTGGTGCCGAGCGACTTCTGGTAAGCGGCGTGGGCCTTGGCGACGGCTTTGGGATCGGGGCCGAAATCGAGCGCGATCATTTTGAGGATGGCCCGCCGCCCGGCGTCGTCCAGATGCAGGTAAGTATCGGCCAGCCGCGCCGCGCGCTGCCGCGTGGAAACCTCGCCGCCGATGCCCGCGGCGCATTCCTCAAGTTGGCGGTGAATGCGATCCAGCTCCTTTGCCGAAGGCTCATGGGGCTTGCTGGTCGCCTGCGCCATGATGGCGCGCATCCGGGACAGGCTTCTTGCAACCAGGTTCGATGACACGTTATCTCCTTCTATCGTCAGCTCGTTTCGGGCGAATTGCCGCCGCTCGCGGGGGTCTGCGCGGTATCGCCGTGGCGTTTGGAATAGGCGTGGGCGAGCAGCCCCGCGCCCACGAGGAACATCGGCACGCACAGCCATTGCGCGGTGGTCAGCCCCAGGCCGAGAGAACTGAAGATGCCGGGGTCGGGCGTGCGGAAAAACTCCGCGCCGAAGCGCAGGATGCCGTAACCGGCCAGGAAAAACCCGGACACCGCCCGGCGCGGTCGGTGGCTGGACGAATACCACCACAGCAGGGCGAACAGCAGCAGCCCCTCGCCCGCCGCCTGATAAAGCTGCGAGGGGTGACGCGGCAGGCTGTCGACCTGGCGGTAAATCATCGCCCATGGCAACAGCGGCTCGCTCATGGGGCGTCCCCACAACTCGGCATTGATGAAATTGCCGATGCGTCCCGCGAAAAGCCCGACGGGCACCATCGGCGCGATGAAATCGGTAATTTCCCAGAAGCCCCGGCCATGACGGCGACCGTAAAGCCACATCGCCACGAGCACGCCGATGAAACCGCCGTGGAAGCTCATGCCGCCGTGCCAGACCATGAGGATTTCGAGCGGATGGGCGAAATAGTAATCGGGCCGGAAGAACAGCACCTCCCCGAGCCGCGCGCCGAAGATGACGCCGAGGACGCCGTAGAAGAGCAGATCGTCGATGGACTGGCCGTTCCAGCCCGTTTCCGGCCTGCGCCGCGCGCGCAGGCGGGCGAGGAGTGCAAAGCAAACGAAAGCGAACAAATAAGTCAGCCCGTACCAGCGCACACTGAACGGGCCGAAGGAGAAGGCGACGGGATCGAATTGCGGATGTATCAGCATGAAGAAGCGGAAGGAATGGATTCGGGGAAAGCAACCGTTTTCCTGTTGGAGAACGGCTGTGTGGATTTGGTTCTCGGGTGGAAAACCCGGAAACGCCTTCTATAATCGCATTTCATCCAGACAGTGGGGGAGGTTTTTTTGATGTCCATTCTCGTTTGCGGTTCGGTGGCCTACGACAATATTATGGTTTTCAATGACCGTTTCAAGAATCATATCCTGCCCGAGCGCATTCATATCCTGAATGTGTCTTTCCTGGTGCCGGAATTGCGGCGCGACTTCGGCGGCTGTGCGGGCAATATCGCCTACAGCCTGCGCCTGCTGGGGGCCGAGCCGCTGATTGTCGCCACGGTGGGCGACGATGCCGCGGCCTACCGGCAAAGGCTCGACGAACTCGGCATATGCCAGGACTACGTGCGCCATGTGCCGGGCACGTATACCGCGCAGGCTTTCATCACCACGGACGTCGACGATAACCAGATCACCGCCTTCCATCCGGGCGCGATGATGTATTCGCACGAGAACGACGTGCGCGCGGCCAGGGATGCGCAACTGGCCATCGTCTCGCCCGATGGCCGCGACGGCATGTTGCGCCACGTCGAAGGGCTGGCCGAAACCGGCGTGCCTTTCGTGTTCGATCCCGGACAGGCGCTGCCGATACTTTCCGCGGACGAACTGCTCCATTGCCTGAGGCTCGCCCGTTACTGCACGGTCAACGATTACGAGGCGCAGTTGATGGTCGACAAGACGGGGCTGCCCATCGAAACGCTGGCCGCCGGGGTCGATGCCCTGATCGTGACGCGCGGCGGGGAGGGTTTGCACATCCATGTTGGCGGCGCGTGCATCGAAGTGCCTGCCGTGCCGGTCGATGCCGTGGTCGACCCGACCGGCTGCGGCGATGCCTGTCGCGCCGGTCTGCTTCATGGCATCTCGCAGGGTTGGGACTGGCTTGCCTGCGGGCGGCTTGCCGCGGTGATGGGCGCGATCAAGATCGGCCATCGCGGCGGGCAGAACCATCGTCCGTCGCGCGAGGACATCAAGGTTGTTTACCGCGCCGCGTTCGGCGAGGTTCCGTGGCGGGATTGAAAGGTGATGGCGGAGGGACGTAAAAAGGAATATGCCGACTTGCCGCGCGCATTGACACCCCCTCGGTTTCTACTTGGCATGCACCCGTCCAGAATTTCCCACGCAACCCCCTTCACGAAGGAGAGCACTACCATGGCTTTCGATGCGTTTCTGAAACCGGGGTGCCGCGTGGCGGGCCTGCTCTGCCTGGCTTTGCTGGCGCTGACATCTTCCGCCCCGTTTGCGCAGGAGAAGACGAAAGTCGAGCTTGAACCCGACCAGACAAGTATCCTGACTGTTCCTGACGCATTCTCGAATGGATATACAAAAAAACCAACGGAATATTTTTGTCAATGGCCTTGGTTTGAAACTGGGGGATTTCTGGCGTTCTTTCTGGAGCAAGGATGAGGCGGAACAGATTGCCGTGTCGCGTTCCGTCTGTTTCCTTCTCCCTCGTCATTGCGAGGGCCGCAGGCCCGTGGCAATCCACACGGCGGTTCCGCCTGCTCCAACGCTTCGGGTGATGGCTCCGCTGCATGGATTGCCACGTCGCTGCGCTCCTCGCAATGACGACATATGAACCGCCATCGCAAAGCCCGCAACCATCCCCCACCTCGTCATTTGATTGCCGGGTCAATAGGCTAACAGCCTCTCAGCCCGCGCCAAGCGCGTCGAGCAGTTTCTGGTGAACGCCGCCGAAGCCGCCGTTACTCATCACCAGCACGTGGTCGCCGGGCCGCGCCTCGGCGGCGACGGCAGCCACCAGGGCGGCAAGGTCGCCATGGCAGCTCTGACGATCCCCCAAGGACGACAGCGCCGCGGCGGCATCCCATCCCAGATTGGCGTCGTAGCAGAACACCCGGTCGGCTTGCCGCAGACTGGCCGCGAGCCTGTCCTTCATCGTCCCCATCTTCATGGTATTGGAGCGCGGCTCCAGCACCGCGAGGATTCTCGACACCCGCCCCACCTTGCGGCGCAGGCCGTCTATCGTCGTTTCGATGGCGGTGGGATGGTGGGCGAAGTCGTCATAGACTTTCACGCCCCCGGCTTCGCCGCGTATCTCCAGCCGACGCTTGACGTTCCGGAATCCGGACAGGGCCGCCAGCCCGTCGGCGAGCGCCACCCCGACATGACGCGCGGCCAGAAGCGCCGCGCAGGCATTGGCCCGGTTGTGCGCGCCGGTCAGTTGCCAGTGCGTGCGGCCAATCTCGCCGCTGTCGTCGTAGATAACGAGATTGCCGCTGGCATCGTCGCCCTCCACGCCCCAACCGTCTTTCCAGGCGTTGAACCAGTCCACCGGCGTCCAGCATCCGCGCGCGAGCACGTTCTTGAGGCTTTCTTCCCGCGCATTGGCGATGATCCGGCCGGAAACCGGCAAGGTGCGCACGAGGTGATGGAACTGCGTTTCGATCGCCGCCAGATCGGCGAAGATGTCCGCGTGGTCGAATTCCAGATTGTTCAGGATGAGGGTGCGGGGCCGGTAATGCACGAACTTCGAGCGTTTGTCGCAGAACGCGGTGTCGTATTCGTCGGCCTCGATCACGAACAGGGGCGTTTTGCCGAGGCGGGCGGAGACGCCGAAATCGAGCGGCACGCCGCCGATCAGGAAGCCGGGAGTGAGTCCCGCTTTTTCCAGGATGTACGCGAGCATCGCCGCCGTGGTGGTCTTGCCGTGCGTGCCTGCCACACCGAGCACCCAACGCTCTTGCAGGATGTGTTCGGACAGCCATTGCGGGCCGGAAACATAGGGCAGGCCTTGGTCGAGTATCGCTTCCAGCAGGGGATTGCCGCGCGAAATGGCGTTGCCGATCACGAACATGTCGGGCTTGAGATGCGTCTGTTCGGCATCGAACCCCTCGGAGAGCGCAATGCCCGCCGCCTGCAACTGATCGCTCATCGGCGGATAGACATTGGCATCGCAGCCCGTGACCTTGTGCCCGGCAGCCGCCGCCAGTTGTGCCATCCCCCCCATGAAAGTACCGCAAATGCCAAGAATGTGAATGTGCATGAATGCAAACGCCCCGTGTAGAATGCGCAGATTCTACCCGAAGGCGATTATCTTCCATGGCGCAACATGGCTTTCCTTCCCGGAATGTGCAACGCAGACGCGAAATCGCCGCGCTGGCCGCGCGCATGATGGCCGAGGACGGCATCGGCGATTTCGGTTTCGCCAAGCGCAAAGCCGCCCGCCGACTGGGCATCGGCGTTGGCGAAGTCCTGCCCGCCAACGCCGAGATCGAAGCCGAACTGCGCACCTGGCAAACCCTGTATCAGGGCGAGGAGCAGACCGGACGCCTCGCCGACATGCGCAAGGCGGCGGTGGGGCTGATGCGCCTGCTCGGCGGTTTCAGGCCCTACCTGACCGGCGGCGCGCTCGACGGCACCGCGGCACGCTACGCCGAAGTCGAAATCGACCTGTTCCCCGAAAGCGCCAAGGATGTCGAAATCTTCCTCCTCGACGCCGGTGTCGCTTTCGAGCACCGCGAAGTGCGCAAGCCCGCGCCCGACGCCCCCGAAATGGCGCTGGCGCTGGACTGGGAAGACGTTCCGGCCAGGCTCTCCATCTACCCGGCGGGAGCCGAACGTGGCCGCCGCCAGCCGCGCGCCCGGCTCGCCCAGGTCGAAGCATTGCTCGCCGTCGCGGACAATCCGTTTGTTCCGGCACTGGACAAAGCGCCCTGAATTGGGCAAAACTCCCGCCATGAAGCGATCCAAAGGCAGCAAGACACCTCCCCCGCCGCGCCGCATCCTGGCGCTGCATGGCCCGAATCTCAATCTGCTCGGCACCCGGGAGCCGGAAATCTACGGCCACACGACCCTTGCCGACATCCACATCGCCATGGAGTCCCGCGCCCGCGCCGAAGGCGTGCAGATCGAGTCCTTCCAGAGCAATCACGAAGGCCAGCTCATCGACCGCATCCAGGCCGCCGCCGTCGAAGGCATCGACTTCATCATCATCAATCCGGCCGCCTACACTCACACCAGCATCGCACTGCGCGACGCGTTGGCCGCCGTCGGCATCCCGTTCGTGGAAGTGCACCTCTCCAACATCCACGGTCGGGAGCCTTTCCGCCGCCACTCGTATTTTTCCGATCTCGCGGCGGGCGTCATCTGCGGTCTCGGTGCCCACGGCTATCTGGCGGCGCTGGATTTCGCCCTCAGCCGATTGCGGGAGCGAGCTGGCTGACACAGCGCCAGACGACCGCTCCCCAACAGCTTTTTCTCCTTTCCGATAACGGTTCCCTGTTTTTCCGGAGTACGACATGGATTTGCGCAAGCTAGGAAAACTGATTGATCTCGTCCAACAATCAGATATTTCCGAACTCGAAATCACCGAAGGCGAAGAAAAGGTACGTATCGCCAAACACCCGCCTGTTCACGCCGTCGCGCCTCACCCCCTCTACGCGCCGCCCCCCCATGCGGCGTTTCCCCATGCGGTGCCCCCGCCCGCCGCCGCGCCGCTGCCCGCCGACGCGCCCGAAACCGACGCGCTACCCGAAGGCCATGTGATGAAGTCGCCGATGGTCGGCACCTTCTACCGCGCGAGCGCCCCCGGTGCCGCGCCGCTGGTCGAAGTCGGCCAGAGCGTCGCCGTCGGCGAGCGCCTGTGCATCATCGAGGCGATGAAACTGATGAACGAAATCGAGGCCGACGCCGCAGGTACGATCAAGGCCGTACTGGTCGAAAACGGACAGCCGGTCGAATTCGGCCAGCCCCTGTTCGTGATCGGTTGAGCGCCATGTTCGAGAAGATCCTCATCGCCAATCGCGGAGAAATCGCCCTGCGGGTGCTGCGCGCCTGCCGCGAACTGGGCGTGAAAGTCGTCGCCGTGCATTCCGAAGCCGACACCGAGGCCAAATACGTCAAGCTCGCCGACGAATCGGTATGCATCGGCCCCGCCCCTTCCGCGCAAAGCTACCTCAACGTTCCCTCCATCATCTCGGCGGCGGAAGTGACCGATGCCGAAGCCATCCACCCCGGCTACGGTTTTCTCTCCGAAAATGCCGACTTCGCCGAGCGGGTCGAACAATCCGGCTTCGTATTCATCGGCCCGCGCCCGGACACGATCCGCCTCATGGGCGACAAGGTGTCGGCCAAGGACGCGATGAAAGCCGCGGGCGTGCCCTGCGTGCCCGGCTCCGACGGCGCGCTCTCGGAAGACGCGAAAGAAACCGTAAAAATCGCCAGAAACATTGGCTACCCTGTTATCATCAAGGCCGCTGGTGGTGGCGGCGGGCGGGGCATGCGGGTCGTGCATACCGAAGCCGCCCTGCTCAACGCCGTGGCCACGACACGGGCCGAAGCGCAGGCGGCTTTCGGCAACCCCGTGGTTTACATGGAGAAGTTCCTGGAAAACCCGCGTCATATCGAAATCCAGATCATGGCCGACCAACACGGTAACGCCGTCTATCTTGGCGAACGCGACTGCTCGATGCAGCGCCGTCACCAGAAAGTCATCGAAGAAGCGCCCGCGCCGGGCATCGACCGCAAGCTGATTGCCGGTATCGGCGAGCGTTGTGCCAAGGCGTGCCGCAAAATCGGCTATCGCGGCGCGGGCACCTTCGAGTTCCTGTATGAAAACGGCGAGTTCTACTTCATCGAAATGAACACGCGGGTACAGGTCGAGCACCCCGTCACCGAACTCATCACCGGCATCGACATCGTCCAGAACCAGATCCGCATCGCGGCGGGCGAAAAGCTGCGCTTCCGCCAGCGCGACATCGTCCTGCGCGGCCATGCCATCGAATGCCGGATCAACGCCGAAGACCCGTTCAAATTCACCCCCTCGCCGGGGCGGATCACCAACTGGCACACCCCGGGCGGCCTCGGCGTGCGTGTCGATTCCCACGCCTACAACGGCTACGTCGTGCCGTCGCACTACGACTCGATGATCGGCAAGCTGATCGCCCATGGCGACACCCGCGAGCAGGCCATCCGCCGCATGCGCATCGCGCTCTCGGAAATGGCCGTCGCGGGCATCAAGACCAACATCCCGCTTCACCAGGCATTGATGCTCGACAGCCACTTCATCGAAGGCGGCACCAGCATCCATTACCTCGAAGAGCGCCTGGCCGATCTCACCGAAGTCAAGACTGATTGAGGAGAAGCACCCAATGTGGCTTTCCGTTTCGCTCCAATCCGATGCCTGCCGCGCCGAAGCACTCTCGGAAGCCCTGATGGCGGCGGGCGCGCTTTCCGTTTCGGTCGAGGACGCCGACGCCGGAACCGCCGCCGAAACACCGCAATTCGGCGAACCCGGCCAGGAAACCCCGGCGGGATTCTGGACGAACAGCCGGGTCATCGCGCTTTTCGCGCCGAACACCGCCGTCACCGACCTCGTTGCCGAAGCCGCCGTCGCGGCGGGCTTCGACACCGTACCGCCCTTCGACACCGCCAGGGTCGCCGAAGAAAACTGGGTGCAACTCACCCAGCGCCAGTTCACCCCCATCCACATCAACGAAAGGCTCTGGATCGTGCCCTCCTGGCACGAACCGCCCGACACCAGTGCCATCAACATCCAGCTCGACCCCGGCATGGCCTTCGGCACCGGCTCGCATCCGACCACCCGCCTGTGCCTGGAATGGCTGTGCGAAAGCGTCCGTCCGGGCTGCTCGGTGCTCGATTACGGCTGCGGCTCGGGCATTCTCGGCATTGCCGCCGCCCGGCTCGGAGCCGGGACGGTGCTTGGCATCGACATCGACGAGCACGCGCTGGTCTCGACGCTCGACAACGCCTCGCGCAACGGCGTCGCCGGTATCGTCAAAGCGCAACATTGCGGAAAACCGCTGGAAGCAGCCTTCGATGTCGTCGTCGCCAACATCCTCACCACCCCGCTATGCCTGCTGGCACCCGTCATCGCGCCCAGGATCGCCGAGGGCGGACAAGTGGCGCTTTCCGGCGTGCTCGAACAGCAGGCCGCACAAGTCATCGACACCTGGGCGCACTGGATCGCGCTCGAAATCGGCGACTCCCGCGAAGCTTGGGTCAGACTGCAAGGCCGCCGCTGAGGGCTTTTCTTTTTCGGTGCGCAAAAAGTCGGCGCAAAAAAGAATGGCTGCGGCGCTCGTGCGCGGGGCGGGCAATGATTTACTATTTACCGTTCTCCACCCGCAGGCCCGAGTTCGTTCCTGATGCTGACCCGCTGCCCGAGCTGCCAAACCGTCTTCCGCCTTACGTCGGAGCAGCTTCTCGCCCGACAAGGCCAAGTGCGCTGCGGAAGCTGCCTGCACCCCTTCAATGCCCTCGACCACCTGGCCGAGTCGGACCCCATGGCCGGGCAGCCGGTCGGGCAACGCACCCCCGGCAAGGCTTCGACCCTTTCCGTCCAACCCGGCACGAAACCCGGCGCGCCCCCGCCTGGACAGACCCCTCCCGCCGTCCCGAAACCCGCGCCCGACCTTCCGCCGCCGCCGACCACGGTGGTGCCGGAGACCGCGGCTGAAAGTCCGCCTTCCCCGCCTCCCATCGGCACCGGCGCAACACCGCGCCCACGCCCGATACTGGCCCCCGTCGTCAAGAAATCGTCGCAACGCCTGTTGAGCGAACTCGATTTCTCGTCGTCGATAGACACGAAATCAAGACTCCCGAAGCAAGCGCAAACGCCTCTCACGGCGAGCCGCCCACCCCTGGACACCGGCAAGCCGGACACGCCCGACACGCCCCCCGCGCAAGACACCGCCGTCGAAACGCCGCCCGCGCCGTCCGTGCCGCCCCAGCCCGGCCCCGAAATCGAACCCGCCCACGCCCTCGTGGCAGCAGAACTGTTCCCCAAAGCGCCACCACTACCCAAAGCACCGCCGCTGCCCAAAGCGCCGCCGCTACCCCAGACACCGCCGCCGGACAAAACGCCCGCCCCACCCGTCGTCAAACGTGACGTGCCCGTCACGGAAAGCGTTCCGCCCGCCGCCCCGCCGCCGATTCCATCGGTTAGCCCATCCGCCCCGGCGGCGGTCGTGCGTCCTTCCGACGATGAAGATTCCGTCTTTTCCCGGATAGACGAAATCCCGGACAACGCGGACGAAGTCGCGGCGTTGTCAGAGTCGGTGATGTCCGCATTTACGACGGTTCCCGACGACGACGCCATCTTCTCCCAGATGGACGGCATGCCCAGGGCCACGCGCGGCAGGGACAAAGACAAGGACAGGCGGCCAAAACGCAGCAGCAAGCACGGCAAACCATCCGTCAAGAGCAAATCGACGCTTTTCGGCGGCAAGGAAACGAGAGCACCCGCCCCCCGGCGCATCGTAAGTGTGCAGACGACGCTCGGCGAGGTCATCGACGAAAGTGCGCGAAGCGCGACGCCCACCAAACTCGGTCTCGAAGCCAAGATCGACAAGATCGAAGCCGAAATCAATGCCGAGCGCAAACCCCCCCGCCGTTCGTCCCGGAGCAAAAAACCGGAGCCGGTTGTAGACGACGGCAAGGAAAACGCCGAACACCAGCGGCCAGGCTCGCATTTCGACATCTACGGCAGGCCGATGACGAAACGCGAGCGCGTCGTCTGGACATCGGTCGTCTCCGTGCTTGGCGTGGTGCTGGCTCTCCAGGCGACGCTATTCTTCCGCCACGGCATTGCCCGCAACGTTCCCGGCATGCGTCCGCTTCTCGTCTCGATCTGCAAGACCGTCGGCTGCGCCATGCCGTTGCCCAGGGACGCGGAGCAAATCCGTATCGACGATTACGGCGTGTTGCGCCAGGACGACCGTTCCGGCCACTACGTCTTTTACGCCACGGTCAGCAACAGCGCCGGTTTCATCCAGGACTGGCCGAACATCGAACTCACCTTGCTCGACATCACCAAGCAGCCGCTCGTCCGCCGCGTCATCACGCCCGACGAATGGGTATCGCCGGAACAGCGTGCCAAGGGCGGCATCGCGCCGCGCAGCGACATTTCCGTGCGCATGGATCTGGAAGTGGCTGGCGTCGATCCCAGCAATTACCGGATCGACCATTTCTACCCGTGATGAGGGTTTGAAGCATCGCGGCACCCGCCATACCCGTCATTGCGAAGGCCGAAGGCCCGCGGCAATCCACACGGCAACGACTACTCGCACTTGACCGGCGGTACTGCGGGAATCACGGGCATATGGATTGCCATGGCGCTTCGCGCCCCGCAATGACGGGCATGGCGGGCATCGCAATGCCCGAAACTTTTGATCCGCCGGAGACGGGAAGCGGACACCATGGGCTACGAACCGGGCTTCGATGCGCTTGCCAGTCCGCGCCGCTTCCAGTATCGTCGGCACGCCGTTGGGGGTGTCCTCGCCGAAAGGCGCGGGCTGAGAAAAACCCTTGGAACCTGATCCGGGCCATACCGGCGTAGGGAAACGCAATCATGTCTCGTTCTTGCCGCAACGCGGTTTCTCC
>JAISNX010000067.1 GCA_031276015.1 Azoarcus sp.
TTTCATACGCTTCTTCGAATCTCATCTTCCGTATCTCCTGTAGCAACTCCGTTTGTTTCATAAATCACCTCCTTCAGGTGACTATGACGACCGGACAGTTCATTTGCTACAAAAGCGGACAGATGCGAAGCTCGTGACATAGGCCAAGGTCTCCTTCGAGACATGGGACGAATGATGATAGAATACCACGCGGAGAATCACCTCTGCCGGGTAGTAGGCGTCGATATCCTTGAGCAGCGCGATGAACTCGGCGCTGCGGTGGCGATCTTCGGCGCGCGCGAAGAAGTGGCCCGAATGAAGCTCGACGAGAACGGCCAGCTGACGCCGGAAAGCCTCACCGAGAGTGGATTCGTCCTGTCCTTCCAGGACATGGCATACGATCCGGACAGCAAGCTCATGACCAGCGCGGAGAACTACAACCGGATGCACATCTGTTTGCCGGTGGTCAAATACCCCGAATTCGCGCAAGCGGATTTCACCGGCGAACTGTACCGGATCGTGGAAAAGCATTGACATCCGAGAGGCGGAGTTGTTTCCTACCTCGCCTTCAACGGTCTGAACCGTTCAGCGTGGATCAGTGTTGGCTGGCTGACCTACCTGACCGACAAAAGCCTGCTGACCCGCGTCCCGCCTGCCGTGCGCCAGATTCCCTGCGGCGAGGGCGTGTTGCTCGTCACCTCGGAAGAACTCTCCTCCCCCGACAACCCGCAGCATATGGCGCAAGCGCAAGTCCTGTGGAAGGCGCTGAACGAGTGGCGTTGATCGCTGTCGTGCGGATCGGGCGGGTTGCCATGGCGCGCAGGGCAACGATGGCGGCCTTGCGCGCCTCGACTTTCAGGTCGTGGTTGCCCCGGATGTCCACGGTCTGGCAGGTGTTATAGGCCGTGACGAAGGCCATGAGGGTCGTCACCGTGGCGGCACACTCCGTCGTCCCTCACCCGTAGGCCGTCTGCGAAGCCCAAACCAAGCAGGTTGAAGCCCAAACCAAGCAGGTTTAAGCCCAAACTAGGCAGGTTTAAGCCCAACCTAGGCAGGTTGAAGTTCAAACTAGGCAGGTTGAAGCCCAAACTAGGCAGGTTGAAGTTCAAAATAGGCAGGTTGAAGCTCAACCTAGGCAGGTTGAAGTTCAAACCAGGCAGGTTGAAGTTCAAACCAGGTAGGTTGAAGTTCAAACCAGGTAGGTTGAAGCCCAAACCACACCGGTTGAAGCCCAAAATAGGGCAGGATGCGAGCGAAACCCCCGCCTGCGACGGTGCGGACGGCGCGGAGGCCACGCAATGCGACGCCTGCCTGGGCGGCGATGCGGCGGACGGTTCAGGCGGCATGATGCGCGCCAGCGTGCAGTCATTGCTCGCAAGTCTGGCGATTTCGGACAGGCCGCTCGACTACCGCCCCGCCAAAGACCCCGCCGTGCCCTCGAGCTTCTATTACAGCCAGCGCGAAGCCTAAATGCGCGAACGGGCGCTTTTCTATCTTTCCAGGATGGTGACGGAACAGGTCAAGCGGGGCGAGGACTATCGCAGGATCAAGCGGGCCATATGCATCCTGATTCTCGCCTATGAGGAAATCCACGACAGTTTGCGATACCATAATCGATATTGGTTCCACGACCCCGACAGTGGCTCGCTGTTCTCCAAGGCCATGGAAGTCGATACCCTGGAGCTTCCCAAGCTGCTGGAGTCGGGAGACGAGACGAAGCTCTGTGCTTGGTTGGAATTCATCCGGGCGACGAAGGAGGAGGAATTCGACATGCTGGCACAACGCGATCCGGACATCAGTAGCGTCGTGGTGAAACTCAAGGAACTCTCGCAGGACGAGCGCCTGCGGGAACTGGCGATTTCGCGTGAAAAACTGGCATGGGATATTGCCTCGCGCGAGCGCGGGGCGGAAGAAAGAGGGCGGGCGGAAGGGCGGGACGAAGCGCAGCGGGCCATTGCCCGAAGAATGCTGCAACGTGCTCGCCCAATGAGTGAAATCATGGAAGATACCGGCCTCTCCCTGACCGAACTCCAGCAGATCCAGGCCGAGGGGCAATCCCGGCACTGACTTCCCGCGTGCATCGCAAAGCCCCGACACGACGTGCTCCCCGCCTCGTCATTGCGAGGTGCGCAGCGCCGTGGCAATCCATGCGGCGGTTCAATTTCCTGGCGCGCCGATACAATCTGAACCGCCTTCTGGATTGCCACGGGCCTGCGGCCCTCGCTTTTGACGAGGGCTTGCTTGTCTGTGCGTAACGGCAAGGCAGGCCGCGATACTTTGCTTGCGAGGAATGACAAAAAACATTCCAGCTTCGGATTGTGTCGGCATCCGAACCGAAAACGCTCTAATGTCCGATCCCTGACCTCCGATGTCGGTCACGCATAACGGTTGAAGTGTTCTTCTTCGTCTTCCCGCCGCAGGTTTTTGAACGCGACGGAAAGCATCAGTTTGATGCGGTTCAGTTGATTGACTTCCGAGGCGCCGGGGTCGTAGTCGATGGCCGTGATATTGATGTTCGGATAGGCGTCCTTCAGCGCCTTGATGACGCCCTTGCCGGTGATGTGGTTCGGCATGCAGGCGAAGGGCTGCATGCAGACGATGTTGGGCGCGCCCTGTTCGATCAGTTCGACCATTTCGGCGGTCAGGAACCAGCCCTCCCCGGTCTGGTTGCCGCGCGACAGGAACGGGGCCGCGCCGTGGGCAAGCTGGCCGATGGTCGCCGGCGGGACGAAGCGGTTGCTGGCGGCCAACGCCTTTTTCATGTCGCGGCGATAGTAGTCCATCACTTTGATGGCAACGTTGCCGCTGATGGCCGCCAGACGGCTGTGCCGGTACGTGCGATGGTTGAAATCGTGGTCGTAGGCGCAGTACAGCAGGAAATCCATCAGGCCCGGCATGACGGCCTCGCCGCCTTCCTTTTCGACGATGCGAACGATGTCATTGTTCGCGGCAGGGTTGAACTTGACGAGGATCTCGCCCACTAACCCGATACGGGGTTTGAGCATGTCATTCAGGGGCAGGGTGTCGAAATCCCGCACGATGTCGCGGATGTCCTGGCGGAAACGCTTGAATTTACCGAGCAGGATGGATTCCTTGCAGTGTTCGATCCAGTGCCGGTAGAGCGCCTCGGCGGCACCCGGTTCTTTTTCGTATGGTCGAGTACGCAAGAGCACCTGCATGAGAATGTCGCCATAGACGACGCCCATCAGCAGGCGATGCAGCAGCGGCAGGCTCAGTTTGAAACCGTCCTGCTTTTCGAGTCCCAGGGTGTTGAAGGAAATCACCGGGACGTCGGGAAAACCGACGTCGGCCAGTGCCTTGCGCAGGTAGCTGATGTAGTTGGTGGCGCGGCAGGCACCGCCGGTCTGGGTAATCATGAGGGCCGTGCGGGCGGGGTCGTAGGCACCCGAGCGCAAGGCTTCGATGAACTGGCCGACGACAATGATCGCCGGGTAGCAGGCGTCGTTATTGACGAAACGCAGCCCTTCTTCGATGGCCTTGGAAGATACTTCTTCCAGCACTTCCAGGCGGTATCCGCAGGTCTTGAAAATGGCGGGCAGGAATTGAAAGTGTATCGGCGACATCTGCGCCGCCAGGATTGTGTAGGTGCCGCTCATCTCTTTGGTGAAGGGGGCGGGGCGGTCTTTTCGCGGCGGATGGAAATGGATGATCTGGGCGCTTGGCCGCCCGTTCCTTTCCGCCAGGGCCGCCTTGAGCGAGCGGATGCGGACGCGCGCCGCGCCCAGGTTGTTGCCTTCGTCGATTTTGAGGGCGGTGTAGATTTTGCCGCGTTGGGCGAGGATGGCCTGTACTTGGTCGACGACGATGGAATCCAGCCCGCAGCCGAAGGAATTCAACTGGATGACGTCGAGGCTGCGCTCCTGCGCGGCCAGCGAGGCGGCGCGATAGAGGCGCGCATGGTATGTCCATTGGTCGACCACGGTCAGCGGCGTGGCGAGTTTGCCCAGGTGCGCGACGGAATCTTCGGTCAGCACGGCCATGCCGAGCGAGGTGATGATCTGCGGAATGCCATGATGGACTTCCGGGTCGACGTGATAGGGCCGCCCGGCAAGGATGATGCCGTGTTTGCCGGTTTTTTCCAGGTAGTCGAGCACGGCTTCGCCCTGGCGCGCGATGTCGGCTTTCATGCGTTTCTGTTCGGCCCAGGCCAGCGCCAGGGCGCGGCGGATTTCGGCGGGAGCGATCCGCGGGAAAACGCGCATCAGTTGCTTGCCGAGTTTCTTTTCGTCCTCCAGCGATAAGAACGGCTGGATCATGAGGACGCTGTTTTCTTTCAGGTAGTCGATATTGTTGCGGATCAATTCGGGATAGGAAATGACGACCGGGCAATTGAAGTGGTTGTCGCTGTCGTCGAATTCCTTTTGCTCGAAAGAGATGCAGGGGTAGAAAATGCTTTTGACGCCCTGTTTGACGAGGTCGACGATGTGTCCGTGGACGAGTTTGGCCGGATAGCACACGGTATCCGAGGGCAGCGTATCCAGCCCCTGTTCCAGCAGGGCGCGGGAGGATGGCGCGGAAAGCCGCACTTCAAAACCCAGTTCGGTCAGGAAGGTAAACCAGAGCGGGTAGTTTTCGTACATGTTGAGCGCGCGGGGCACGCCGATGAGGCCGCGCGGCGCGTTTTTTTCCGGCTCGTAGGCGAATACGCGCTCGTATTTCCAGGCGTAGAGATCGGGCAATTCGTTTGCCGATTTTTGTTTGCCCGCGCCGCGCTCGCAGCGATTGCCGGAAATGAATTTGCGCCCGTCCGAGAAACGGTTGAGGGTCATGGCGCAGGTGTTGGCGCAAAGGCCGCAACGCACCATCGAATGTTTGACGGAGAAGCCTTGCAGCGCGTCGGCTTGCAGTATCGAACTGGCGTCGTCGCGCCCCTGCCAGCGTTCCTTGGCGATCAGCGCCGAGCCGAAAGCGCCCATCAACCCGGCGATGTCGGGCCGCACCGCCTCGCGCCCGGCAATCAGCTCGAAGGCGCGCAGCACCGAGTCGTTATGGAAGGTGCCGCCCTGCACGATGATTTTCCGCCCGAGATCTTCCGTGCTCTTGAGCTTGATGACCTTGATGAGCGCGTTCTTGACGACCGCATAGGACAGCCCCGCCGAAATATCGGCCACCGAGGCTCCTTCCTTCTGCGCCTGCTTGACGCTGGAATTCATGAACACGGTGCAGCGCGAGCCGAGGTCCGACGGTGCCTTCGAGTCCAGCGCCTCGCGGGCGAAGTCGGCAATCGGCATCTGCACCGATTGCGCGAAGGTTTCGATGAACGAGCCGCAACCCGAGGAGCAGGCTTCGTTCAGGAGGATATTGTCGATCACGCCGTCCTTGATCCGCAGGCATTTCATGTCCTGCCCGCCGATGTCGAGAATGAAATCGACGCCGGGCAGGAAGTATTCCGCCGCCTTGTAATGCGCGATGGTTTCCACTTCCGAATGGTCGAGCCTGAAGGCTTCGCGGATCAGCGCCTCGCCGTACCCCGTCACCGATGATGCGGCAATGTGCGCGCCCTCCGGCAGCCGGGCATAGATGTCCGCGAGGATGTCGCTCACGATCTTGACGGGATTGCCTTCGTTGCTGCCGTAATGGGTATAGAGCAGTTCGCCGGACTCGCCGATCAGCACCGCCTTGGTAGTGGTCGATCCGCCATCGATGCCGAGGAAAACCGGGCCGCGATGGCTTGCAAGCTCGCCACGCCTGGCCCGCGCCTCGCCGTGCCGGGCATGGAAGGCGCGGCGTTCGTCGTCGTCGAGGAAAAACGGGCGCAGGGCGTTCGTGCCCGCATCGGTCATGGCGGCCAGTTTCTCGAAGGCTTCCAGCACGCCGGAAAACGGCCTCGCCTCCTTGGGGTGTCCGTGCAGCGCCGCGCCGATGGCGACGAAAAGCTCGCTGTTTTCGGTCGTCACCAGATTTTCCGGTTTGACGGCAAGCGTTTCGATGAAACGTTTTTTCAGTTCCGGCAAGAAATTGAGCGGCCCGCCCAGGAAGGCGATGCTGCCGCGAATCTTGCGCCCGCAGGCCAGCCCGCCGATGGTCTGGTGCACCACCGCCTGGAGTATCGAGAGGGCGATGTCCTCGCGCGACACCCCCTCGTTGAGCAGCGGCTGCACGTCGCTCTTGGCGAACACCCCGCAGCGCGCGGCGATGGGGTAAAGATTCCTGGCGCGGCCCGCCAGTTCGTTCAGCCCCAGCGCATCGGTTTGCAGCAGGGACGCCATCTGGTCGATGAACGCCCCCGTTCCCCCGGCGCAGGAGCCGTTCATGCGCTGCTCGACGCCATTGGTGAAAAACGTAATCTTGGCGTCCTCGCCGCCGAGTTCGATGGCCACATCCGTTTGCGGCGCGCGGACTTCTACCGCCTTGGCGCAGGCAATGACTTCCTGGACGAAGGGCACGCCCAGCACCTCGGCCACGCCCACGCCGCCGGAACCCGTGAGCACCACGGAGACTTCGCACGACGGCAGCATTGCGCCGCTCTCCGCAATCGCCGCGATGGCGCGCAACACGGTTTCGCGCACTTCGGAAAAATGCCGGGTATAAGACTTGAATACCAGTTCCGCCTGTTTATCCAGCACGACGGCCTTGACGGTCGTCGAACCGATGTCGATGCCAATACGATAAATATCCCTGCCCATGCTCGCCTTGCAAAAAAACCTGGAACGGCAGCCCGTATTGTAGTAGAAGCCCGGAGGAAGGCTCGGGTCGTGCTGAAATACGCAGTTTTCTTCGCCTTTCCGCCGCCGTGGAAGCCGCTGTGCGAAACGGGAGCCTGCGCGCTGTGGTGTCGCGGAATTTTTATCGAAAATAATGGCAATCCCGGCTTGACGGCGAAGGCGGCATCGCATACCTTCCCGAAATCTTTTCGGACGCGCATTTCGCGGCCGATTCCGCAAACCGGCACGGTGAGCGGCGCACGACATACATCATTCGCGCGCCCGGTCGTTTTCCCGGAAGCCTGAAATCCCTCCCCCGTGCGGTTCCCCACCTTCTCTCCCTGCGAGACATCATGAGCGAGCATATCCACCATGTAACCGATGACACCTTCGAGGCCGAAGTCCTACAGTCCACACTTCCCGTACTGATCGACTACTGGGCCGACTGGTGTGGCCCGTGCAAGGCGCTCGCCCCCATCCTCGAAGACATCGCGGGGGACTACAGCGGACGCCTCAAGATCGCCAAACTCGACATCGACGAGAACCAGCAAATCCCCGCCCGATTCGGCATCCGTGGCATTCCGACCCTGATGATCTTCAAGGACGGCAATCTCGCCGCGACCAAAGTCGGGCTTCTTCCCAAATCTCAACTGATCTCCTTCATTGACAGCCACCTCTAAGCCGGAAGCCAATCCGGCCCGTTCTCGCAGTGCCCAGCGCACCCGCCGCCGGGGTACCAGGCACCGCGACGGTAATTCCTCCTATCCCGGCCTGCCCGCCGACGACGATCTTTTCGACGAATCGTCCGGCGATGCGGGGTTTCCCACCTCGACCGTTCCGGCGTTACATCTTTCCGAACTCAAGGCGCTGCACGTCAGCGAATTGTTGGAGATGGCGGTCGCCAACAACATCGAAGGTGCCAACCGGCTGCGAAAGCAGGAGCTTGTCTTTGCCCTGCTCAAGAACCGCGCCCGCAAGGGCGAGCCGATCTGTGCCTACGGCGCGCTGGAAGTGCTGCCCGACGGCTTCGGCTTCCTGCGTTCGCCGGACACCTCCTACCTGGCGGGCACCGAGGACATCTACGTTTCGCCCTCGCAGATACGGCGTTTCAATCTGCGCACCGGCGACAACATCGAGGGCGAAATCCGCACGCCGAAAGACGGCGAGCGTTATCTTGCCCTCAC
>JAISNX010000007.1 GCA_031276015.1 Azoarcus sp.
TGCCGCGTGCATCACGTAGCGGACCCAGAGCAGTTCCGTGACTGGGTAGAAGCGCGTCAGGTATTTGGAGATGGCATCATAGCTGGCGAACAGCGACATGGTGATCAGCACGAGGGCGATCCCCCGCTCCCGGTCGGAAGTGAGCGTGATGGGCAGGCGGATTTTCATTTTTTTGGGCGAGGAGTGAAAAGTGATCGGGTGAAATGTGAAAACCGCCGGATTCCCTGCTGGTTTTCCACTGCACGCTTCACTTCCATCATTCTAGAGCAGATCAACAAATCGAAGCCCAAAAAGAACTTTCGTCAAAAGCGAAGAACTGTGCCAATCCCCACACTGTCATTGCTCGGGCTGCGCGACGTGGCGGCCCTGCGGGCCAGAAGACAGAAGACAGGAGTCAGCAAAGTTACCGGGCGCTTCGCGCCCGCAAAAATTTCTGTCCTCTGTCTTCCGATTGCCACGGGCCTGCGGGCCTCGCTTTGACGGCAGTTCCCCTTGGGCTTCGATTCGTTGCTCCGTTTCCATCCTCCGCCGGAAATTGGAGCGCGGGCGTCCCGCCCGCAAACAAAAACCACGCAGCGGGCGGGACGCCCGCGCTCCAATGTCATGGAAAATCAACTGGATGAAGCCCCTGGCAAAGGAAAGGTTGTAAGGGAGCAGACATTTGCGACGGTGAAAGGCTTCGAGAAGCACAGCCGGAAGACGCGCAAGGAAGAGTTCCTGCCCCGGATGGAGGGATTGGTGCCGTGGTCGGAGCACAGGTATTTCGGTAAATTGCCGTCGAGCGGCCCGCCGGAATGGAAGGCGGCGTTTCAAGGCTCGCGTACCGGCTCGCTGACGAAGCCGATGCGTCCCAGCCCGGATTTCGCCGAGGCCGCCATGACGCGGGCGAGGATCTCGTATGGGGTCTTGGCGTCGGCTTCCAGATGGATTTCCGCCTGCGGCAGGTAGCGGGCGGTTTCCTCCATGCGCGGGGACAGCATGTCCTCGCCGATGGCTTCGCCGTTCCAGTAGAGGCTGCCGTCGGCCTTGACGGCCAGGTGAATGGTTTCCGGTTTCACCTCGGCCGGCGCGCTGCTGGCCTTGGGCAACTCGACCTTCACCGCGTGGGTGAGGAGCGGCGCGGCGACGATGAAAATGATCAAGAGCACCAGCATCACGTCGATGAGCGGAATCATGTTGATTTCGGACAGGGGCGGCTTGCCCTGCGCGCGGCGGTGATACGCCATCATGCCCTCCTTTTCGCCTTCCCTGCCGTTTTCTCCTCCGTCGCCGGAAGCGCGAGGACGCGGCGAGCCTGGCTTTCCGGGACGCTGCCGACGGCCAGCAGGGCAAAGACCCGATGGGCATGGTGTTCGATCCTGCCGATCAGGTTGCGGTTGGCGCGCACAAAGGCGTTGTAAGCCAGCACGGCGGGAATGGCGACGGCGAGGCCGCAGGCGGTCATGATCAGCGCTTCGCCGACCGGGCCCGCGACCTGGTCGAGGCTGGCCTGCCCGGAAAAGCCGATGGACAGCAGGGCGTGGTAGATGCCCCAGACCGTGCCGAACAGGCCGACGAAAGGCGCGGTCGAGCCGACCGAGGCCAGCACGGACAAGCCTTTTTCCAACGTGTATTCCTCGCTGGCGACGCCTCTTTCCAGCGCCGCGCTGACGAAATCGTCCGGCGAGGTCATCTCGAAGCCGCGCCGGGCGGCGGGGGTCCGGAGCTGCCGGCACGCCTCCATGCCCTGCGCCAGGACCCGGCCAAACGGTTCTTCCGGCGACGTGCGCGCGAAAACCTCCTCCGCTTCCTGATAATCGCGCGCATCTTCCAGCGAAGCGAGAAAACGCCGGCCCGCCGCGCGCACGCGCCATTGTTGCCAGGCTTTCACCACGATCTGATACCAGCTGGCCGCCGACATCAGGATCAGGATCGCCAGCACCAGGAGACCGATCGCATCGCTCTGCTCCAGGAAATGGCTGAAACCCAAGGGGGAGGTGGATGAAGATTCAGGCATGTCGGGTGTTCGTCCCAAAGTAAAAACCTACTTTTGGCCGGGGATATTTGGGAGTTCGCAGGCAGGCGAAGCCTGCCTTTGAACCCATGAACCCCAACGAAAACCCCTCTCCGGCCTCATGGGTTTTCGTTGTCTTTACTTTCAAAAAACCGCTGGCTTTGCCAGTGGTTTTTTGCTGATATTCCGGCAAAAAGCAGGGTTTCACTTTTTGACGTTCTCTAGAGCATTTTTGGCTCAAATGCTGGCACTCCCGGCGGGGAACGTTTTCCGTCATTGCGAGGGCCTTCAGGCCCGCGGCAATCCAGACGGTCTTGCGGATTGCTCCGGCGTTTGGGAGGGCCGCACCGCCGCCTGGATTGCCGCGTCGCTGCGCTCCTCGCAATGACGAGGTGATGATTTGCCGCTTTCTGAATTCTGTAATCATTTAATCAAAAAACGCTCTAACTACGCAGATTGAAGCGAATGGGCACGATGACCGCGCCCACGACCGGACGCCCGCCTTGCCGAGCCGGAACGAAGCGCCAGCGCCAGACGGCTTCCATGGCCGCCTTGTCGAGCCGCTCGTGGCCGCTGGTCTTGTGCAGCGCGACCGCGCTGGTCCTGCCCTCGGCGCTCACCCGGATGAGCAGGGACACCACGCCCTGCTCGCCTTGCGCGCGCGACTGGGCGGGATAATCCGGGCGCGGGTTGGACAGGTAATCGGCGTGGGAAGGCGGGATGACGGGAACGTTCGGCGCGCCTTGTCTGACGGCGCTTGCCTGGGTGGCGTTCGCCATGCCCGTGGCGCTGGCGGCATTCGCCGCTTCCACGGCACGCGCAACGGCGGGCGCATCCACCGCATCCGCCGGGCTTTTTGCGGGCGCGGAGCCGACGGCCGGCGCTTCTTCCCGCACTTGCGCTGCGTAGGCGGCGACGGTCTGCGTCAATGGTTCGGGCGCGTCCGCCGGCTTTGCCAGCACGGGTTTCGCTTTGCTTTTTGCCCGGGGCTTGACCGGGGGCTTCGGCTTGACGGGTTCGGGCGTGACGACAGGCTCCGGAGGTGGCGGGTCGGGCATGACGACGGGTTCCGGGGGTACGGGTGGTTCGGGCGCGGCGACGGGTTCCGGAGGGGCGGGCGGCGGCTCGGGCGCGGCGGCCGGTCCAAGCCCGGCGGCGGGCGCTTCCACGGAAGCGCCGACGATCCAGCTTGCCCGCAGAATGACCGGCGCCCGTACTTCCTCCCGCGCGCTCACTCCCAACTGGGGCATGAACGCCAGAGCCAGGCCATGAATCGACAGGACACAGACGAACAAGGCCGTGCGCCAGAGAACGGGGAGCGCTCCGGCGGCCTTGCCAAGCGGCGAGGTGGACATACGAGATCCAATCGGTCAAACGGATGATGCGCCATCGGTCACGGCGTTCATCAATGAAACGGATGAGCGCGGATCGCCTGGCGCGTTCAGGGAGGCGTCTCAGGCGGGAATCCGCGCCCCGAAACCCGCGTCGCGGATGACGGTGAGCAGCGCCTCATGGTTGACCTGGCTGGCGTCGAATTCCACTTGCGCGAGACCCGAAGAGAGTTCGACGTCGGCCTTCGTCACGCCGGGCAGTTCCGTGAGCAGTTTGCCGACGCGGGAGGAGCAGCCGCCGCAGGACATGCCGTCTACTTTGATGGTGGTGGTGGTCATTGCGTCTTTCCTTTCTGTCAGAGTGAAGAGAAGAACCCGCCGGGGCGGGGTCGGTTTTTCCGGGGCCGCAACAGGAGCGAATTGCTCACGACCGACACCGAAGAAAGCGCCATCGCCGCGCCCGCCACGACGGGGTTGAGAAAGCCGAGCGCGGCGGCGGGAATGCCGAGGATGTTGTAGATGAAGGCCCAGAAGAGGTTCTGGCGAATCTTGGCGAGCGTCGCGCGGGAGAGCGCGATGGCGTCGGCGACGCCGGAGAGGTCGTTCCTCATCAAGGTAATGTCCGCCGTCTGCATGGCGATGTCGGCGCCCGCGCCCATGGCGAAGCTGACGTCGGCGGCGGCGAGCGCCGGCGCGTCGTTGATGCCGTCGCCCGCCATGCCGACCCGCTTGCCGCCGGCTTTCAGCGCTTCGATGGCCGCGGCCTTGCCGCCGGGCAGGACGTTGGCCTCGAAACGGGCGATGCCCGCTTCACGGGCGATGGCCGCGGCGGTGCCGGCGTTGTCGCCGGTCAGCATGACGACTTCGATGCCCAGGCGCGTAAGGCGCTCGACCGCTTCGCGCGAGCTGGTCCGCAAGGGGTCGGCGATGCCGATCAGACCCAGGATTTCGCCGTCCGCGGCGACCGCGACGATGCTTTGCCCCGCCAATTCCGGCGGAATGGCGGGCGCGGCGTATCCCTGGGCGGCGAGCCAGGACGGCGAGCCGACGAAGACCGGAACGCCGTTGACCGCGCCGTGCAGTCCGCCGCCGGGAACCGTTCGCACCTCGTCCGTGAGCGGAGGAATCTCCAGATTGCGTCCGTGTGTAAAAGCCAGGATGGCGGCGGCGAGCGGGTGGGTGGAGGCTTGTTCCAGACTGGCGGTCAGGCTGAGGATCGCCGCCTCGTCCGCCCCGGCGCGGACGGGGAAGATATCGGTGACGGCGGGCGTTCCCGTGGTCAGCGTGCCGGTCTTGTCGACGGCCAGCGTCTCTATTTTTTCCGCGAGTTCCAGCGCCTGCGCGTTGCGGATCAGGATGCCGCGCCGCGCGCCCTGCCCGGTGCCGACCATGATGGCCGTGGGCGTCGCCAGACCCAGCGCGCAGGGGCAGGCGATGACCAGCACGGCGACGGCGTTGACCAGGGCCGCGGTGAAATCGCCGGCGAAGAACCACCAGGCGGCGAAGGTCAGCGCGGCGATGGCGACGACGGCGGGCACGAAGACGGCGGCGATGCGGTCGGCGAGACGCTGGACTTCGGCCTTGGAACCCTGCGCCTCGCCGACCAGGCGGATGATGCCGGCCAGCAGGGTGTGCGCGCCCACGCCGGTCGCCCGGCAGCGCAGAAGACCGTTGCCGTTGACCGTGGCGGCATAGACCTTGCCGCCGGGCGTCTTGGCGACGGGCATGGCTTCGCCCGTCAGCATGGCTTCGTTGACGTGGGACTCGCCGCCGAGCACTTCGCCATCGACGGGCACGGCCTCGCCGGCGCGCACGATGAAGACGTCACCGGGGATCAGTTCCGCCACCGGCGCCTCGACCAACGCGCCCGCCCGTTCGACGTGCGCCGTCTGCGGCTGCAGGCGGGCCAGGGATTCGATGGCGGCGGCGGTTCTGGCCTTGGCGCGGGATTCGAGCAGCTTGCCCAGGAGGACGAGCGTGATGACGCTCGCCGAGGCTTCGTAATAGACGTGGTAGTGGTGCAGCCCGGCCAGTGTGACCACCGTGCTGTACGCCCAGGCCATGCTGGTGCCCAGGGCGACCAGCACGTCCATGTTGCCGGTGCCGCCGCGCAGCGCGGAAAAGCCGCCGCGATAGAAACGCCAGCCGATCCAGAACTGCACGGGGGTCGCCATGATGAACTGCAACCAGCGCGGCAGGATGTCGTGGTGCGCGTCGCCCGCCAGCATGAACGGCATTTGCGCGAGCAGGGGCAGGGTCAGGACGGCGGCGACGAGGAAGCGGCGCGTTTCTTCCTTGCGCGTGGCCGCCTGCCGCGCCTTTTCCGCGTCCCGCGTGGCGTGGGTCGACACGGTCGCGGTGAAGCCGGTCTTCTTGATGGTGTCGATCAGTTGCTCGACGCCGGTCGCGCCGGGGTTGAAGCGCACGTGCGCGCGTTCGGCGGCGAAGTTGACCGTCGCCTCGACGCCGGGCAGCTTGTTGAGCTGCCGCTCCACGCGCGCCGCGCAGGCGGCGCAGGCCAAGCCGCCGAGCGCGAATTCCACGGTCTGCCGCCCGGACGGAGCGGCGGTGTCGGGAAGGGGTTCGGGAGAAATTTCCAGTGTTGCGGAACTCATCATCTTGTCCAGTCGTTCAAAATCGTTTGCCTTCTCCGTCGCGGATCGCGGAAAGAATCGGGCAGCACTCCAGCGGGCCGTGCCCCGGACACGCCGCCACCAGGCTGGCAAGCCGGACGCGGATGTTTTCGAGGCGCGCGATTTGCCCTTCGATCTCGGCAAGGCGGCGGCTGGCGCGCGCTTTCACACCCGCCACGCCGGATTCGGCGTCGGCTGAAAGATTCAACAGATCGGCGATTTCTTCCAGGCTGAAGCCCAGTTCCTTCGCGCGCAGGATGAAATGAACCTGTCCGGCCGCTTCCGCGCCGTATTCGCGGTATCCCGAGGAACCGCGCCGTGGGCGCGGCAGCAGGCCCTCGCGCTCGTAATAGCGCAGCTTGTCCGCCGATACGCCGGTTTTCCTCGCCAGTTCCCCGATGGACATGGGCCGGAATGCGGCCCCGTCGTTGCGCGCGTTGATCATCACAAGGAGAATTCCACAAGCCAGGGTTGTAAACACGTGAAAAGTTAGCCTTGAAGTTGACTTCAAAGTCAAAGACGGATTGTTTATATGCTGATTATGCCTGTTTATAAAGCAAACCCGATGGTGCCCGCAGCAGGCATTTTCGGCCTTTCACTGCGAAAGGCAATCCGCGTCCCCCATGCCCGTACCGGAAGCATCCTCCCTTCCTCGGCCGCGCTATAATCCTGGACCGGATTCATCCAGTTTTGGCCCATTACCTCATGACCCGCAGGAAACTTCCCATCGGCATCCAGACCTTCGGCAAGATCCGCGAGGCGGACTACTACTATGTCGATAAAACGTCTTTTGCCCTGAAGCTGATCGAGGAAGGCACGACCTATTTTCTTTCCCGCCCGCGCCGCTTCGGCAAGAGTCTTTTTCTGGACACGCTGGCGGAACTCTTCGCGGGCAATGAACCCTTGTTCCGGGGGCTGCATTGCCACGACAAGTGGGACTGGAATACAAAATATCCGGTGATTCGCATCAGCTTCGCGGCGGGCACCATGGAAAGCCGGGCGGAACTGAACGAGCGACTTCACCACATTCTGGCCGAAAACGAACGCCTTCTGGGCGTCGAAAAAGACGAAAGCGGCATTCCCGACCGTTTCATCGCCTTGATCCAGACGGCAAAAGCCCGATTCGGGCAACGTGTGGTCGTTCTCGTCGACGAATACGACAAGCCGATTCTCGACAATCTCACCCGGCCCGATCTCGCCCGCGAGATGCGCGACGGGTTGCGCAATCTTTATTCCGTCATCAAGGATCAGGACGCGCATATCAGGTTCGCCATGCTGACCGGGGTGTCCAAATTCAGCAAGGTCAATATCTTTTCCGGTCTCAACAATCTGAACGACATCACGCTGGATGCCGAATATTCCGACATTTGCGGTTACACCGAGGCGGATGTGGATACTGTTTTCGCGCCGGAACTGGAAGGACTGGACAGGGAGAAAATCCGCCGCTGGTATAACGGCTACAACTGGAGCGGGGAAGCCGTCTATAACCCCTTTGATTTGCTGCTGCTGTTTCAGAAGCGCGAATTCCGTTCCTTCTGGTTCGAGACCGGCACGCCGACTTTTCTGGTGGATATGCTTACCGAGCGCAAAGTCTATCTGCCCACGCTCCTGAAGATGAGAAGCTCGTCCGAATTGATTTCCGCCTTTGAAGTGGGGGATATTTCCACGGAAGCCCTGATGTTCCAGTCCGGGTATCTGACCATTATCGAAAAGAAAATTCAGGGCGACAATATCCTGTTCACGCTAGGCTATCCGAACCGTGAAGTCCGGGGGGCGTTGACGGGGAATATCCTGAGACGTTGGACAGGCAATCCGCAAAAGGCGGTAGAGAGCAGTTTCGACCTCCATGATGCGCTGGAAGCCAATGATTTCGGGAAGATCCGGGAAATCTTCTTCTCCCTCTACGCAAGCATACCGAACGACTGGTTCCGCAAGAACGGCATCGACCAGTTCGAGGGCTATTACGCCAGTGTGTTCTACGCCTCCTTTGCCGCGCTGGGATTGGACATCGTTCCGGAAGACGTGAGCAATCAGGGAAGGCTGGATATGGCCGTCCAGTTCAATGGACAAGTCTATCTCTTTGAATTCAAGGTGGTGGAGGATGCCGCGGAGGGCAAGGCGCTGGCGCAGATCAGGGAGAAGCAATACGCCGACAAATACCGTTCGTTGAATCAGCCCATTCACCTGATAGGGATCGAATTCAGCAAAAAGACGCGCAATGTGGTGGGGTTCGAGGTGGAAAGCGCGGGATGACGAAACGCGCCGTGCCGCTGCCATGCTCTTGCGAACGCCCTGATTGGTCAAGGAAACATCCATCATGACCCGCAAAAAACTCCCCATCGGCATCCAGACCTTCCGCGAAATCCGCGAGGACAACTGCTACTACGTCGACAAGACCGCCTTTGCGTTACGCATGATCCAGGAAGGCAAAGCCTACTTCCTCTCCCGCCCACGTCGCTTCGGCAAGAGCCTCTTTCTGGACACGCTGGCGGAACTGTTCGCGGGCAATGAGCCGCTGTTTTTGGGGCTGTATTGTCACGACAAATGGGATTGGTCGGTCAAGTATCCGGTGATCCGCATCAGTTTTGGCGCGGGGATTTCAAGAGGGAATGCTGAAGAACTGGCCGGACGAATCCGCGAACTTCTCAGGGAAAATGCGCGGCGGTTGGGGCTGACGCTGGAAGACGCCAGCATTCCCGGGCAGTTTTCACAACTGATCCTGGACGCCGAGACCCGCTTTGGCCAGCGCGTCGTGGTGCTGGTGGACGAATACGACAAGCCGATTCTCGACAATCTCACCCGGCCCGATCTCGCCCGCGAGATGCGCGACGGGCTGCGCGACTTCTATTCGGTCATCAAGGATCAGGACGCGCATATCAGGTTCGCCATGCTGACCGGGGTCTCCAAATTCAGCAAGGTCAATATCTTTTCCGGCCTCAACAATTTGAATGACATTACGCTGGATGCCGGATATTCCGACATCTGCGGCTATACCGATGCGGATGTGGATACCGTTTTCGCGCCCGAACTCGAAGGTCTGGACAGGGGCGAAATCCGCCACTGGTACAACGGCTACAACTGGCGGGGCGAAGCGGTCTACAACCCGTTCGATCTTTTGCTGCTCTTTCAGAAGCGCGAATTCCGCCCCTTCTGGTTCGAGACCGGCACGCCAACCTTTCTGGTCGACATGCTCACCGAGCGCAAGGTTTTCCTGCCAAAACTGGGTCATCTGGAAGCGTCCGACAGGCTGCTTTCCGCCTTTGAAGTGGGCGATATTTCCACCGAGGCCCTGATGTTCCAAGCGGGTTATCTCACCATCGCCGGGGAGAAAAAACGGGGCGACAATCTCTCGTTTGCGCTGACTTATCCCAATCATGAAGTCCGAAGCGCATTGACGAGTCATGTCATGGAGGCTTGGATCGGGAACCCGCACAAGGCGGAAGAAAGCCGGTTCGCCCTTTACGACGCGCTGGAAATCAACGACTTCGCGCGCATCCGGGAAATCTTCTTCTCCCTCTATGCCAGCATTCCGCACGATTGGTATCGCAAGAACGACATCGACCATTTCGAGGGCTATTACGCCAGTGTGTTCTATGCGTCCTTTGCCGCGCTGGGGCTGGACATCGTACCGGAAGACGTGAGCAATCGGGGACGACTGGACATGACCGTCAAGTTCAACGGGCAAATTTATCTCTTTGAATTCAAGGTCGTGGAAGATGAAGCCGAAGGCAGGGCACTGGCGCAGATCAGGGAGAAGCAATACGCCGACAAATACCGCTCGCTGAATCAGCCCATCCACCTGATCGGGATCGAATTCAGCAAGAAGGCGCGCAATGTGGTGGGGTTCGAGGCGGGGAAGGTTTGAGTTGATAAAACAAACACTTGCTCGTTCGTGCCGGGTATCCGGAAAATGAGTATGATCATTTTTGAAAATGTTCATGACTATTCCTGAAAATGTTCATGAACATTTCAAAAAATATTCATGACTATTTTTGAAAATGACTGCACTCATTTTTCGTACACGTCCATGCTCACAACGCCGCCCGTCAGGGCGGGAGATGGCACCGCATGGATTGCCGCGGGCCTTCGGCCCTCGCAATGACGGGGCGGGAAATTCGTCATTGCGAGGCGCGCAGCGCCGTGGCAATCCATGTGCCCGTGATTCCCGCAACACCGCCGGTCAGTGCAGGTAGTCGCCGCCGCGTGGATTGCCGCGGGCCTTCGGCCCTCGCAATGACGGGGTGGGAGATTCGTCATTGCGAGGCGCGCAGCGCCGTGGCAATCCATGGGCCGAACCGGGTCGCCACGCCTCGCGCACAACGACGATCAATCCCATGGGCCACATCGACGCAATCCGCCACAGGAGTCCCACCATGACAAACAAACCAGACTGGCGCGGCGGCTACCACACCGCGCTGGCCTATCCGGCGCTCTTTCACCGTGAACTGACCCCCATCTGGCTGGCCACTACCCTGGCCGCCCTGGGCTACCGCGCCCCCGATCTCTCCGCGCCCTACACCTGGTGTGAACTGGGTTGCGGCCCCGGCCTCACCACGCTCATCACCGCCGCCGCCAACCCCGGCGGGCAGTTCCATGCAGTGGATTTCGACCCGGCGGCCATCGAACACGCCCGTGCATTGGCCGGGGAGGCCGCCATCGGCAACGCGCATTTCCTTCACGCGAGTTTCGCCGAACTCGCCGAAGCACCCGATACGACACTGCCTCCGCTGGATTTCATCGTGCTGCACGGCGTGCTGTCCTGGATTTCGCCCGCCGCCCGGCAGGCGATATGGCGCATCGTGCAGCGTTGGCTCAAACCCGGCGGCATCGTCTGTCTTGCCTACATGAGCCAGCCCGGCGGCGCGCCAATGATGAGCGTGCAACGGCTCTTGCGGTGCTGCGCGGGCGACCCGGCGGCGGGACTCGAAAACGGACTGGCCCTGTTGCGCGCCTTGCGCGACGGCGGCGCGGGGCAATTCGCCGTGGTGCAAGGTCTCGGCCTGCAAATTGATCACATGGCAGCGCAGCCGCCCGGCTACCTCGCCCACGAATTCCTCGGCGAGTATTTCGAGCCGCTGCATGTGGCCGACGTGCTGGCGGCGCTCGCGGAGACCGGCTGCGGCTTTCTCGGCAGCGCCACGCCGCAGGAAAACATCGACGCGGTTTCCCTCCCGGCGCGCTCGCTGCCCGTGATCGCCGCCATCCAGGATCTGGCGCTGCGCGAGACGGCCAAGGATATTGCCCGCAACCAGAGCCTGCGCCGCGACATCTACCAGCGCGCGCCGCAGGCGCTTTCCCCCGGCGAGCACCGCGCCGCCCTGGAAGCCCTTTCTTTCGTCGCCCTGCCGGGTGCCCCCAAAAAAGGGGCTTTGCGCTTCGAGACCCGCGTCGGCCCGGTCGATGGCCCCGAGGCCATGTTTTCGCCGCTCCTTGCTGCGCTCGCCGATGGCAAGCCCCACTCTTTCCGCGAACTGATGACATTGCCGGAATACGCCGGGCGCGGTGGCCTGCTGAACCAGGCCAGTCAGATGCTGCTCTGGGCCGGTTATCTGCACCCCGTCCCGCCTGAAGCGGACGCGACGCCGACGCACGCGCTCAACCGCGCGCTCGCGCAGAGAACCGCCGCACGGAGCGGACACGAATACGGCTGGATCGCCGCCCCGGACATCGGCTCCGGGCTGCCCGTCACGCCAACCCCCGATTCCCGATGAACGAGGCCACCATCATGCGCGCCGCCCGTCCTGTTTTCGTTCTCGTTCTGCTGTCCGCCGTTTTCATCCTTGCCCTGCATGGTGGCGCGGTGTTCGCACAGCCGCGGCCCGAGTCCGCCGCGATTCCGAATGTCGTCGCGCGGGGTTCGGCGCATTACACTTTCGACGCCGTCACGCTGGAAGCGCCCGGCGGCGGGCACCGCTATCGCATCCAGATCGCACGGCCCCGACAGGCAGCGCCCGAGGGGGGCTACCCGGCCATTTTCCTGCTCGACGGCAATGCCGCCATCGCGGCGCTCGATGAAACCCTGTTGGGCGAACTGGCGGAAAGCGGCCCGCCGGTCATCGTCGCCATCGGCCATGACACGCCCGCGCGTTTCGACGTCGCCGCGCGCGCCTACGATTACACGCCGCCGCTGCCGGGAGAAGCCGACGGGCTTGATCCTCTCGACCCGGCGCGCAGGAACGGCGGCGCGGCGCGATTCCTCGATTTCATCGAGAAGCGGATCAAGCCCGAAGTCGCCGCGCGCGTGCCGCTCGACCCTGCCCGCCAGGGTTTGTGGGGGCATTCCTATGGCGGCCTTTTCGTGCTCTACACGCTTTTGACGCATCCCGGCATGTTCAGCGCCCATGCCGCCGCCAGCCCCTCGCTGTGGTGGCACGATGCTCATCTGCTCACGCTGGAAGCGGGATTCGCGCAACGCTTCGCGGGACACCGCGCGCGTCTCTTGGCCTTGCGCGGCGGGGCGGAGGGCAGCAAGAAGCGGCCCGGCGCTTCTCCGGCACGCCTCGCCCGCCGCGAACGCGCCATGGCGGCGCTGCCCGCCGATGCGGCATCCGCGCTGACCGCACGGCTGGGCGCGATACCGGGGCTGGAGGCGGATTACCGCGAACTGCCGGGCCTGGAGCACGGCCCCATGCTGCCCGCTTCGGTGGGTCATGCCCTGCGCTGGATGACAGCGAACCCCGCATGGCGGCGCTGAAGATGAGCGCGCGAAACCCTGCCCGGGATGGCTCCCGACAGTCCCCGAAAAACAGGCTTGCCCGCGAACAGGGCTTCAGGGTATAGGTACACACTTTTGCCCGTCGCGCCGTGCTCGCGGCGCGTGGAGGACGAAACATGGCCGACGCGCCGTCATCCCCCTTTCCCGTTGCGCTACCGGCGGAGCGCCTGCGCTCGTATTGCGATACCGGACATTTCGGGTTCGAGACGACCGCGACGCTGGAAGACCACCCCGGCGACCTCGGCCAGCAGCGGGCAATGGAAGCCCTGCGCTTCGGACTGGGCATCGGCCACGACGATTACCACGTATTCGTGCTTGGCGAATCCGGCTGCGGCAAGCACGCCACGGCATTCCGCCTGTTGCGCGAGCGCGCGGCGGCCCGGCCCGTGCCGCCCGACTTGTGTTATCTGCATAATTTCGACGAACCACTGCATCCGCGCCTCCTGATGTTGCCCGCCGGGCGCGGCGCGGCGTTCCGCGCCGAGATGCAGGCGTTCATCCGCGAATTGAAACCGGCCATCGAGGCCGCGCTCGGCAGTGCGCCGTACAGCGAACGCATCGAGGCGCTACAGGATGCGCACAAGGCGCGCGAGGACGTGGCCTTGCGCGGGATAGGCGAGCAGTGCGCAAGCGACGGACTGGTGTTGTTGCAGACGGCGGAAGGTTTCGTGTTCATGCCCGCCAAAAGCGATGCGCCGCGCCCCGAAGCCCTGGATGCGGAGGCTTTCGCGGCCCTGCCCGCCGCCGAGCACGAACGGATCGACGCCGCGATCGAAACCTGGAGCGACCGCCTGGCCGCGCTGCTCGACGAGTTCCCCGGCTGGCGCGCGAGTCTGCGCAAATCGCTGGTGAAAGCGGCGCGCGAGGCGCTCGCCCCGGCGCTCGCGCATTTGCTGCGCGAGCCGCGCGAACGTTATGCCGATCTGCCCGACGTGCTGGCGTTTCTCTGCGCGGTGGAAAAGGATGTGCTCGACACGGCAGTCTCCGGCATCGCGCTCGACGAGGAGGAGGATGAGGTCGAGATCGAGGAAGGGGCGCGTTTTCCACGCTATCAGGTCAAGTTGCTGGTGGATCACTCCACGGCGAGCGGCGCGCCGATCATTTTCGAGGACAATCCCGGTTATGGCAATTTGATCGGGCGCATCGAGCATGTCATGCAACAGGGCGTACAGGTGAGCCACTTCAACCTGATCCGTTCCGGCGCGCTGCATCGCGCCAACGGCGGCTATCTGGTGGTCGATGCCGAGCGCCTTTTCACGCACCCTTACGCCTGGGAAGGGCTGAAGCGCACGCTGCGCAGCGGCGAGATTCGCATCGAGCCGCCCGCCGAGGCGCAGGGCTGGAGCGGGGCGCTGACGCTGGAGCCGCAGCCGGTGCCTTGTTCGCTCAAGGTAGTGATGATCGGCGACCGCGAGATTTATTACACCTTGATGGAGAACGACCCCGAATTCAGCGAGCTTTTCAAGGTTGCCGCCGATTTCGACGACGATTTGCCGCGCACGCCGGAAAATGAGCGCGACTATACCCGCCTGTTGGCGATGCTCGCGCGCACGGCGGGCCTTTTGCCGCTCGACCGCGCAGCCGTCGGGCGCATGGTGGAAGAAGGCGCGCGCATCGCGGAAGATACGGAACGTCTCACGCTGCATACCCGCCGCCTCTCCGACCTGATGCGGGAGGCCGATCACTACGCGCGCCAGAAAAATCTCGCCTGCATTGGCCGCGCCGACATCGAGGCCGCGCTGGCCGCGCGGGCGCGCCGCGTCGACCGCTACCCCTCGCTGGTGCGCGAGGGCATGCTCGACGGCACGACCCTGATCGCCACCAGCGGCACGCGCGCGGGGCAGATCAACGGTCTGGTGGTGGTGGAACTGGCGGGCGAGCGTTTCGGCTACCCCACCCGCATTTCCGCCACCGTGCGCCTGGGCGATGGCGATGTGGTCGACATCGAACGCGAGTCCGACCTCGGCGGGGCGATCCATTCCAAGGGCGTGATGATTCTTTCGGCCTTTCTCGCCGCGCGTTATGCCCGTCACCAGCCCTTGTCGCTATCGGCGAGCCTGGTTTTCGAGCAGTCCTACGCGCCGGTCGAGGGCGATTCGGCCTCGCTCGCCGAACTGTGCGCGCTGCTTTCCGCGCTGACGCGCCTGCCCATCGAGCAGCGGCTGGCGATTACCGGCTCGGTCAACCAGTTCGGCGAGGTGCAGGTGATCGGCGGCGTCAATGAGAAGATCGAAGGGTTCTTCGACCTTTGCGCCGCGCGCGGCCTCGATGGCAGCCACGGCGTCGTCATTCCCGCCGCCAGCGTGCGCCACCTGATGCTGCGCGAAGATGTCGTCGAGGCGGCGCGCGCCGGGCGCTTCCATATCTATCCGGTATGTACCGTCGATGAGGCGATGTCCGTGCTGACCGGCGTGCCCGCCGGGGAGGCGGATGCCCGGGGGATCATGCCGAAAGGTTCGGTTAACGACAAGATCGCCCGCGCACTGGCCGGAATGACTTTTGCGCGCCACGCCTACACCGAAGGCCGCGCACCGCGACGCGGGTCGGGGGGGCATCGCTGATTGCCCCGCCCGCGTTGCTCGCCCTTGTACGGCAGACGTAGCAATGGTACTACAACCGTGGTGTCCTGGCCCAACGTCGAAAGGCCGACTCGAATCAATGTGTACGACGAAGGCAGTCGTGCGATTGCCTTGCTGATAGCGCCCGTTTGCACCGCATATGACCTGCTGTTAGTATCCGGAAGTCTTTTTGTTGTGGCGACCGGATGGTGCAAACATGAAAAATCCTCATGCGCGGGAAACGGGGCTGTTCCGGAATATTCTGCGGGCCATCGCCCTGGCGGCGGTCTTGTGCGGGGGGAGCGCCACCGCCATGGCGCAGGGCGCGGGCGGCGATGTGCCGGATGCCCTGAAGCCCTGGAAAGCCTGGGTTCTGCACGGGCAGGAAGCCTGGCTTTGCCCGGAAGTAGCGGGGTTGCACAAGACCGGTTTCTGCGCCTGGCCGGGCGAATTGAGGCTGGAGATGCGGGAAGGCGGCATCCAGTTTACCCAGACTTGGGAAATGCGCCGGGAAGGTGCCGCGCCCTTGCCCGGCAGCCGCGAATACTGGCCGCGCCAGGTGACGGTCGACGGCTGGCCGCATCCGGTGCTGATACGCGGCGGCGAGACTTCGGGCGAGGCTGCGGGCAAGACGGACGATATTCCCGGCGATGCACCCGTCGTGTGGCTGACGGCGGGCAGGCATGCGGTGAGCGGCTGGATTCCCTGGCTGGAACGCCCCAGGGAGTTGCCCGTGCCCCAAAGCGTGGCCCTGATTTCGCTGTTCGCGGACGGCAAGGCCGTGCTGCCGCTGGCGCGCAGCGACACCGCGCTCATGTTGAGCGGTGTCGGCGAAACAGCGCTGGAACGGACGCGGGAAGACGACAGTCTCGACATCCAGGTCTATCGCAAACTGAGCGACGGCATCCCGGCGCGGCTGACGACACGGGTGCGCCTGAAAGTGTCGGGCAAACCGAGGGAGCTATCCGTGACGGACATTCTGCCGGAGCGTTTTGTGCCGGTCAGCGTCGTGTCGCCGTGGGCCGCGCGGCTGGATCAGGACGGGCGCTTGCTGGTGCAGGCTTTGCCCGGACAGGCGACGGTGGAGATCGCGGCCCGGCTCGACGGGCCGCTCGGGGAAGTAAGGCCCGTACTGTCTGCGCAACGTCCGCAGGAGGTATGGAGTTACGAGGCCGCGCCCGCCCTGCGCACGACGACGATTCTGCCCGGCGGAAGCGGCGGCGCGCTCGCCGTCGATCCGCGCCAGGCGGGGGTGCCCGAGGACTGGTCGCCCTTGCCCGCGCTGGCGGTGAGCGAAGGCGCGCGGCTTCGGGTGGAGGAACATTCGCGCGGGCAGGATGAGCGCGAAAACCAGCGTTTGAGACTGCAACGCGAGATGTGGCTGGATTTTTCCGGCAAGGGCTTTTTCGCGCGCGACCGCGTTGAAGGCAGCATGCGGCAGGGATGGCGTTTCGACATGGCGCGGCCCTGGGCGCTGGTGCGCGCCGACAACAGCGTCGCCGGTGCGTCCGGCGCGAAAGACCTGGCGGCGGCCTTGTTGGTCACGCAAGGCACGGACGAGAGCCTGAGCGGCGTCGAATGGCGCTGGCCGCAGGTCACGCTCAATGCCGGGGCGCGGCTGGAAGCGGGGGCTTCCGCACGGATTCCGGTCACGGGCTGGCGGCAGACCTTCGACAGCGTCGATGCCAGACTGCACCTGCCCTACGGCTATCGCCTGATCGCGGCCCCCGGCGTGGACAGGGCTTCGGCCAATGTCTGGGTGGAACACTGGACGATGCTGGAAATCTTTCTGGCCGCCTTCTTCACTTTGTTGTCGTGGCGGCTGTTCGGCGTGAAGGGCGGCATCGCCGCCGCGGTCTATCTGATACTGGCCATGCCGGAACCCACGGCCCCGGTGCAATCCTTCGTCGCCGTCGTCGTGTTCGTCCTGCTGTACCGGCTGATGCCGGAAGGCCGTCTGCGCGCGCTTTTCCGCGTCGGGCAATATCTGGCCCTGTTCTGCCTTGCGCTCACGGCGGTGACGTTCATCCCGGCGCAGATTCGCTATGCGCTTTATCCGCAGCTTGAGGAAAGAGGTTTCGGGTACTCCGGCATGGCCGCGCCTCAGGATTCAGCCGTCTTCGACAGCGCGGCGCAGGAGGACGCCACCGCGATGCCGCCGCCGCCCGCGCCCGCCGAGCCGAGAGCCGCCAGCATCGCCGGAAAACTTTCGTCGTCCGCGTCCATGTCCGAGGCACCTGCACAAGCGTATGCCCGCCAGCGTTATGCCCAATCCAGCGTGACGCAGACCGGCGGCGGCGAACCGGCCTGGAGTCTGGGCGAACAATATCGCCTGCACTGGGCCGGGCCGGTGACGGCAACGCAGAGCGTGCGGCTTCTCGTCAGCCCGCCATGGCTGACGCGCTTCTCGCGCATGGTAACGGTCGCGCTGCTTGGCGTGCTCGCCTGGCTGCTGGTCAATGCCGTCTTTCCGGGCAGTACGCCGCCATCGGTCTGGCTGGAGAAACTGCGCGCCGCCCTCCCGTCCGGTTTTCCGCGCCGCATGTCCGGAAAAGCGGCATCCCTGGCAAGTGTGGCACTTGCCGTATCGTTCGCCGCCGCGATAGGCGTTTCCCCGCCTGCCGCCGCCGAATCCGCGAGCGGTTTCCCGTCCGGGGAACTGCTGGACGAATTGAGAACGCGTCTGCTCGAAGCGCCCGCCTGCGCACCCTCCTGCGTCGACGTGCCCGAAGCCCGCATCGAAGCGGAGCCGCGCGTGTTGCGGGTGACGCTCGCGGCGCACGCCGCCGCCGCCACCACACTGCCCCTGCCGGAACCCGGCGAACATCTGGGCTTGCGCAGCGTGCGCATCGACGGCGTGGCGCATTCCGTGCTGCGCTTCAACGGACGGAACTACCTTGCCCTGCAAGCGGGCGTCCGGCGCGTACAGATCGAATACACGCCGGATGGCGATGCCGTTTCGCTCAGCTTTCCGCTCCTGCCCGCGCGGATCGAATTCGCCGGAACGGGCTGGCAGGCCGAAGGCATCGACGAAAGCCGCCTTCTGAATGAAACATTGAACCTCTCCCGCTCGGGGAGCGCGCCGCTTCTTTCCGGGGGGAGCGGCGCGGATACGGCGGAGCGCACGGCGCAGACGCAACAGTTTCCGCCCTTCGTCCATGTGCGGCGCGACATCGTTCTCGATCTGGACTGGAGCGTGGATACCGAAGTCCGGCGCGTCGCCCCGGTGGAAGGCGGCTTCACCTTTCCCGTGCCGTTACTGGCCGGAGAGCACGTCACCACGCCCGGCGTAAAAGTGCAGGATGGCCGTGCCCTGGCGGTCTTCCTCGGCAACGCGGCGAGCGCCTCGTGGTCGGCCCGGCTCGACGAAGTGGAAACGCTCGAACTGCTCGCCCCGCCGCTCTCGGAGCGTTCGGAAACCTGGCGCGTCACCGTGACCCCTTCCCTGCATCTGGTGTGGAACGGCGTGCCGGTGACGCTCGCCGGGGATGGCGAGGATCAGGCCGTATTCGCGTTCCATCCCTTGCCCGGCGAAAAACTGACACTCACCGTCACCCGGCCCGCCAAGGTCGAAGGCAGCTTTCTTGCCATCGACCGCGTGAGCTTGCAAAGCCACATCGGGCGGCACGCCAGCGATTACACGCTCGAATTCGTCCTGCGGGCGAGTCGGGGCGGCGAGCATCACATCGGCCTGCCGTCGGGGCTGGAGATGATCGAAGCGCGGCGCGACGGCGTGCCCCTGAACCTGCAAGTGCGGGAAAACCGCCTGAGCCTGCCGGTATCGCCAGGTGTGCAAGCCTATGTGTTCAGACTGCGCGGGCAGGAGGAAGCGGGCCTGATTACCGTCGGCCCGGCCATCAACCTCGGTTTACCGGCGGCCAACATCAGCTTGCGCGCGGCCCTGGGCGAACAGCGTTGGGTGCTGGCCACGGGCGGCCCCGATGTCGGCCCTGCGGTGCTGTACTGGGGCGAACTGCTGGCGGCGCTGATTGCCGCGTTCCTGCTCGCGCGCAGCCGCTGGAGTTCATTGAAACTTCGGGAATGGTTCCTGCTCGTGCTCGGCTTTTCCACATTTTCGTGGACGGCCCTGTTGTTCATCGCGCTCTGGCTCGTCGTCATCCACTGGCGCGCGCGCACGGATACCTGCGCGGACTGGCCCGCGCGGAAGTTCAACGCCATGCAGGCGGGCATCGTGGTGCTGACCGTCATCATGCTGGAGCAACTCGTCGCCTCGGTGCCGACGGGCCTGCTCAGCGTTCCGGGCATGGGCATTCGCGGTCACGGTTCCAGCGCGGGGCAACTGAACTGGTTCGCCGACCAGGGTGGGCCGCTGCTGCCCGTCGGCTGGATACTCAGCCTGCCTGTCTGGGTATATCGCCTGCTCATGCTGGCCTGGGCGCTCTGGCTGGCGTACATCCTCATCCGCTGGCTTGGACGGGGCTTCGGCGCATGGCTGCGGCATGGATACTGGAAGAAAACGCAAAGGGAAGCGCGCGCGGAAAAAGAAACACCTTCCGGAAACGCCGAAGAAAACGCGCGGGCCGGGGACGGGAACGTGGAAAAGTGCCCGTGAAGTTCCAGCACCATTTCTTGCATGAACCCAACCAGCGCCTCTACTCCCGCCCGTGGTACGGCATTGTAGAGGGAGGCACGGATGCCGCCCACGGATTTGCGACCTTTCAGCCCCATGATTGCCCGCGCATCGCGCCGTGGCCTGCAAGGCACCACTTCGATCCGTCATATCCGCCGTCGTGACCGCCACCGCGTGGGGAAAGCCTTGCGTATCGACCGCGGCGCGATGTGCCGCTCGATCCCCGAGACCCTCTTGCCCGCGGCGTAACCCTTTTGCCGCGCGCTGGCGGCGGTTCTTCACACTTTGCGCATCAACGATCAAGAAGTCAGCGCCGTTCCACCATATAGAGCATCATCGCCGCCGCCGTCAGGAACAACAGGCTCGGGGTGATCGCCGCCATCATCGGCATCCACGAATTGATGACGCCGAGGCTGGAAAAGAGGCCATTGAGCAGGTAGAAGGCGACGCCGAGCATCACCCCGAGGAATACCTTGACGCTCACCCCGCCGCTGCGCTCGTGCGTAAGCGCGAAGGGCAGCGCCAGCGCCAGCATCACCAGCGAGGCAAAAGGGGCGATAAGCTTTTTCCACAGCGCGATTTCGTAGCGATCCGCGCTTTGCTGGTTTTCGCGCAGGTGCCGGATATAGGCCCACAGGTTGGCGACGGACATCCGCTCGGGCTGCACCATCAGCACGCTCAACACTTCGGGCGTCAGCGTCGACTTCCAGACCAGTTCAGACGGCGTGCTCATCATGGTGCGCTCGCCGAAGAAATTGGTCTGCGTCACGTCGGTAAGATGCCAGTAGCCATCGCCTTCCCGGATGTACTTGCCGTGCCCGGCATCGGAGATCGCGCGCAGCGCTCCGTCGTCGTCGAAGGTGTAGATCCGCACTTTTTCCATGCTGCGATCCGGCAAGAGGGTGCGCACGTTCACCATGCGCTGGCCGTCCTTGACCCACAAACCCGAACGCAGTTGCTGCGAGACGGTCGAGTTGGTCGCGGTGAGCCGCCATTGTTGCGCGGCGCTTTCGGCGGGCGGGGCGATGTATTCGCCGAAGATGAAGGTCAGCGCCACGGGCAGGCAGCCGATCAGCCCGAGCATCCACAACATCGTCGTCGTCGACAGGCCGGAGGCGCGCATGACGGTGATTTCGGAATGCCGGGCGAGCGTGGTCAGGGCGTAGAGCGAGCCGATCAGCACGGCCACCGGCAGCAGTTCGTACACCCGCCCCGGCACGATCATCGCCACGTAGAGCAAGGCATGCTGAACCTGGTAGCCGTCCTTGCCGATGCTGTCGAGTTCGTTGACGAAGTCGAAGAAGGCGAACAGCCCGAGAAAGGCCAGCAGCACCATCAGGGTCGCGCCGTAGATTTCGCGCGCGAAATAAGCGAGCAGGATGCGGTTCATGGCGTGTCTCCTTCACCCGGTGCCCCGGACGCCGCGTCCGCCACCCGCGGGGCCGATCCGGGCATGCGGCGACGCCAGAACGGCACCACCGCGAGGCGGCTGTAAAAAAACAGCGCCAACAGCGCGAACGCCAGCCCATGCGGCAAGAGCAAACCGGCAAGGAACCCCATGCGCTCCTGCGACACCCAGGACTGGCACACGAGAATGGCGTTGTTGTAGACCAGGTAGATGAATATCGCCAGCAACAGGTTGTTGGTGCGCCCGGCGCGCGGATTGACGAAGGAAAGGGGGATCGCCAGCAGCGCCAGCAGCAGAACGGCGATGGGCGTGCCGAAGCGGAAAACCAGTTCCCCCCGGGCGCGCCTGTCCGGCTCCCGGAGCAGGTCGAGCGTCGGCTTCGCGCGCATCTTGGAAGGCCCGGCGGTCTGCTGGTTCGATTCGACCCGCAACTGGTAACGCTCGAAAGTCATCACCCGGTATTCGGGCGTGCCCGGACGCCCGTCGTAACGACGGCCCTGTTCGAGCACCACGTAGCGATTGCCCTTCCCGTCGGTATGGAGAAAGCCGCGGGAGGCCACGACCACGGTCAGCCTGTCCGCCTTTTCCTCGCTCACGAAAACATTGCCCACCCCGCCGTCCTCGCCCGCGCCGACTTCGACGAAAAATACCCGCCTCGCGCCGGAGGATTCGCGGAACACGCCGGGGGCGATGCGTTGGGTGTCGTCGCGGCTTTCCAGTTGGACACGGTATTCGATGCTTTTCTGGTGCGCCCAAGGCCCGAGGAACAGGGTGACTCCGCCGACCAGGAACGCCAGCGGAAATGCGAACCGCAGCACCGGCACGATCCATGCGGTAAGCGACATGCCGGAGGAAAACCAGACGACCATTTCGGAATCGCGGTAGCCGCGCGACAGGGAGAGGAGCACGCCGAGAAAGACGGTGAGGGTGAGGACGATGGGCAAATCCGCCAGCGAGCCGAAGCCGATCAGGGCCAGCACGGCGTCGGCGGGCACCCGGCCACCGGCGGCCTGTCCGAGCAGGCGGATGAGCACGATGGTAATCAACACCGCAAAGAGGACGGCGAACACCGCGCCTGCCGCATGGACGAATTCCCGCTGAAGGGCGCGGCGAAAAATCATTGCTCGATAACCGGATGAATGTTCAGGAGAAAAATTTCATGCTCTTTGACGGACGCCACCGGAACGGAACATAATCCGGCTTGTTCTTTCCGGCGCATCCGGCGTGGTGCCGCTTTGCGCCAATGCGTTTCCCATGGAGCAAAGGTTCGTGGAATTTACCATAAAGGTCGTTTCTCCCGAGAAACTCCAGACGGGCTTGCTGGTTGTCGGCGTCTTTGTCGACGCGCCTTTTCCGCCGTCCAGCCGTGCTATCGACGAGGCCAGCCAGGGCAGGCTTTCCCGGCTCGTTGCCGAAGGCGAACTCGGCGACAAGGCCGGATCGACCGTGCTGTTGCACGGCCTTGCGGGTGTCGTGGCCGAACGGGTGTTGCTGGTCAGTCTCGGCAAGGCCGGTGCTTTCGGCGACAAGCCCTGGCGCGATGCCTTCGTCGCCATCGGCGGCGCGCTGGCGGCGACGGTGGCGAAGGATGCCGCCATCGCGCTCGACGAGGCGGCCTTGCCGTCGGGGCGCGATCCGGTCTGGGCCTTGCGGCAGGCGGGCCGCATCGTCGCCGATGGCGCTTATCGCTTCGAGCCGCCGGGCATCGAAAAGAAAAACAAGAAAAAACACGGTGCCGCAAAGGTGGCGTTCATCCTCGCCGGCACGGGCGAGGCGCTGGAAGACGCCTTGCGCCAGGGCCGGGCCATCGCGGAAGGCATGGCGCTGGCAAAAGACCTCGGCAACCTCGGTGCCAACGTCTGCACGCCCGCCTACCTTGCCGATGTCGCGCGCGATCTGGGCAAGCAGTACAAATTCGAGGTCGACGTGCTCGAACGCGAGGACATGGAAAAGCTCGGCATGGGCGCATTCCTCGCGGTCGCGCGCGGCGCGCGGCAAAGCCCGCGCTTCATCGTCATGCACTACCGGGGAGCCGGACCGCACAAGGGCAAGGGCGGCAAACCGAAATCGCACCCGGTCACATTGGTCGGCAAGGGCATCACGTTCGACTCCGGCGGCATCTCGCTCAAGCCCGGTGCCGAAATGGACGAGATGAAATACGACATGTGCGGCGCGGCCAGCGTCATCGGCGTGTTCAAGGCCATCGCCGCCATGGCGCTGCCGCTGGAGGTGACCGGCATCGTCCCGGCCACCGAGAACATGCCCGACGGCAACGCCAGCCGTCCCGGCGACGTGGTGCGCTCGCTGTCGGGCCAGACGATCGAAATCCTCAATACCGACGCGGAGGGGCGGCTGATCCTGTGCGATGCGCTCACCTACGCCGAACGGTTCAAGCCCGCCTGCGTCATCGACATCGCCACGCTGACCGGAGCCTGCGTCGTCGCCCTGGGCAAAATCCCCAGCGGCCTGCTCGCCAACGACGACGAACTCGCCGACGAACTGACGCAATGCGGCACGGACGCCGGCGACCGCGTCTGGCGTCTGCCGCTGTGGGAGGAATACCAGGACTTGCTCAAGAGCCATTTCGCCGACATGGCCAACATCGGCGGGCGCTTCGGCGGCGCGATCACGGCGGCGGCTTTTCTGTCGCGCTTCACCAAGGCATACAAATGGGCGCACCTCGACATTGCGGGCACGGCCTGGCTGTCGGGCGAGGCCAAGGGAGCCACGGGCCGCCCGCTGCCGCTGCTGGTCGAGTTCCTGCTTGCGCGCGCGTCGCAGGGCAAGCACTGAGGGTCAAGGCCGAACAGCCGGGAGAAAAGGGTGACAAGCGTCCAGTTCTACCACAACACAGGCGACCCGCTCGTGCTCGCCTGCGAGCTGATCGGCAAGGCACATCGCAGCGGTCGCAAGGTGGCCGTCATCAGCCCGGACGCCGCCATGGCGCAACGGCTCGACCGTCAGCTATGGACGCACGAACCCAGGGGCTTCATCCCGCACGTGATGAGCGGCTCGCCGCTGGCAACCGAAACGCCGGTCGTCATCGGCATCGCTGGCGAAAAGGAATGGCCGCACACCGACATGCTTTTCAACCTCGCAACCGGCCTTCCCGCCGCTTGTGAACGTTTCCGCATGGTGATCGAAATCGTCGGTCGCGGCGAAGCCGAACTGTCACCGGCGCGGACACGTTGGGTACATTACAGTCAACAAAATTTTCCGCTCAAGGCATTCGACGCTGAGCGCAGGATCGCCTTATGATTACCCGTTCCAACCCGCCGAAGCCGGACATCCTCGGTGAAACCGAACTGGACGTTGCCAGCACCCTCATCAACGAAGCCAACGCCCTGCTGCGCCAACATGGCGAAGACCCCCACAATGACGGCACCGGCGACGACCTGCCCGTACTGACCGAAGTCATTTTCGATCTCGGCGAATCCAACACGCCCCTCACGCCCTCGGTACCCCCCGCCGCCTACGCTGCGCCGCCGCCGCAGCCGCCGCCGCCGAAACCGCAACAGCCCGCCAGCCCGCCACGGCACGTGACCGAACCCCCGCGAGTGCCCTACGCCGCATCCATTCCCGTTCCGCCCGTCCGCCCGTCCGTTCCGCCGCGCACGTCCGCGCCACCGCAGCCCGTCACCCCGCCGGTGCCACAGCCACCGCCACGGCCTGTGACGCCGACCGCAGGCCCGGCACCGCGTCCGCCCGAAGCGCGAGTCCCGCCCCCCGTCCGTCCGCCCGTGACGCTATCCGTCAGCGCGGCACCGCGTCCTCTGCCCCGTGCGCCCGCGCCGACGCCGACACCACCGAAGCCGCAACCGGTGCCGTCGCCCGCCGGATCGGCACCACGCCCGCCCGAACCGCGAGCGCCATCCGTCACCCCCATTCCTTCCGCGCTGCAACGGCCACAGCCTGCCGGGCCGGTATTGCGCGCCACGCTCGTCGCCCGCCCGCCCGTGCCACCGCCAAAACCGCCGCAAGCCGCCCGCCCGCCCCAAGCGCAGCCCGAAACGGCGCAACCTTCCCGGCCCACGCCAGATGCGCGGATACAGGCCATCGCCGAAGACCTGAAGCTGCTCGATGCCTTCATCGTCGGGGAAGTCGAAACCTGGATGCGCGAAGAACTGCCCGCGCTGCTCGCACGCGAGGTTTCCAAACTCAACGAGCGCCTGCGCACCGAAGCCATCGTGCATCTGCGCACGACGCTGCTGCCCCGGCTCTCGGAACAGATTGCCGAACAGATCGACAAACTCGTGCCGGAGGATAAGCCGGAGGCGTGACGGTTTGCCTGCTTCCAGTTCGGTTCAGATACCGACACAATCCGAAGCCGGGATGTTTTTGTCATTCCTCGCAAGCGAAGTATCGCGGCCTGCCTTGCCGTCACGCACAGACAGGCAACCCCTCGTCAAAAGCTAAGGTTTCCCCACAATCTTTTATCATAATTTCATTTTTTCCCCGATGCATTTTTCTGCAAGATGCGAAACATCTCGA
>JAISNX010000010.1 GCA_031276015.1 Azoarcus sp.
TTCCTCGCGCTACATGAGTCTGTCGAGATGTTTCGCATCTTGCAGAAAAATGCATCGGGGAAAAAATGAAATTATGATAAAAGATTGTGGGGAAACCTTAGCTTTTGACGAGGGGTTGCTTGTCTGTGCGTGACGGCAAGGCAGGCCACGATACTTCGCTTGCGAGGAATGACAAAAAACATTCCGGCTTCGGATTGTGTCGGCATCTGAACCGAAAACGCTCTAGCGGCACCCTTTCCCGCGCGGATACTGGCGACGCCAGCGCCAGGGTTCGACCGGATGCTTGTCCGCCCACAGGCCACGGCGTGCATTCCTGGCCTCCTGCTCCAGCGGACGCAGCGAGGTATCCCGGTTGTAGCGGGCATAGACCCACGCCAACCCGCGTCGTATCTGAAGGCGATTGAGCGTTTCATCGTTATCGCCAATGCGCACCAGACCCACGGTGCGGCCATATTGGTCGATGTCGAGGACTTTTACCGTTGCATGCCGGTCAAGTGCGAGTTCGACGAGCGATGCGCGCGAGCGTTGGCCGAAGGGCTGGCATTTTTCCGGGGCGTCGATCCCGGCCAGGCGCACGGTCGTTTTTTTGCCGCGCGCATTACGCAGGGTCAGGGTGTCGCCATCGGCAACCCTGATGACTTGCCCGGCAAGTGTGCGCGGCGCGGCGGCACACGGCATCGCGGAAAACCCGGCGATGAAAAACAAGGCGGCAATGCCCGCAATGCGGCGCAATACCGCCACTGTCATGATGTCCAAAACGCGATCTCCTGCCCGACGCTGTGCGTTTATAGCAGTTGCTTCAAAACAATGCGGCGGCGTCCGTCACATTGATCTCCGCGAACGGGTGCTCACGGGCAAGGGTTCGGATGCGCCGTATGCACGGCTTCGATCTCGTCGAGCACCGTTTGCGGCAAGTGCACGTCGATGCTGCCGATGTTTTCTTCCAGTTGTGCAAGGCTGGTCGCACCGATGATGTTGCTGGTGAGAAACGGCTGGCGGTTGACGTAGGCCAGCGCGAGTTGGGCGGGGCTGATACCGTGCCGTCGGGCGATGTCGACGTAGGCGGCGGTGGCGGTTTCGGCGATGTCGCCCTTGTAGCGCCCGAAACGCTCCCACCGGGTGACGCGCGCGCCGGGAGGCTGCCGCCCGTCCAGGTATTTGCCGGTCAGCACGCCGAACGCCAGCGGCGAATAGGCGAGCAGGCCCACTTGTTCGCGGATGGCGAATTCGGCAAGCCCGACCTCGAAACTGCGATTGAGAAGGTTGTAGGGGTTCTGGATGCTCACGACTCTCGGCAGGCCCGCGCTTTCGGCGTGGCGGAGAAATTCGTGCACGCCCCAGGGCGTTTCGTTGGAAAGGCCGATGTAGCGCACTTTGCCCGCATCGACCAGATCGCCCAATACTTCGAGGGTTTGCCGTATCGGCACCGTGTCTTCGTTTTCGACGTGGCGGTAGCCCAGTTCGCCGAAGTAGTTGGTCGTGCGGTCGGGCCAGTGCAGTTGATAGAGGTCGATATGGTCGGTTTGCAGGCGTTCGAGGCTGTCGTGCAGGGCGGCTTCGATGTTGGCGCGGTCGTGCCGGGCGTTGCCGCCGCGCAGGTGCGAGGGCCGCGCCGCCTGCCGCGCGGGACCGGCAACCTTGGTGGCAAGGATGATCTTGTCCCGCGCGCCGGGCCGCGCCTTCAGCCATGTGCCGATGTACGCCTCGGTGCGCCCCTGCGTTTCGGCCAGGGGCGGCACCGGGTACATCTCGGCGGTATCGACGAGGTTGATGCCGCGCTCCAGGGCGAGGTCGAGCTGCGAATGCGCCTCGGCCTCGCTGTTCTGTTCGCCCCAGGTCATGGTGCCCAGGGCGATGAGACTGACATCAATGCCGGTATTGCCAAGTTTTTTGTATTGCATCAGGCGTCCTTGAAGTCGAAACGGCCTTCGGCGGTGAAGCTTTCGACGGGGCTGCGTCCGTTGGGGGCTTCACGGGTTTGCAGTTCGGGCGGGAGTTTGTCGGCGCTGCCCCGGCGGCCGATGACGATGGCGCTTTCGATATGGAAGCCGTCCGGGATGCCGAGCGCCTGTTTGGCGGCGAGCTTGTCGAAACCGGCAATGACGTGCGCGGCAAGCCCGGCAAGGCTGGCTTGCAAGACGAGGTAGGCGACGGCGGCCCCGGTGTCGTAGGACTGGAAACCGGTGTCGATGGCCTCGCCCTTGCCCGGCGGGGTGAATTTCTGTGCCGAGACGGCGAACACCAGCGCGGAGGCACTTTGCGCCCAGCCGCGGTTGTAGGGGATCAGCAGGTCGAGAAAGGTTTGCCAGGCGGGCGTGCCCCGGCGGGCGTAGATGAAGCGCCACGGTTGGGCGTTGTAGGCGGAAGGTGCCCAACGCGCCGCTTCGAACAGGGGTTTGAGTTCGCTGTCCGAAATGCTGGATTCGTCATAGGCGCGCGGCGACCAGCGTTCGACGAAGATGGGGTTGACGCCGTTCTCGACGGTTCGTGTGCTTGTCATGGCAGTGACTCCTTGTATTGAGGGAAAAGCTTGTTGGGGAAGGCTGGCCTGTTCAGTCCTGGAGATTGACGCCGATTTTCAGCACGACTTGCCAGTGCGCGACTTTACCGCCATCTATGTGTCCACGGGAATCGACGATTTCGAACCAGCGTAGGCGGCCAGGGTAATTGACCGATGCGCGCGCGATGGCTTTGTCCACGGCGTCCTGCTGGCTGACGGTGGAAGAACCGACGAGGACGACTTGCTGGTAGATGTGCTCGCCGCCGCTTTGTCCTCCGCGTGTCGGGCCGAAGGTTGGGCCGCCCGTGGGCAGGAGGTCGCCCGCGAGTTCGGGTTCGGCGGCGCGCCGGGAAAACGCCGGTTCCGGTCTGGCGAACTGGTTGCGCGGACGGGCCAGGCCGAGGTTTTCGCGCAGGGTGCTGCCCTCGTAATGCGTGCGGAAAAGGCCGCGTCGTTGCAATTCCGGGATGACGAGGTCGACGAAGTCGTCGAGGCTGTCCGGCAGGAGCGGCGGCAGGATATTGAAGCCGTCCGCCGCGCCGTTCTCGAACCATTCCTGGAGCTTGTCGGCAATCTGTACCGGCGTGCCGACGATTGTCCAGTGGCCGCGCCCGGAGGCGATCCATTCGTAAAGCTGGCGGATGCTGAAGTTGTTCTTGCGCGCGATGTCGACCAGGAGGTCTTGTCGGCTGACCATGCCGCGCGTCGGCGGAACGATGTCCGGCAAGGGGCCGTCGAGGTCGTACCGGGACAGGTCGATGTCCGCGCCGAGCAGGCCGGTGAGCAGGGCAAGGCCCGCTTCGGGTTTTATCAGGTTGTGCAGGGCGCGTTGCTTGGCGCGTGCTTCCGCCTCGGTATGGGCCACATAGGGCGAGACGCCGGGCATGATCTTGAGCGAATCGGGCGAGCGTCCGTATTTGGCCAACCGCCCTTTGACGTCGCGGTAGAACGCCTGCGCGTCTTCCAACGTTTGCCAGGCCGTGAAAATGACCTCGGCGGTTTCGGCGGCGAGTTCGCGACCGAGGTCGGACTGCCCGGCCTGCACGATGACCGGATGGCCCTGCGGCGGGCGCGCGACGTTGAGCGGCCCGGCAACCTTGAAATGTTTGCCGCGATGGTTGGGGGCATGAACTTTTTCCGGATCGAAATATTGCCCGGTTGCCTTGTTGCGGATGAAGGCATCATCTTCCCAGCTATCCCACAGCGCCTTGACCAGCGAGACGAATTCGTGGGCGCGTCCGTAGCGTTCTTCCGGGGTGAGTTGCCTGTCGTAGCCGAAGTTCCTTGCCGCCGCGTCGCCATGGCTGGTGACGACGTTCCAGCCCGCGCGTCCGTGGCTGATGTGATCGAGCGAGGCATATTTGCGCGCGAGAATGTACGGGTCTTCGTAGGTGGTCGAGGCCGTGGCGATGAACCCCAGATTCTTGGTGACGGTGGAGAGCGCCGCGAAGAGCGTGACCGGCTCGAACACCGTCGCCTTGTCGCCTACGCCGGATTCGACCTGTCCCCCGAAACTCGCCGCCAGCCCGTCGGCAAGGAAAAAGGCGTCGAACAGCCCGCGTTCGGCGGTGCGCGCAAGTTCTTTGTAATACTCGATGTCGAGGATGCCGTCGGCCTTGGCGTTCGGATGCCGCCAGGCGGCGAAATGCTGCCCCGCGCCGGGCAGGAAAGCGCCCAGGCGAAGTTTTCTTGTGCTCATGGATATATCTCCGGATTTTTCGGGCAAACCGCCCGGCGAAGCGGAGGGACAGCAACTGTCATGCCATCTGCGGGAACGCCCTTGTTTCAATCACTTGCATTGGGTTCGCGCGTTGCGGACGGGCGATGCTGCGCGGAATTCAGCGATTTGCGGAAAGGGTTTGCTGAATTCGCAGCATCACGGCGTGGGCAGATGTAGAATTTGCGGCATGGATGTTTTTTTGTTGTGTGGCGATGGCATGTTTGTTAGTATTCGCCAACGTCCTACTCTATCGCACTACTACAGTGAAAAGTCGAGGCTGAAATTCTGGCCTTGGCAACAACCTTGCTGCTGCGCTTTCAGTTTGACTGATCGGATTGGAGAAGATCGAAAATGCGAACCCATGAAGAACTGGAGGCGTTGGCGCTGTCCAACCCCGCCGTGCGTGTCGAGTACGCTCGCATCGAGCGTGAGGAAATGCCCATGCTCGACGCCATCCTCAAGGCCCGCGCCGAGGCGGGAATGAGCCAGGCGCAGGTGGCCGAACGCATGGGTACCAAGGCACCCGCCGTGGCACGGCTGGAAAACGCGCTGGTGACGGACAAGCATTCCCTGTCGATTGCCACGCTCCGGAAATACGCGGCGGCGCTGGGCAAGCCAAGCGGTTGGAGGTGCGGTTCGTCTGATGAGAGAAGTTTGACTTGGAATTCGATGAAATCGACGTCGCTGATCCCGGCCCACGGCAAGCGTGGGCATCCATTCACCGCAAGCGGACGCAAGTCGGCTTGAACTTTCGACAACACTCAATCGAGGTATCGACACCATGAAAATCATCTCTCTCCTTGCAATTGCCGCCTCACTTTTGATTTCTGGCTGCGCATCCGTGGAAATGGCTACAGAAGCCGAGTCAGCAAAGGCAAAAGAATTCAACCCGCCCAGTGAAGGCAATGCTGGCGTCTACATTTATCGGAACAGCTCTGTTGGCCAGGCTCTCAAGAAAGACATCCGGATCGACGGGGAATGTGTCGGGGAGAGCGCGCCGAATGTGTTTTTCCATACGGAAGTCGAGGGCGGGAAAACCCACAGAGTCGAGACAGAATCCGAGTTTTCGCCCAATGTCCTTGAGTTGATGTTCGAATCGGGGAAGAACTACTTCATTCGGCAGTTCATCAAGTTGGGCGTGTTCGTTGGCGGCGCGAACCTGGAACAAGTCTCGGAAGATCAGGGCAAGAATGACATCGCCCAGCTCAAAATGGCCAAACTCGGCAAATGTAACGCACCATGATCCTGCAAGGATTGCAATGGCTTGAATCCTGATCGGGGTGGCCTCGTGTCGGCCCGATCAGCACCCGAACATTTTCCTGGGGGATGGGGAGTCGATCCAGAAAATGACGGGACTAGACACTGTCGTCACGAGATATATGTTATTCTATAGGGGTTAGAATTTTTGGAGTCTCTCATGTCTTGCGAACAACATCGGCACGATATTTCAGATCACGTGTGGTCACTTTTAGA
>JAISNX010000038.1 GCA_031276015.1 Azoarcus sp.
TTAGAGCAAATCAACTTTATGAGGCCCATATCAAACCGATCGTCATTGCGAGGAGCGAAGCGACGTGGCAATCCATGCGGCTTACTGGATTGCCGCGGCCCTTCGGGCCTCGCAATGACGGCAGTTCTCTTTGGGCTTCAATTTGTTGATCTGCTCTAATCAGGGCATCCCCAGATGCCGTCGCACCGAGATGGCCGCGCCGAGCCAGCCGAGCGCGCTGGCGACGGCGACCGTCGCCAGCGACGCCAGCCAGCCGGGATGGCTCAGGGCGACCACCGCGCCATAGCTTTCGGCCACTTTCGCCACCGGCCCGGCCAGCACGTCCATGCCAATCCACACCGCACCGAGGGCAACCAGGCCGCCGAACATGCCTTGCAGGCCGCCGAACCAATAGAACGGACGGCGGATGAAGCGGTCGGTCGCGCCGAGCAGGCGGCTGACTTCGATCTCGCTTTTCTGGGTGAGGATTTGCAGGCGAATGGTGTTGAAGGTGACGATGATCAGCGCCAGCCCAAGCAGCACGGCCAGCACCAGAACGATCGTGCGCCCCAGTTCGACCAGGGCGGAAAGGCGCTTGACCCAGGCCGAGTCGAGCTGGACATGCGCCACGCCGGGCCAGCTTCGCATGCGCGCCGAGAGCGACTCGAACAGTTCCGGATCGTCGCTGCGCAGGGTGACGACAAAGGCATCGGGCAGAGGATTGACAGCCATGCCGCCGAGCACGTCGCCAAGGCCGCTGCTTTCGAGTTGCCGCAGCGCCTCGTCGCGCGACACGAAGCGGAAGCTGGCCAGATCCGGTTCGGCCTGGAGCCGCTGCTGGACGGCGTCGATCCGGGCGGAATCCGCCCCGTCGTCGAAGAACAGGCTGATTTCCGGCGTGCCCGACACGCCGCGCGCCAAGACGGCGATGTTGTCGAGCAGGAGGTAGCCGCCCGCAGGCAGCGCCAGCGCGACACCCATCACGAGCGCGGAGAGCAGTGTTCCGAACGGCTGGCCACCGAGCCGTTTCAGGGCTTGCGCGAAGGCGCGCGAATGAAGATAGAGCCAGTTGCGCATCATTCCTCCATCAGCCGCCCGTGCGCGAGCGCGATGCGCCGGGGTGCCCAGTGCCGGAACAGCGAAACGTCGTGCGTCACGACCAGCACGGTGACGCCCGCGCTGTTGAACGACCTGAAAAGCGCCGCGATGTCCGCCGCGTAGGCCGGGTCGAGGTGGGCGGTGGGTTCGTCGGCAATCAGGATCGAGGGCCGGTTGACGAAGGCGCGCGCGATCGCTACCCGTTGTTGTTCGCCGCCCGAGAGTCCGGCGGGGAATTCTTTCTCCCGCCCGTGCAGCCCGACGAGGTCGAGCGCCGCTTCGACCCGCTTGGCCGCGTCGCCCGGCGGATGGCCGTTGATGATGAGCGGCAGCAGGATGTTGTCGTATACCGAGCGGTCGAACAAGAGGCGGCTTTCCTGCAAGACCATGCCGATGTTGCGCCGCAGGTAGGGAACCGCCCGGCGCGGCAGGCGCGAGATGTCCTGCTCGTTGATCCGCACGGTGCCGGAGGTGGGCCGTTCGATGGCCGGGATGAGTTTCAGGAGCGTGCTCTTGCCCGCGCCCGAGTGCCCCGAGAGTACGACCAGTTCGCCGGGCGCGATCCGGAGGCTGATGCCGTCGAGCGCGGTGTAGCCGCCGGGGTATTGCTTGGCAACCTTGTCGAAAACGATCATGCCGTCTCCTCCGCGGCGTCGAAAAGCGCGTCGACGAATTCGCGCGCCCGGAAGGGTTGCAGGTCGTCGATGGCTTCGCCCACGCCGATGAAGCGCAGGGGTTTGGGGCACTGGCGGGCAATGGCGGCCACGACGCCGCCCTTGGCGGTGCCGTCGAGTTTGGTGAGTACGAGGCCGGTGACGCCGACGGCGGCATCGAAGGCTTTGACCTGGGCAAGCGCGTTCTGGCCGATGTTGGCATCGAGCACGAGCAGGACTTCGTGCGGGCCGGAGGGGTCGGCCTTGGCGATGACGCGGCGCACCTTGGCGATTTCTTCCATCAGGTGAAGTTGCGTCGGCAACCGCCCCGCCGTGTCGGCAAGCACGATGTCGATGCCGCGCGCGCGAGCGGCGTTGACGGCGTCGAAAATCACCGCGGCGGCATCTCCGCCTTCTTGCGCGATCACGGTCACGCCGTTGCGCTCGCCCCAGGCCATGAGTTGCTCGCGCGCGGCGGCGCGGAAGGTGTCGCCCGCCGCCAGCAGGACGCTTTTGCCCTGTGTCTGGAAGTATTTGGCGAGCTTGCCGATGGAGGTGGTCTTGCCGGAGCCGTTGACCCCGGCCAGCATGATGATGCAGGGTTTGTGGGCGGAGACGTCCAGCGCGGCTTCGAGCGGCGCGACGATGCCGAGCAGGCTGTCGGCAAGTGTCTGTTGCAGTTGGCTGGCGGTCTCCAGCCGCTCCGCCTTCCAGCGCGCGCGCAGTTCGCTGATCAGGTGCTGCGTCACTTCGACGCCACAATCGGCCATCAGCAGGGTGGCTTCGAGTTCTTCGAGCAAATCTTCGTCGATCTTGCGCCGCCCGAACAGGTTCGCCAGACCGCCGCCCAGTTGTCGGCGGGTGCGCGCCAGCCCGGCCTTGAGCCGGTCGGCCCACGAACGCCGGGGCGGCGACGACCCGCCGGGTGCGCCTTCCGGCGAAACGCCTGTGGCGGCGACCGCATCACGACGAGCGGATTTTCTGAAGAAACCGGGCATGGCTCGAAAAGTCCAAAGTGCTTTGAAACGCGCACAAGTTTGCCGGATGCGGCTAAGATGCTGGCCTCATCACGGTCGCAATGGCGCAACGGCGCGGATTTTAACAGATGCAGGACAAGCTCATGCCTCACTCTTTTTCCATGTTTTTCCGCAATTTTTCCCGTCCGATCCTGTTCGGTGCGGCGCTTCTGGTCGCGCTGCCCGCGCAGGCCAATCCGTTCGAGACGACGCTTCCCAACGGCCTGAAGGTCGTGGTGCGCGAAGACCACCGTGCGCCGTCGGTCGTGCACATGGTCTGGTACCGCAGCGGTTCGATCGACGAGCCGGAAGGCGTCACCGGCATCGCGCATGTGCTCGAACACATGATGTTCAAGGGCACGCGCAAGGTCGGCCCCGGCGAATTCAACGCCCGCATCGCGGCGCTGGGCGGGCGCGACAACGCTTTCACCAGCCGCGACTACACCGCGTATTTCCAGCAGATTCCGTCCGCGCATCTCGGCACGGCAATGGCGCTGGAAGCCGACCGCATGAAAAACCTCGTCCTCGGCGACGACGATTTCGCGCGCGAGATCGAAGTTATCAAGGAAGAACGGCGGCTGCGCACCGACGACCGCCCGCGCGCGCTCGTCTTCGAGCAACTGATGGCGACGGCATTCGTGGCCCATCCTTACCACCACCCGATCATCGGCTGGATGACCGATCTGGAAACCATGCGCGCGGAGGACGCGCGCACCTGGTACAAACGCTGGTACGCGCCCAACAATGCCTGCGTGGTCGTGGTGGGCGACGTGAGCCACGACGCCGTGTTCAAGCTCGCCCGCAAGCACTACGGCGCGTTGAAGCCCGCCCGGCTGCCCGAGCGCCGCATCAGCGCGGAACCCGCGCAGCGCGGCAAGCGAAGCGCCGTCGTGCGCGCCCCGGCGGAATTGCCCTGGCTCGCCATGGCCTGGCGAGTGCCGCCCCTGCGCGACCCCGGCGCGGACAAGGAAGCCTATGCCCTGCAAATGCTGGCGGAAATCCTGGACGGTTACGAGGGCGCGCGGCTCGACCGCCGCTTGGTGCGCGAAAAGCGCGTCGCGGTCTCGGCCAATGCCAGCTACGACGGCGTCAATCGCGGCCCGGCGCTGTTTTACCTCGACGGCGTGCCCGCGCCCGGCCAGAGCGTCGAGACGCTGGAAGCCGCATTGCGCGCCGAGTTGCAGCACATCCGCGATGAAGGCGTGAGCGAGGCCGAATTGAACCGGGTCAAGAACCAGGCATTGGCCTCGCGCATTTACTCGCGGGATTCCCTGATGGGCCAGGCGATGGAAATCGGCCAGCTCGAAAGCACGAGCCTGTCCTGGCGCGACGATGTGCGCCTGCTCACCGGCCTGCGCGCGGTGACGGCCGAGGAAGTGCGCGAGGTTGCCCGCCGTTATTTCGACGACACCACGCTGACCACCACCCGCCTCGACCCGCTGCCCCCCGCCACGCGCCCTGCCCCGAAACCCTGACATCTCCCACCTGCCTCGATCCCGCCCATGAACTTCTCCACGCCACTCTCCCGCCGCCTGCGCGTTCCGGCGCTGGCGGCGCTCGCCCTCGTTTGCGGCCTCGCCCGCGCCGTGCCCACCATCGAACAATGGACGGCTCCCACCGGCGCGAAAGTCCAGTTCGTCGCCAGCCACGAATTGCCGATGATCGACATCCAGATCGACTTCGCCGCCGGCAGTGCCATCGACCCGGCGGAAAAGGTCGGCCTCGCCAGCCTCGCCCGCGCCCTGCTCGACGCGGGCGCGGGCGATCTCGACGAACAGGCGATCTCCGAACGGCGCGCCGACCTGGGCATGATCCTCGGCGGCGGCGTCGACGAGGATCGCGCCAGCCTCACGCTGCGCACGCTGTCTTCCGCCACGGAGCGCGATGCCGCCGTGGCGCTGACGGCCACCCTCCTCGCCCGTCCCACCTTCCCCGAAGCGGTGCTCGAACGCGAGCGCACCCGCGCCCTCGCGGGCCTGCGCGAATCGCTCACCAAGCCCGCCGTGCTGGCCGAACGGGCCTTCACCGCCGCGATCTACGCCAACCACCCCTATGGCCGCAACATCAGCGCCGAATCGCTTGACGCGATTCGGCGCGACGATCTCGTCGCCTTCCATGCACGCCATTACGGCGCGCGCAACGCCTCCGTCAGCATCGTCGGCGACCTCGACCGCGCCACGGCGGAGAAGATCGCCATCGACCTCACCCAAAACCTGCCGACGGGCGACAGTGCCGACATCCCGCCGCCGCCCGCCCTGCCCAAGGGCGGCCTGACGCGCATCGCCAACCCCTCCGCGCAGGCGCACATCCTCATCGGCCAGCCGGGCATGAGCCGCAAGGATCCCGACTACTTCCCGCTCCTGGTCGGCAACTACGTCCTCGGCGGCGGCGGCTTCACATCGCGGCTCATGAGCGAAGTGCGCGAAAAACGGGGTCTCGTCTACGACATCCACAGCTATTTTGAACCGCGCCGCGTCGCGGGGCCGTTCCAGATCGGCTTGCAGACACGGGGCAGCCAGCGCGAACTTGCGCTCCGGGTCGTGCGCGACACGCTTGCCGCCTTCATCGAGAAAGGCCCGACCGAAAAAGAACTGCGGATGGCGCGCAACAACCTCGCGGGCGGTTTCGGCCTGCGGCTCGACGCCAACGCCAAGATTCTCGGCTACGTCTCACTCATCGGCTTCTACGGCCTGCCCCTCGACTGGCTCGAACGCTACCCGCGCGAAGTCGTCGCGGTCAGCCGCCAGGCCGTGCGCGACGCTTTCGCCCGGCGCATCCACCCCGGGAGCCTCGTCACCGTAATCGCGGGCGGGGACGGCGACGAAGGCAAAGAGGAGCGCGCGGCGGCAAAGCCGTGAGCCGCGCACCGTGAGCCGTATACGCATCGTCGGCGGCGCGTGGCGTTCGCGCCTGATCGACGTTGCCGGACTGCCCGGACTGCGGCCAACGCCGGATCGCGTGCGCGAAACCCTGTTCAACTGGCTCGGACAGCGCCTGGACGGGCGGGTCTGTCTCGACCTGTTCGCCGGTTCCGGCATCCTCGGGTTCGAGGCCGCCTCGCGCGGCGCGGCGGCGGTCACATTGCTGGACATCGACCCGCGCACCCATGCCGCCCTGCGCCGCAACGCGGAAGCCCTGGCGGCGCAAGTGGAGATCGTTCGCGGCGATGCGCTAGAATTCCTCGCCACGACGCCGAAACGGTTCGACGTGGTTTTTCTCGACCCGCCTTACCGGCAAGGCTGGATCGACCGCATAACGCCCCTGCTCGACCGGGTCATGCCGCCCGACGGCTGCATCTACGCGGAAGCCGAAGCGCCGCTTGCGCCCTTTCCCGGATGGTGCGTGAGCAGACAGGGCCGGGCCGGGCGGGTTCATTTCCATCTCATGAGGCGCGCCGAACAATCATGAAGAACACCATCGCGGTCTATCCCGGCACCTTCGATCCCTTTACCTGTGGGCACGAAAACCTCGTGCAACGGGCGGCGCGGCTTTTCGAGCGGGTCATCGTCGCCGTGGCGGCCAGCCGCAAGGAAGCCTTGTTCACCTCCGAAGAACGCATCGCCATCGCCGCGGAAACCCTGCGGCCACTCGCCAACGTGGCGGTGCTCGGTTTCGACTGCCTGCTGGTAGACTTCGCGCGCAGCCACGGTGCGCGCATCCTCGTGCGCGGCGCGCGCACCGTGGCGGATTTCGAATACGAAACCCAGTTGGCGGTAATGAACCGCAAGTTATACTCCGACCTGGAAACGGTGTTCCTCCCCCCTGCCGAGGAACACCGTTTTCTTTCGGCCACCGTCGTGCGGGAAATCGCCCGGCACGGTGGCGACGTAAGCGAACTCGTGCCCCCGGCGGCCCTGTCCCGCCTGCGTCGAAAATTCTGACTCGATACAGGAAAGCAAGGAACCAGAATATGTCCCTGATAATTACCGACGAATGCATCAACTGCGACGTCTGTGAACCCGAATGCCCCAATAGCGCGATTTCCCAGGGCGATGAAGTCTATGTCATCGACCCCGGCAAATGCACCGAATGCGTCGGCCATTTCGACGAGCCGCAATGTACACAGGTCTGTCCGGTCGACTGTATCCTCAAAGACCCGGCGCACGAAGAATCGCAGGACGAATTGCTCGCCAAATTCAACAGGCTCAATCCCGCCTGAGGAAATGCTGGACAAGCGTTATTGCAGTCTCCTCCCCCATGGGTGTTCAGACCGGAGACATCGCAGACACATTGTAGGGCAAATCAACTTTATGAGGCTCATGTCAAACCGATCGTCATTGCGAGGAGCAAAGCGACGCGGCAATCCACGCGGCTTACTGGATTGCCACGGCCCTTCGGGCCTCGCAATGACGGCGGTTCTCTCGCAATGACGGCGGTTCTATCTGGGCTTCAATCTGTCGATCTGCCCTAGACGGACTTCCCAACGGAAACGGCATATTGCTCCAAGTTGATGTACCCGATTTTCGTGCTGTACCACCACAGGGAATACAGCCCGTCATCGAGTTCCTCGCGGATTCCCGGGATTTCCCTGATGAATGCCTTGCCGATCTTCAAGTCCCGCGCGGTGTCAGGGTGGCCGGGGAATTTCTTGAACGGCGCGTCGTGTGGGGTGCTCGGGTGGGGCATGAGTCTCGTATCTCGGCGGAATGAAGAAGAAATCTTGCCTGCATTCCATCCCTCGGGCAATACGCACCGCGGATTTTCCCGCATATCATGCAACGGCCCGTCGGAGCCGCCCCCATGCCGGTTGGCACTCCCACGCCCATCGGAATAGTCATAGTCGTAAAAACCGCAGCGAAAACCCCTTGTCCATCGCAGGGTGGGTGTATAGACTCGCGCAAAATTCACGTTGTGCGGAAAGAAAAATCCGCGCGGCACACCCAGACAGAGGACGAAGAACATGGCACCGCTTCTTGCGGTCGGTCTCGATGACCCGAATACCCGGCAGGTGTACGGCCTGGTGTTCTCGTCCACAAAAAAATCCCACGCGATCTTGTACCGCGTGGGATTTTTTTCGCCGCCAGCCGCCTTCCCGGCGTGCCCCACGCGCCACATCCCACATCGAACACATTCCCCGGCGGGCCATCCTGCCTCGCCAGGGGTCTGGTTAAGCGGTTCGACACCGCATCTTTAGGAGAAACAGCATGGCAATATTTGGCGCAGTAACACCCGGTCGTACCCTGACCGGCGACGATGATGTGCTGACCGGCACGGACGGCAACGACATACTTCATGGCGGCGGGGGCAATGACACGCTGTGGGGCGATGCGGGCGATGATGTGCTGACTGGCGGCTACGGTTCCCAGTTCGGGCACTGGCTCTTTGGAAGCGTCGCCGGTATCGGCCCCGACCTCGCTGGCCTCGACATCTTTGCCAACCCCACCGGCAGCGAAGACGGCAATGATGAGCTGCATGGCGGCGAGGGCAATGACCTGCTGATCGGCGACGAGGGCGACAACGTGCTGTATGGCGACGAGGGCAACGACATTGTGGTTGCCGGCGGAGCCAACTACGGCAATAACAAGCTGTATGGCGGCGCGGGCAATGACTATCTGGAAGGCGGTGGCCTCAGTAACCTGCTGGATGGCGGCGAGGGCGACGACATACTGGTCGGCGTGCGCAGCAGCAGCAATATTTTCTACGGTGGCAAGGGCAACGATACGCTGTATGCCTACATCGAGTCCTGGAACACCTACCGCTTCGACCGCGGCGACGGGCAGGACTGGATCGTGGAAGGGGGCGTTTCCGACATCATCGAATTCGGCGAAGGCATCCTGCTGTCGGATGTCTGGGCGAGCAGCGACTTCGACGACGACTACGGCGATGTCCCGGTGCTGAACTACTCCGCGACCGGCACGGACAAGA
>JAISNX010000044.1 GCA_031276015.1 Azoarcus sp.
GCGCTCGACGCCGACGAAGCCGAGGACAAAAACGCCGCCCGTGCCGCGATCATCGCCGACTGCCAGATCGTCTACCTGCAATCCATCGGCGGCCCCGCTGCCGCCAAGGTTGTGCGGGCAGGCGTCCACCCCGTCAAACAGGCCCGGGGCGGCCCCGCCCGCGAGAGTCTGGCCAGGCTTCAGGACAGCCTCGCCTCGCCGCCGCCCTGGCTTGCCCGTGTCATGGGCGTGCCCGCCGCCTCGCTCGTCCGCTACGCGCAAGAGCTTGCGGCACAGGCGGAAAGGCCGGGACGGTGATTGCGCCGGAGGCGGCGTTTCGGAGCCTGCGATGAAAAACGACGCGCCCGCCTGGCAGGAATACTGCAAAACGCTGGCCCCAAGCCTGCAAACCGCCTGCAAACAGGCGGCGGTTTCCGGCGGCATCGGTGCCTTGCTCCGGGAACTGGAAGCCGCCCAACCCGAATGGCCGTTTCAATATCGCCTCGAACGGGGCGGCTGGTATCGTCCGGGCGGCGTTATCGACGCTACGGGCGATCCGCTCTCCGGCAATCTGGAAGCCTGGGCCGAAGCCGAACTGGACACCCTCGGCGGCGACTTCGCCGCGCTGCTGGATAAACTCGCCGCCACGCCCCGCTACGCAACCCGCCTCGTTGGCAGCACGCATTACCTGGTTGCCCGGACGGGCGATGCCGCCGCGGAATTCCTGCAACTCGAAATCGAACAATTACAGGAAACCGTGAGCCACCGCTTGGGAGAGGGCGAGCCGAATTCCCTCGCCGAACTGCTCGACCCGCTGGAAATCTCCGCCAAACCCCGGCCCGTCCTACGGGCAGGAAGCGAGCCACGCTATCACTTCCGCCGCCTTGCGCACGTCGGCGCGACGCTGGAACGCATGGCCGCCTGGCTGCCGGAAGCTCCGCCCATCCAGCGACTGCTTGAGGACTGGCAAAACAGCAGCGCCGGGCTGACCGCCGAATTCAGCCGCCACTGGCTCATCGCCTTCCGGGAATACCTGGATCGTTACCGGCAAACCCAATATCGCGCCCAGGTCATCGCCGTATTTCCCGGCAAGCTCCCGGATTTCGTCCTCGCGGCGGGGGCAAACGGTCTCAAACTGCACACTGCCTTGCAGGGCTTCGACCGGCAGATCGGTTATCCGTTTGCCTGGTTCTTCCACCTGCTGATTACCAGGGCCGTGCCGCATTGGGTCGCACAGATCGCCGTGGAAGATGCCCTGAACGGCTTTGCCTACCTGCCGCAGCGGGATATGGAAATCGTCCGCCGCTGGCTGCATCGGCCTTATGTGGTTTAGGGCGTTTTCGGTTCAGATGCCGACACAATCCGAAGGCGGAATATTTTTTGTCATTCCTCGCAGGCGAAGTATCGCGGCCTGCTTTGCCGTCACGCACAGACAGGCAAGCTCTCGTCAAAAGCGAGGGCCGCAGGCCCGTGGTAATCCATCCCCAATGTTGCATACATGCAAAAACCGGAACAAATTGCACCCGACGCACGATGTCATGGCAGAATCGCCCGACATCGTGCTTCCGGCATGCGATGCACGCCGAAAAGCATGCCTTACGCGCTGAAACGCATGCGTTTGGCGCTCGAAAGCATGCGTTTGGCGCTCGAACACATGCGTTTGGCGCTCGAACACATGCGTCTGGTGTTGAAACGCACGCGATTGACGCCGAAGCGCATGCGATGGACTTTCCAAGGCATGCGTCTGCCCCTCGAACGCATGCTTCACGAGAGGCAGCGCGGGGAATCTTCGCCGTAAAATCAGTGTTTTATCCAGAAACAACACATTTCAAGGAGACAAAAATGACGCACAGGACATGGCTTCCCGGCACTGAGGACGGGCTTGTCACCCTCATGGCCGCCTGGAAAACAAGGCTCACGGACACCGCCGCGCAGACCGCCTACGGCTGGGTGGCGCAGGATTGCACCGCCACCAACACTACCCTGACCGCCTTCATCACCGCCCGCACCACCTACCAGAGCACGCGCACCAAGGCCAATCACGACATGAAGGAAGAAGCCCGCAAAACCGCCATCGCGGCCATGCGCAACTTCGCCAACAGGTACATCCGCTACAACGCCAAGATGAACACCGCCCAGAAAGAAGAACTGGGCATTTTCCCGCGCGACACCGTGCCCTCCCCCGTCCCCGTGCCCGAAAAAGGCCCGGCCAGCCGGGTGGAAACCCGCGGAGAGCTGCCCGGCGAGGTGAAGGTCTATACCACGGAGGCGAAGCCCTACGGCACGGTTTCCATAGAAGGTGCCTTCGGCGTGCTGGAGGCGCGCGCGCAAGACCCGGAAGAACTCCCCCACCGCAGCGTGTTCACCCACAGCCCATGGATATACCAGTGCGCGCCCGACGAACACGGCAAAACTTTTTATTACGCCTTGCGCTGGGTCACCAATGAAGGTGCCAGCCCCTGGTCGCCCGTCAGCGCGGGGGTGATTATTCCCTGAACCATTGCATGGATTGTTTCGCCGCGCCCTCGCGCCCTCGATATGATGGCTGCGGTGTTGTGACCCTCGCAATGACGAGGGAGAAGGAAACAGGCTGTGTGGATACCTATGCCTACGGCTGCGACTTTTCGCCCCAGGCGATGCGCGCCTGCCGCGCTTCCCCGAAAAGCAATTCGAGACGTTCGCCGTTGCCGGAAAGCAGCAGGGAGCGGATCAGGGCAAGCTCGCCCAGGTATTGATCCAGTTCTCCCAAAAGCGCCTGGCGGTTGGCGAGGCAGATGTCGCGCCACATCTCGGGGTGGCTGCCCGCGATGCGGGTGAAGTCGCGGAAGCCGCTGGCGGCGTGGGAGAAAAGCAGTTCGGCGTTGGCACGGCCCGCGAGGTCGTGGACGAGGCCGAAGGCGAGCAGGTGCGGCAAATGGCTGACGGCGGCGAAAACGCGGTCGTGATCCTGCGGGGCCATGTCGACGACCGCCGCACCAGCGGCCCGCCACGCGGCGCGGACTTTTTCGACGGCCTCGGGCGCGTTTTCCGGCAAGGCCGTAATTACCGTGCGCTTGCCCCGGAAAAGCGCGGCGCTCGCGGCTTCCGCGCCGCTTTTCTCGGCACCGGCGATGGGGTGCGCAGGCACGACACGAGTCAGATGCGCATCGAGCCGACGGTAGGCGGCGGCGATGAAGTCGCCCTTGGTACTGCCCGCGTCGGAAACGATGGTCTGCGTTGGCAGATGCGGAGCCATGGCCGCCATGATCGCGTCGGTCTGCCCGACGGGTGTCGACAGAAGCACGTGATCCGCACCGTCGAGCGCCGCCGCCCAATCGGTGGCGATGTCGTCGAGGATGCCGAGCGCCCGCGCGCGTTCGAGCGAGGCCCGCGTGCGGCCCACGCCGACGATGTGCGCGGCTTCGCCCTTTTCGCGCAAGGCCAGCGCAAAAGAGCCGCCGATGAGGCCGACGCCGCAGATGACCAATTTGCCGATCAGGGCCATGACCGCGCCTTCAGGCCAGCGCGCCGCGCAGGGCGGCAATGAAGCGCGCATTCTCGGCAGGCAGCCCGATCGACACACGCAGCCATTCCGGCAAGCCGTAAGCGCCGATGGGACGCACGATGACGCCCTGCGCAAGCAGCGCCCGATTGACCTTTTCGGCGTCGCCGACCCTGACGGTGACGAAGTTGCCGCTGGAGGGAATCCACTCCAGCCCCAGTCCGGCAAAGGCGTCGGTCAGTTGCGCCATGCCCCGCCGGTTGTTTTCGGCGGTCTCGCGCACGAAATCCTCGTCTCCCAATGCCGCCACCGCCGCCGCCTGCGCCACGACGGAGGCATTGAACGGCTGGCGCACGCGGTTCATCAAATCCGCCACGTCCGCGTGCGCAATGCCGTAGCCCAGGCGCAGCCCCGCCAGGCCGTATGCTTTGCACAAGGTGCGCGACACCAGCAGATTGGGAAAGCGCGCGATCCACGCAATGGCGTCGTAACGTTTTTCCGGCGGCAGGAATTCGGTATAAGCCTCGTCGAGCACGACGAGCACATCCGGCGGCACGCGGGCGAGGAAGGCTTCGATTTCGGCACCGGGCAGGAAGGTGCCGGTCGGGTTGTTGGGATTGGCGATGAAAACGATGCGGGTGCTCTCGTCGATGGCCGCCGCCATGGCGTCGAGGTCGTGCCCGTAATGCCTGGCAGCCGTCTGGATGCCGCGCGCGCCGCGCGCGATGGTCGCCAGCGGATAGACCGCGAACGAATATTGCGAGAACACCGTCGCGTCGCCGGGCGAGAGGAAGGCCCGCGTGGCGATTTCCAGCACATCGTTGGAGCCGTTGCCGATCACCAGTTGCGCCGTATCCACGTTGTATTTTTCCGCCAGCGCCGCCTTGAGCGCGAAAGCGTTGCCGTCCGGATAGCGCGCGCCCTCCTCCAGCGCCGCCACCGCCGCCTCGCGCGCCCTCGGACTCATGCCCAAGGGGTTTTCGTTGGAGGCGAGCTTGACGATGTCCTGCTCCGGAATGCCCGCTTCGCGCGAGAGTTCCGAAACCGGCTTGCCCGGCTGGTACGGCGACAGGGAACGGATATACGCAGGGGCACGGCTGACGACACTCATCGGGAAATCTCCGGGGAAAAAAGCTTCGCCATGATAGTGGATACAAGGCGGTCTCATCGTCCCTGCGAAATTCATTTTCGGCCCGCAAGCTTGCCGCGCGAATCCGGACAGCACCAGCGTGTAGCATGATGCTCGTGCGGCAAGACCGCGATTCCCCCGGAAAGGACAGGAGAGATACCCATGCTAGGCGCAATCATCGGCGACATCGTCGGTTCCCGTTTCGAGTTCAACAACCACCGCAGCAAGACTTTCGACCTTTTCACCCGGAGCTGCCACGTCACGGACGACAGCATCATGACCCTGGCCCTGGCCCGCGCCATCATGAACGCCGGGACGCAGGACGACGAACGCCTTGCGGCGGCGGCCGTCGCGGCCATGCAGGAGATCGGGCGCAAATATCCCCTCTGCGGTTTCGGCATGCGTTTCGCACAATGGGTGGAAAGCGCCCATCCCGCTCCCTACAACAGTTACGGCAACGGCGCGGCCATGCGGGTCAGCCCCGCCGCCATCGCCGCCCGCACGCGGGAGGACGCCATTCGTCTCGCCCGCGCCGTCACTGCCATCACGCACAATCACCCGGAAGGACTCAAAGGCGCGCAGGCCACGGCCATCGCCATCTTCATGGCGCGATCCGGCGCGGGCAAGGAGGACATCCGCGACCACATCCATCGCCATTACTACCCGCTGGATTTCACTATCGACGAAATCCGCCCGACCTACACCTTCAACGAAACCTGCCAGAAAACCGTGCCGCAGGCCATCGAAGCTTTTCTGGAATCCGATTCCTTCGAGGACAGCATCCGCACCGCCATTTCCCTCGGCGGCGACAGCGACACCCTTGCGGCCATAACGGGTTCCATCGCCGAAGCCTTTTACGGTATTCCGGACGATCTGGCGAAAACGGCATTGACCTATCTCGACACGCGCCTGCGCACCATTTACGACGAATGGGGCACTTTCCTGGCAGGAAACGGTTTTACGCCTCCCCGGGCATAGGTATCTACACAGCCCGAAGTGCTGTCACCAGATGGCAGACTCCGGCGACGCAGCAATTCCTCCCACCGCGTCATTGCGAGGAGCGCAGCGACGTGGCAATCCATGCAGCGGAGCCATCACCCGAAGCGTTGGGGCAAAGCGGAACCGCCGTGTGGATTGCCACGGGCCTGCGGCCCTCGCAATGACGAGG
>JAISNX010000145.1 GCA_031276015.1 Azoarcus sp.
GCCCGCTTGATTTTCCGGTAGTCCTCCCCCTGCTTGACCTGTTCCGTCACCATGCTGGAGAGATAGAAAAGCGCCCGCTCGCGCATCTCCGGCGTGGGACTCAACTGGATTTCGATGTCTACAATATTCCCTTGGGCGGTGGTGACTTTCACATCCAGGACGCCCAGCTTGCCGCCGGGACGCTCGCCCAACAGGTGCGGATCGACGATCTGTACGTCGTCGTAGTCCTCCGGCGGCAGGTCGAGCGCCGATTGCAGAAAACTGACCAGCAGGCGCTTGTCGCTCATCAGGCGCTTGAAAACGATGTCGGTTCTGGGTTTCAGGATTTCCCCGGACATTGCTTTCCTTCCAACGGGATGAAATGGTAACGGCATTATGCGGCAAGCATCGGCAAAGCGCAAGGCGGGGGGGCTTCTCATCGACACTGGATCACCACGCAAGATTTGCCAGTGCCGGAAATGATGAAGAAGAACGATAATGCCCGCCATGTCCCTGCCCCCTGCCCTGCTCCTCCTCGGCCCCACCGCCAGCGGCAAGACGGCCTGCGCGCTGGCACTGGCCCGCGCACTACCCGTGGAAATCGTCAGCGTGGATTCCGCGCTCGTCTATCGCGGCATGGACATCGGCACGGCCAAGCCCTCCGCCGCTGAACGCGCGTGCTGTCCGCATCACCTGATCGACATCCTCAGCCCGGAAGAAAGCTATTCGGCGGCACGGTTCTGCGACGATGCCCGCCGCCTCATGGGAGAAATCACCGCGCGCGGGCACATTCCCCTGCTCACCGGCGGCACCATGCTCTATTTCAAGGCGCTCCGCGAAGGGCTGTCCGCGCTGCCGTCCGCCGATGCGGCCCTGCGCGCCGACATCGAACGCCGCGCGCGCACTGCGGGCTGGCCCGCGCTGCACGCCGAACTGGCCCGCCTCGATCCCAAGGCCGCGGCACGGCTTGCGCCCAACGATGCGCAACGTATACAACGCGCACTGGAAATCGTGCTCATCGCCGGGCAACCGCTCGCGCAGCTACAAGCCAGGCACGAAACGCCCCGCGCAACCCACCGCTTTATCCCCCTTGCGCTCGTGCCCTCGGCACGCAGCGAACTGCACGCGCGCATCGCCGCGCGTTTCGACCAGATGCTCGCCGCCGGACTGCTCGACGAACTCGCCGCCCTGCGCCGCCGCTACCGCCTCGACCCCGAACTGCCTTCGATGCGCGCGGTCGGCTATCGTCAGGCATGGGCCTATCTCGATGGCGCGCTCGATGCCGCGAGTCTGCGCGAACAGGGCATCGCCGCGACCCGGCAACTGGCGAAACGGCAGTCGACCTGGCTGCGGCAGTTCCGCGAACGCTGGCCGGATATGATTGAAATCGACTGCTTGAGAGCAGATGCGGCAGACGCGATACGCGCGGCCACGCTGGCGCGGGTCAATGCCTCTACCGCACGCGAATCGTAGCGTCGCTTCAAGCAAACGCCGGGCGAACGTCCACCGGGGGCGACGAAGCGCCCCCGGCAATCAGGGAATCGGGTTTGTCGCCCGAACGGCCCCGTCGTCGATATGCGGCCCCACGACACGACGGTAGAACTCGTGGAAGTGCTGCATGCCATCCTCGAACGGCGACTGGTACGGCCCCACTTCGTTACGCCCTTCCCTGAGCAACGCCAGGCGACCGCGATCCATGCGCTCGCCGATGTCGTCATCCTCGATCGCGGTTTCCATGTAGGCGGCTTGCTCGGCTTCGACGAATTCGCGCTCGAATTCGACGATTTCTTCCGGGTAGTAAAACTCGACCACGTTGAGAGTCTTGTGCACGTCGGTCGGAATCAAGGTGCTGACCACCAGCACATGCGGATACCACTCGACCATGATATTGGGGTAGTAGGTCAGCCAGATCGCACCGCGCGGCGGGTGTTTGTCGCCATAAAAGGCGAGCACCGCCTTCTGCCAGCGTTCGTAAACCCCCGACCCCGGGCGGGCGAGCGAGGTAATGCCCACCTGCTGCACCGAATACCACTCGCCGAATTGCCACTTCAGATCGTCGCAGGTCACGAAGTTGCCAAGCCCCGGATGGAAGGGCACGACGTGGTAGTCCTCCAGGTAAACCTCGATAAAGGTTTTCCAGTTGTAATTGCACGGATGAATTTCGACCTTGTCGAGCTTGAAGCCGGAGAAATCCAGATGACGCGCCGCCTCCATGCCCGCAAGGTCGCGCGCCGCCGAGCGCGGCCCGGCGAACAGCAGGCCGTTCCAGCTCTCCAGGCTGTCGCGCTCGAGGCCGAGACAGGGGTTTTCCGGAAAATGCGGCGCGCCAAGCAGCGTGCCATCCGTGTCGTATGTCCAACGGTGGATCGGACAGACGATGTTCTCGGCCTCGCCCGCCCCTTGCAGCATGATCGCCTGACGATGGCGGCAGACATTGGCGAGCCGGTACACGCCGTCGGCCTTGCGATACAACAACCCGGCATGGTCGAGCCACTCCTGCGAACGATAGCTGCCGACCCTGGGCACCATCAGCTCGTGACCGGCATACCCCGGGCCGGCATCGAAAAGGAGCTTTTTCTCCAGTTCGAAAATCCCCTCGTCGAAATACCATGACACCGGAAACTGCGAGACGCCAGGCGTCATCCGCGCGGCGGAAGTTATGTCGGACATCTACACCCTCCCATTCGAGTGACAAGAAACCGGAAAAAGCAACCGGGCGATTCTAAGGCGGCAAGTCGTTTGACCGCCAGACGCATGATCGGTTATTTTTCCATATCCCGAGGACGGTCGCACTGCGCCGCGCCTCTTTTCTTCCCGCGATGCCGCCCATGACCAAACAGGTGCCCGCCAGCCAGATTTCCTTCGAGACCGCCGTCTCGGAGCTTGAAACCATCGTCCGACAAATGGAAGCGGGCAGCCTGCCGCTCGAACAGGCACTCGAACACTATCGGCGCGGCACCGCACTGCTGCGCCAGTGTCAGGACAAACTCGACGCGGCGGAGCGGCAAGTCAGGGTTCTCGAAGGCGACTCGCTCGTTCCGCTCGACACGGACGATCCCGATCCGGACAGCATTCTCCGTAGCTGAGGCAGCGCATCATGAAATTCATCGACTGGTCGACCTACATACAGCAGCGCACCGAAACGGCATTGCAGGCGGTGTTGCCCGCCGCCGATCTCGTGCCGGACAGGCTGCACGAGGCCATGCGCTACGCGGCCCTGGGCGGCGGCAAGCGCGTGCGGGCGCTGCTCGTGCACGCCGCGGGAGGACTCACGCACGCCTGCCCGGAGCAACTCGACCGCGCCGCCTGTGCCGTGGAACTGATCCACGCCTATTCGCTCGTCCACGACGACATGCCCTGCATGGACGACGACAACCTGCGCCGGGGCAAACCCACCGTCCACGTCGAATACGACGAAGCCACGGCGCTGCTCGTCGGCGATGCCTTGCAGACCCTCGCCTTTCAGGTCATGTCCGAAACATCGGTGAGCGCCACCGCCGCCGGGCAACTGGCCGCCATCCGCCTGCTGGCGATGGCGGCGGGTTCGCACGGCATGGCGGGCGGCCAGGCCATCGACATCGCCTCGACCGGGCGCGAGATGACGCGCGAAGAACTCGAATTCATGCACCTGCGCAAAACCGGCGCGCTGATCCGCGCCGCCATCCTCATCGGCGGGCACGCCGGCGAAGGCGTCAACGACGAACGGCAACGCTGTCTCGACCACTACGCCAAGCGCATCGGCCTGCTCTACCAGGTAGTCGACGACATCCTCGACGCCGGTGCCGACACCGCCACCCTGGGCAAGACCGCGGGCAAGGACGCCCGCCACAACAAGCCCACCTACGTGAGCCTCCTGGGCCTGTCCGACGCCCGCCGCTTCGCCGAAGAACTGCTCGCGCAAGCCCACACCGCCCTCAAGCCGCTCGGCGGACGCGGCACCCGGCTGGCCGAACTGGCCGACTTCATCGCGCATCGCGCCTTCTGACCTTCCGCGCGATGTCCGACTATCCCCACCTGGCCCGCATCGACTCCCCCGCCGACCTGCGCGCGCTCGACCGCAAGGAACTCCCCGCCCTGGCCGACGAACTGCGGGCCTTCCTCATCGAATCCGTCGCAAAGACCGGCGGCCATCTCTCGTCCAACCTCGGCACGGTCGAACTCAGCATCGCGCTCCACTACGTCTTCGACACCCCGCGAGACCGCATCGTCTGGGATGTCGGCCACCAGACCTACAGCCACAAGATACTCACCGGGCGGCGCGAAGCCATGGCGCGGCTGCGCCGCGCGGGCGGCATCTCCGGCTTTCCGCGCCGCGCCGAGAGCGAATACGACACCTTCGGCACCGCGCATTCCTCGACCTCCATTTCCGCCGCGCTCGGCATGGCCGTGGCCGCCCGCGCCCACGACGAAACGCGCGCCTCGGTCGCCGTCATCGGCGACGGTGCCATGTCGGCGGGCATGGCCTTCGAGGCGCTCAACAACGCGGGCAGTATGAAAGACATCGACCTGCTGGTGATCCTCAACGACAACGAAATGTCGATTTCACCGCCGGTCGGCGCGCTTTCCAACCTCCTCGCGCGCCTCATGACCCCCTACGACACGGCGCGGCGCATCGGCAAGAAAGTGCTCGGCGTCGCCCCGCCCGTGGCGGAACTCGCCCGCAAGGTGGAAGAATACGCCAAGGGAATGATCTCCCCCGGCTCGCCCGCCACCCTGTTCGAGGAACTCGGCTTTCACTACTTCGGCCCCGTCGACGGTCACGACCTCGACACCCTCATCCCCATCCTGCAAAACCTGCGTCACTTCAAAGGGCCGCAATTCCTCCACGTCATCACTCGCAAGGGCCAGGGCTACAAACTTGCCGAAGCCGACCCCACCCTCTACCACGGCGTGGGCAAGTTCGACCACCGCACCGGCATCCAGGATGCCTCCAGCGGCCAGCCGACCTACACCCAGGTTTTCGGCGACTGGCTGTGCGAAGCCGCCGCGGCCGACCCACGCGTCGTCGGCATCACCCCGGCCATGTGCGAAGGCTCGGGCCTGACGCGCTTCGCGGCGGAATTCCCCGACCGCTACCACGACGTCGGCATCGCCGAACAGCACGCACTCACCTTTGCCGCGGGGCTGGCCTGCGAAGGCTGCCGCCCCGTGGTCGCCATCTACTCCACCTTCCTGCAACGCGCCTACGACCAGCTCATCCACGACATCGCCCTGCAAAACCTGCCCATCGTGCTCGCCATCGACCGTGGCGGCCTGGTCGGAGCCGACGGTGCCACCCACCACGGCGCGTTCGACCTCTCCTTTCTCGCCTGCGTGCCCAATCTGCTCATCATGACGCCCGCCGACGAAAACGAATGCCGCCAGATGCTCCACACCGCCCTTTGCCATGACGGCCCGAGCGCCGTGCGCTATCCGCGCGGCAAAGGCCCCGGCGTGCCGCTCGAAGCGGAACTGCGCGCCCTGCCCCTGGGCAAGGCCGAAATCCGCCGCCACGGCAAAAAAACGGCGCTGCTCGCCTTCGGCAGCATGGTGGCCCCGGCGCTGGAAGCGGGCGAGGCGCTCGACGCCACCGTCGTCAACATGCGCTTCGTCAAACCGCTCGACGCGGCGCTTGTCGAACGCCTCGCGCGGGATCACGAACGCCTCGTCGTCATCGAAGAAAACGCCGTCATCGGCGGCGCGGGCGCGGAAGTCTCCCGCGTCCTCGACGGCCTGCCCGCGCGGCCACGGCTTTTGCGGCTCGGCCTGCCCGACCGCTTCATCGACCATGGCGAACAGCGCGAACTGCTTGCCGAGGCGGGACTCGACGCCGACGGCATCGCCACCGCCGTCCGCCGCGCCTGGGCGCTACCCGACGCACCCTCACAAACCCCCTGACAGACCATGAGCGACACCCCCATCCCCGACGTACAAAGCGCCCTCGACCGCCGCCGCATCGCCATCGACAAAGTCGGCATCAAGAACATCCACCATCCGATCCGCATCCGCGATAAATCGGCGGGCACCCAACAGACCGTTGCCGTCTTCAACATGTACGTCGGGCTGCCCCACAACTTCAAGGGCACCCACATGTCGCGCTTCGTCGAAATACTCAACCGCGACGAGCGCGAACTCTCCGTCGAATCCTTCGAGCCGATGCTGCGTACCATGGTCGAGCGCCTCGAAGCCCGCAGCGGCCATCTCGAAATGCGCTTTCCCTACTTCATCGCCAAGACCGCTCCCGTCTCCGGCGTGCGCAGCCTGATGGATTACGACGTCACCTTCATCAGCACCCTCGACGAAAACGGCCATCACGAATTCACCATCAAGGTCATCGTGCCCGTCACCAGCCTGTGCCCCTGCTCCAAGGAAATCTCCGCCTACGGCGCGCACAACCAGCGTTCGCACGTCACTATCACCGCCGTCCTGAACGGCTACCTGTGGATCGAAGAAGTCGTGCAACTCGTCGAAAGCCAGGCGTCCTGCGAGGTTTACGGCCTTCTCAAGCGCCCCGACGAGAAATACGTCACCGAACGCGCCTACGACAACCCCAAGTTTGTCGAAGACATGGTGCGCGATGTCGCGGCGCTCCTCGATGCCGAACCGAGAATCGCCGCCTACATGGTCGAATCGGAAAACTTCGAGTCCATCCACAACCACTCCGCCTACGCACTGATTCGGAAGGGATTAAGACGGGGGCGATTTCCTCGTAATACCACCACAAGGTTAGATTCCCTGCCCTGATTTGAAAGGGACTAAAACGAACTTGCGCAGAGAGTGCTTACTCAAATATGGACAATACCGTTTATTAAAGGATAAAGAACTGATCGGTTGTCGTACTGGCATGCCAGATACGCAAGGAGAGATCGGCCATGGATTCCTTGCGCGGGACTACTTTGGTTCGGCGGGTGAATCTTCCCGGATGGTGAGGCGTATTGCTGTTGTCGCGTTCGATGGCGGTGGTGTGAGCTTTGCCGACGATGTGGCGCTCGGGAGGCAGGACTTTGGCGAAGGCATCCCACTGATCGGTGTAATAAACGCAGTGTTTCAGATCCTTGAGCTTGTCGTAGAGTCGTCGGAAGGTTCCAGCATCACGACCAACGAGTGCCCAGGCCACGGTTCTCCGTGTGCGACGATCCACAGCCTTGATGAAACTCCATTTCCTGAATCTCTCCAGAGACATCAGGTTTGGGCAAACTCTCGCCAAAGGCGCGAATCCAGCGAGAGACCAAGGCATGATCGACCCCCAGAATCTTTCCCATCAATCCGGAAAGAACCCCTTCGCCATCGCATACAGCAAGATGTGTAGGGGGCGAAGCCTCGTGACAATCCACACCTTGCGCTGGATTGCTTCACTTGAAAGTCGGCGCACAAAAAACCGCCCCCTTGCGGGGGCGGTCGGTCAACCAAGCTCAGGACGGAAAATCATAAGCCCCAATTGGCTACCAGATCCCCAAGCTCATACGACGCGTCGATAGTGCCATCCTTGTTCGTATCGAATGCGACGAATTCGACCTTTTGGGTGTTGTTCGTGAAGTAATCCACGATGGTGAGGTCGTTGCTGTCAGTGTCAGTGGCAGCATAGTTGATGACGAGATTGTTACCGCTACGGTCGGCACTCACCAGATCAGCAAGCCCAAGGCCCGAGAAGAACAACACATCGGCGTCACCACCTTCTTCGTAGATGGTGTCGTCACCCGAATCGGCTCTGAGCACATAGTAGTCGTTGCCCGCGCCGCCGTTCAGGAGGTCGTTACCCGTGCCGCCATCGAGCTGGTCGTCACCCAGGCCGCCGAAGAGCTTGTCGCTCTCTTCGCCGCCAACAAGGATGTCATCGTCGGCTTCGCCGTACAGATTGTCCTTGCCCGCGCCGCCATAGAGGACGTCATTACCCGCGCTGCCGTGGAGTTCGTCGTTGCCAAACCCGCCGATAACGGTGTCGTTGCCACCGCCAGCCAGGATCTTGTCGTTGCCGACCCCGCCGTCGATGTAATCAGCACCACCTTGACCCAGCAGGAGATCGCTCTTGTCGCCGCCCGTTATCGTGTCCGCACCGTCACGTCCGACGAGGATGCCGGGCAGGAAACCATCCGTTGACAATACCAACGGAGCGGTGCTGTTGCCGAACGAACCCACGAAGTCCGAGATACCCACGATCGAAGCCTCGACGGTATGGGCAATGGCGTTGATGGGCGTGCTGATGAAGGTGGGCAGAACCGCGCTGACGAGCGGCTGGACAGCCCCCGAGATGATGGCTGTGGTGGCACCACCGATTGCGGCGGCAATGGTGGGTGCTTCGGTAACGGCCTGGGCAACATTGCCGACTGTATCGCCGATGACGTCGGCGGCAGTGGCGACAAGCTCACCAACAGCACCGGGCACGACGGCCGTGGCGATGGCACCAATGGTGTCCGTGACCGTGCCGGTAATGTTCTTGATGGCCTCAACAGGCGATTGGTATTTCACCTCATGCGCCGTCTGGGCGATGTTCTGGATCGTGCTGATCACGAGCGTGGGCGTTTGGACGACGAGGTTGACGTAATGCAGTGGGTTCACCAAGTTCAGCAAGGATTTGCCAACTGCGAGAAGTGATAGAGCCATGGTACTTCCTCCAACTGTGTGTAAAGGAAGTCTCACTATAGGTTATTAACGTCAAGGCGTCAACAGTTTGGTTATTCAAAATTATTTTTTCGATATTTCAATAATTTGTGTAGCCCCGATGTAAGCCCGATTCCAGGGAGCACATCTCCCGTCATATATGCGGATGTCGGCAGAAATACCCTTTTCCAGTGTCGTCCACTATTGGTATCCATTATGCAATCCGACCCGCTTATGTCGATCCGTCACCCTTCAAAGGCACCGCGGATCCACTGCGGCGCATCGGCTTCGGCGTTGTCGAACAGGACGACATCGAACCGGCAGGGCCGGTGCTGGTGTTCGCGTCCATGAACGGCCAGCCACCATCGCGCGGCGAACAGGATGCGTTTGCGCTTGCCTGCGGTGATGCTCTCCAGCGCACCGCCATACCGGGTATCCGTGCGCAGGCGGACTTCCGTGAAAACCAGCGTGTCGCGTTCCAGGCAAACCACATCGACCTCGCCGCCACGGCAGCGCACATTGCGGGCGACAAGCTCCAGGCCCTGCCCGACAAGCCAGGCAATGGCACGGTCTTCGGCAAGAAGACCGCGCTCTTGCGCCGAAGACGGGTACGCTCCCACAATCGTGGTTTTTGCGCCACGCCGCTTTTGCGTTTCTTTCACTTTCACGATTTTTCCCATGACTGGCCTCGCTTCGCCGCTCTCAAGTATTCCATCATTGTACGTGGTGGCGACACCGCTTGGAAATCTGCAAGATTTGTCGCCGCGCGCGCGCGCCGTGCTGGCGACGGTGGATGTCGTTGCCGCCGAGGATACCCGCCACAGCCAACGTTTGTTCGCGGCCTTCGGTATTGCCGCCCGGCTTGTCGCCGTGCATCAGCACAACGAGCAAGAGGCGGCGGGCCGGATCGTCGATTGGCTGGCGGCGGGTCGGCATGTGGCCCTGATTACCGATGCGGGCACGCCAGCGGTATCCGATCCCGGCGCGCGGCTGGTCGCGCGGGTGCGAAGCGCGGGGCATCCGGTGGTGCCGGTGCCGGGAGCCTGCGCGGCGGTCGCGGCGCTCTCGGTGGCCGGCATCGCCGAAGGCGGGTTCCGCTTCGTCGGTTTTTTGCCCGCCAAAGCGGCGGCGCGACGCGCGGCATTGACGAAACTGGCGGGCGAGCGCGACGCGCTGGTGTTCTACGAAGCGCCGCACCGCGTGACGGCCTGCGTGGCCGACATGGCGGAAATCTTCGGCGGCGGACGCGAGATTCTCATCGCGCGCGAACTCACCAAGCTGCATGAAGAAATCGCCGCAATGCCGCTTGCCGAAACGGGCGCGTGGTTCGCCGCCGATGCCCACCGCGAACGCGGCGAATTCGTGCTGGTCGTCCACGGTGCCGCCGAAAACGGGGAACTGGACGCCGGGGCGGCGCGCACGCTTCGCCTGCTCCTGGCCGAACTGCCGCTCAAGACAGCCGTGCGCCTGGCCGCCGAAATCAGCGGCGCGTCCCGCAACGGACTTTATTCACATGCGCTGGAACATTGCCAATGCGACAATCCGCCCTGCGAACCCGGACATGCCATACAGGGAAACGTCGATCGAGAACCCGATTGACTGCCATCGCTACGGGCAAAGTCCTGTGGCAATCCCATGCCGCGTTTTCAACTTTCGATCTCACAGGAAAAATTGTCATGAACAGTCATATTGCCGCTTACAGCAGCCTGTTGGCCACCTTGTTCCTCTCCGCTTGCCTGTCTACCGGAGGGGATGGCGCGACGGCGCTTTCGAGTGTCGTGAAATCCGCCCAATCCGGGAACGCTTCCGCGGATACGG
>JAISNX010000147.1 GCA_031276015.1 Azoarcus sp.
GACCCGATCACGGTGCGCACGTCGGGGAATCTCGTCGGCATCGTCGGGCCGAACGGATGCGGAAAATCCAACGTCATCGACGCCGTGCGATGGGTGCTCGGCGAAACCCGCGCTTCGGCACTGCGCGGCGAGTCGATGCAGGATGTCATCTTCAACGGCTCCACTACCCGCAAGCCCGTGTCGCGCGCCAGCGTCGAACTGGTGTTCGACAACAATGCCGGACGCGCCGCCGGGCAATGGGCACCCTATGCTGAAATCGCCGTGCGCCGCGTGCTCGAACGCACGGGAGAGTCCACCTACTACATCAACAGCGTCCACGTGCGCCGCCGCGACGTGATCGACCTTTTCCTCGGTACGGGCCTGGGGCCGCGTGCCTACGCGATCATCGAGCAGGGGATGATCTCGCGCATCATCGAGGCCCGCCCGGAGGAAATCCGGGGCTTTCTCGAAGAAGCGGCAGGCGTCACCCGCTACCGCGAACGGCGGCGCGAAACCGAGGGGCGGCTGTCGGACGCGCGCGATAATCTCGCCCGGTTGGACGACATCCGCATGGAACTGGGCGAGCGCATCGAACATCTCGAAGTACAGGCCGCGACCGCCGAACGGTATCAGGCGCTCAATGCCGCCCTCGTCGAGCGCCAGCAATTGCTGTGGCTCATCAAGCGCAACGAGGCACGCGCCGGGCACGCCCGCGCCGTGGAAGAACTCAACGCGGCCACGGCCCGCATCGACGCCGACAATGCCCGCCTGCAAACGCTGGATCGCACGCTGGAGGATGCCCGCGCCGGGCATCTGGCCGCCTCCGAGGCCACCCACCTTGCGCAAAGCGATCTTTTCGCGGCGGGCGCGGAGGTTTCCAGGCTCGAAGCCGAGTTGCGGCATCTGGGCGAGGCGCGGCAGCGGCTCGACGCCCGCCTCGCCCAACTCGATACCGATCTCGACCACTGGCGCGCCCGCCGCGAGACGCTCGACGTGGAGCGCGTCCGGTGGGAGGCGCTGGCCGAAAATGCCGCCTTGCGCGTCGAACAGGCCGAAGCGCGCCATCAGGAAATCTCCGCCCACTCGCCGGAACGCGAATCCGATCAGCGCGCCGCCGAGGCCACCGTCGCGGCCGTGCGGCGCGAACTGGCGGCGACCGAACAGCAATTGCGGGTAGAAGATGCCCATCGCGTCCATGCCGGGCGCGCCCTCGATGCCTTGATCCAGCGCCGCGCGAAGCTCGACGGAGAGCATGGCGGCATCGAAGGGCCGGATACGGCGCTGCTGGCCGAGCGGCAGGCACGGCTCGAAGCCCTGCGCGAGCGTTGCGAAGCCTTGCAACAGGCGCTTGCTGAGGCGCAGGCGCGGCAACCCGCCCTGCAAACGGCGCTCAAGGAGGCGCTCGACGCCGAGCGCGCGGCACAGCGCCATCTCACCGAACTGCGCGCACAGCACAACGCCTTGACGCAGATCCAGTCCAAGGCCGCCGCCCAGGGCGAACCCGACGACTGGCTCGCCCGCCACGGCCACGAGGGCTTGCCGCCGTTGTGGCGGGCGATGAAAGTCGAAGCCGGATGGGAAACCGCGCTGGAAACCGTGCTGCGCGAACGGCTCGCGGCGCTGCTGACCGACGAGGGCGACGCACTGGCCGCCGATCTCCTTTCCGAGCCGCCCGCGGCGGTGCTGGTGCTCGGATTCGCCAAGACGGCCTTGCCCGCGCCCGACGCCTTGCCGCCGCCCGCCGGGGCCGCGCCCTTGAGCGCGTATGTCCGCGCCACGGGCGATGCGCAACAAGCCTTGCTCGCGGACTGGCTGCATGGCTGGTTCGCGGTCGAACGGCTCGACGACTGGCTTCCCCGGCGCGCCGAACTCCCGCCCGGCGTCTGCCTGGTCAGCCGTGGCGGGCAGGTATTGAGCCGCAGCATGCTGGCGCACGTGGTTCCCGACAGCCGCACCCATGGCGTCATCGAACGCCAGCGCGAGATCGACGCATTGGCCGAGCGGTTGCGGACGCTCGAAGACGAGGCGCTCGCCACGCATGACGCCTTGCTCGCCGCCGAAGCCGAAGCCGCCGGGACGCAGACCCGCATCGACGATCTGCGCCGCGATGCGCAGGCCGCGCAGGCCGCGCGCCATGCCGAAGAAGTCGAAGTGCTCAAACTCGCCCAGGCCGCGAGCCGTGCCGAGGAACAGCGGGCGCGCATCTCCAGCGATCTGGCTGAACTGGCGCGCCAGGAAAAGGCGGAACGCGAAAACCACGAACGGGCCGAACGCGAATACGCCCGCGCCGCCGAACTGGCCGAACTGCAACGCGGACAGCTCGACGCCGCCCTGGACGTGCTGCGCGAGCGCGACGAAGCCCTGCGCGCCCTGAACGCGTTGGAACAATCGCTGGCGCGCGAGCTTCAGGAAGCGCAATTCTCGGCGCGCGAATGCGCGGGCAAGCTGGAAGACAACGCCCGCAACACACAACTGGCGGACGAGCAGCTTGCCCGGCTTGCCGACGAGCGCGCCGACCGCGAAGCGGAACGCGAAGCCACCGACGACCGCCTTTGCCGCGAGGCCCTGCAAACGGCGCTCGACCTGCGCGGCAGCCGCGAAACGGCGCTCGCCGAACGGCGCGACGCCTTGGAGCAGGCCGCGGCGGTCTTGCGCGAAACCGAGGCACTGCGCCAGCACACCGAGCAGGACGCCGCGCCCCTGCGCGCGCGGGTGGCCGACCTGCGGCTGGAAGCACAGGCGGCGGAACTGGCCATCGCGCAGTTCGACGAGAGGCTGGCGGAAGCCGGAGCCGACGAAGCGGCGCTTGCGCCGCTGCTGCAAAACGCGCCGGGCGAAAACGCCCTCCAGCGCGAAGTCGCGCGGCTCGGGCGCGACATCGCCGCACTGGGCGCGGTCAACCTCGCCGCCGTCGAAGAACTGCGCACCGCCGCCGAGCGCAAAGGCTACCTGGACGCGCAGAACGACGACCTGATGCAAGCCATCGAAACGCTGGAAGACGCCATCCGCCGCATCGACCGCGAAACGCGCGAGCAGTTGCAGGCCACCTACAATACGGTCAATGAACATTTCGGCAGGCTCTTCCCGCAGCTTTTCGGGGGCGGTCGGGCGGCGCTGGTGCTGACCGGCGAAGAAATCCTCGATGCGGGCGTCCAGATCGTGGCGCAGCCGCCGGGCAAGAAGAATGCGTCGATCCAGTTGTTATCCGGGGGCGAGAAGGCGCTGACCGCGATTGCGCTGGTCTTTGCGATGTTCCAGCTCAATCCCGCGCCATTCTGTATGCTCGACGAAGTCGACGCGCCGTTGGATGATGCCAACACCGGGCGCTACGCCGAGATGGTGAAACAGATGTCGACGCAGACGCAGTTTATTTTCATCAGCCATAATAGGATCACCATGGAAGTCGCGCAGCAGTTGGTTGGCGTGACGATGCAGGAACAGGGGGTCTCCAGGGTGGTGGAGGTGGATATGGAAGCGGCGCTGCGCCTGGCCGAGCCGGCGGCGGCATAACTCGAATCAGCAATGGAAACGGTGCGCTAAAAGTATGGATACGTTGCAAATCGCATTGATCGTGGCCGGTATCGCCGTGGTTGCGACCATCGTCATTTTCAACAAGTGGCAGGAGGGGCGGCACCGCCGCCACGCCGATCGTGCCTTCCCCGGCCCGCTTCCCGACACTTTGCTCGAATACACCGAGGGCGGGCTTCCCGCCGCCCAGGGCGAGGCGGACGGCGAGGACGAATCCGACGGTGGGTCATCCGTGGCGGAAGGCCAGAAAGGCAGCGCCTCCACCCCCTCGGCGAAGCCGCGTTCGCAGCCGCCCCTGCCGGACAGGCTCGATCCCCGCCTGGATTGCTGCATCCGCATCGAAGCCGTGGAACCCATCGACGTGCCGCGTCTCTGGACGGCCCAGGCCGAAATGTTCGACGACCTTCCACGCACCCTGCGCTGGTATGCGTTCGACGACCGCGACAACCGCTGGCGGCGCATCAACGCCAACACCACCGGCGCGCATCACTGCTTTCTCGCCGCCCTCCAACTGGTCGACCGCGAAGGCGTCATCAGCGAGAACGACTTCCTGCGCTACGTACACGGCATGCAAAAACTGGCCGACCAGTTCCGCGCCGTACCGGCGGGCATTCCATCGCGCATCGAAGTGCTCGGCAACGCACGGGCGCTCGACCGCTTCTGCGCCGAAGTCGACGTCCAGATCGCCGTCAACATCGTCTCCGAAAAAACGATGAGCGGCGCGCGGATTTTTTCCCTCGCCGAAGCCGAGGGGCTGCGGCTCGAAGGCGACGGAGCCTTCCATGCCCGCGCCAGCGACAAGCGCACCCTTTACGTCCTGAACAACGGCGAACACGCGCTGTTCGAGCGCACCACGCTGGCCGCCCTGCAAACCCGGCACCTGAGCCTGGTGCTCGACCTGCCGCGCGTCATCGACGCGGCGTCGGAATTTGAAGACATGATGCGTTTCGCCTCCCATCTCGCCAAGACGCTCGGCGCGACCATCGTCGACGACAACTTGCAGCCCTTCGGCGCGGAGTCCCTGGAAGCCATCCGCAACCGTGTCCGCAGTTATCAAATGCGCATGAATGAAGAAGGCATCCCTCCCGGCGGCTCGCTTGCTCGCCGCCTGTTCGGCACATGAGCATCGACGACGCGGCGCGCCGCGCGGAACAGCTTCGCCGCGAGATCGACACCCACAACCGCGCCTATTACGAACACGACGCGCCGACCGTTTCCGACGCCGCCTACGACGCCCTGTTCCGCGAATTGCAGGCGCTGGAAGCCGCGCATCCGGCACTGGCCACGCCCGACTCCCCCACGCGCCGGGTCGGCGGCAGGCCGCTCGCGCAGTTCGAGACCGTCGCGCACGCCGTGCCCATGCTCTCCATCCAGACCGAGACGGACACCGGCGCGAGCGGCGCGGAAAATTTCGATGCACGGGTGCGGCGCGAACTCGAACTGCCCGAAACCGCCCCGCCCATCGAATACGCGGCGGAACTGAAATTCGACGGCCTCGCCGTCAGCCTGCGCTACGAGCACGGCCTGCTCGCGCGGGGAGCCACGCGCGGCGACGGCCTGAACGGCGAAGACGTCACGCAAAACCTCAAGACCCTGCATGACATTCCCTTGCGCCTGCAAGGCGTCGCGCCGCCCGTGCTCGAAGTGCGCGGCGAAGTCTACATGCGCCGCGACGACCTCGCCCGCTACAACCAGCGCGCCCGCGCGCGCGCCGAAAAACCGCTGGTGAACCCCCGCAACGGCGCGGCGGGCAGCATTCGCCAGCTCGACCCGGCCATTGCCGCGAGCCGACCGCTCAAATTCTTCGCCTACGGCCTCGGCGCGCTCGAAGGCTGGAACCTGCCCGCCACGCATCGGGAACTGCTCGACGCCCTGGCCGCCTTCGGCTTCCCCGTCTGCGAACACCGCACCGTCGTGCGGGGCTGGCGGGCGCTGGCCGACTTCCACGACCGCATGGGCGAACGGCGCGCGCAAATCCCCTTCGACTTCGACGGCGTCGTCTACAAAGTCAACAGCCTGGCCCTGCAAAACCGCCTCGGCTTCCGCTCGCGCGAACCGCGCTGGGCCGTGGCGCACAAATACCCCGCCGAAGAAGCGCGCACCGTCGTCACCGCCATCGACGTACAGGTCGGGCGCACCGGCGCACTCACCCCCGTGGCGAAACTCAAACCCGTTTTCGTCGGCGGCGTCACCGTCACCAACGCCACCCTGCACAACGAAGACGAAGCGCGCCGCAAGGACGTGCGCATCGGCGACACCGTCGTCGTGCGCCGCGCGGGCGACGTCATCCCCGAAATCGTCGGCATCGTCCCGGAAGAACGCCCGCTCGCGCGGATGCGTTTCCAGGGGCGGAAAGCCTGGCTCTCCATCCGGAGAAACTTTCAATCCTTCGGCTGGCGGAAAATCCCCGCCCCCTACATTGGACGGATGCCGCGCCATCCCGCCTTCGCCCTGCCCGAAACCTGCCCCGAATGCGGCTCCCGCATCGTGCGGGAAGAAGGCGGCGCGATTGCGCGTTGCGCGGGCGGCCTCGTCTGCCCCGCGCAACTGAAAGGCGCGCTCCTGCATTTCGCCAGCCGCCGCGCGATGGACATCGAAGGTCTGGGCGAAAAGCTGGTCGAACAACTCATCGCGGGCGGCCACATCAAAACCCCCGCCGACCTCTACACCCTGAACATGCCCATGCTCGCCTCGCTGGAACGCATGGGCGAAAAATCCGCCGCCAATCTCCTTGCCGCCATCGAAAAAAGCAAGGCGACGACCCTGGCCCGCCTCATCTTCGCGCTCGGCATCCGCAACGTCGGCGAAACCACCGCGAAAGACCTTGCGCAGCATTTCGGCAAACTTGCCACCCTCTCGCAAGCCGATGCCGCCGCGCTCGAAAAAGTCCCCGATGTCGGCGCGATCGTCGCCGAATCCATTCTCGACTTCTTTGCCGAAGCGCATAACCGCGAAGTCATCGACCGCCTGATTGCCGCCGGTGTGCACTGGCAGGAAAACGAAGGCCGGGCCGACGCGCCGCCGGGGCCATTCAGCGGCAAAACCTTCGTGTTGACCGGCACATTGCCCAATCTCAAACGCGACGACGCCAAGGCGCTCATCGAAAACGCGGGCGGCAAAGTGAGCGGTTCCGTTTCCAGAAAAACCGATTACCTCGTGGCGGGAGAAGAAGCCGGTTCCAAACTCGACAAGGCGCGGGAACTGGGCATCGCCATCCTGGATGAAGCCGGACTATTGCGACAACTAAAAGGAGATTGACCCGTGAGCAAACCGAACAAGATAACGAAGGCCGTCTTTCCCGTGGCCGGGCTGGGCACCCGCTTCCTGCCCGCCACCAAGGCCAGCCCCAAGGAAATGCTGCCCATCGTCGACAAACCCCTCATCCAGTACGCGGTCGAAGAAGCCGTCGCCGCGGGCATTACCGACATGATCTTCATCACGGGCCGCACCAAGCGTTCGATCGAGGATCACTTCGACAAAGCCTACGAACTCGAAACCGAACTCGAAGCGCGCGGCAAGGCGGACATGCTCGACGTTGTGCGCCACACCGTGCCGAAAAACGTCAAGTGCATCTACATCCGCCAATCCGAAGCCCTGGGGCTTGGGCACGCCGTCCTGTGCGCGAGCCGTGTCATCAGTGCCGACGAAGCCTTTGCCGTTTTGCTTGCGGACGACCTCATCGACAACCCCGAGGGCAAGCCCGTCATGCAGCAAATGGCCGAAATTTATGCCTATCACCGTTGTTCCGTGCTGGGCACGATAGACGTGCCGCGCGAGGACACCCGCCAATACGGCATCGTCAGCACCGAACGGCAGGACGGCAAAATCCAGCGCATGACCGGCATCGTCGAAAAACCCGATCCTGCCACAGCGCCGACCACACAGGCCGTGGTGGGGCGCTACATCCTCACCGCGCGGATTTTCGAGCATCTCAACGCCCTCAAGCCCGGCGCGGGCGGTGAAATACAACTGACCGACGCCATTGCCGCCTTGCTCAAGGAAGAAGCGGTGCTCGCCTACCAGTTCGACGGCGCGCGCTACGATTGCGGCTCCAGGCTCGGCTATCTCAAGGCCACGATCGAACTGGGATTGCGCCACGCCGAAATCGGCGAGGAATTCGGCCTTTACCTGGACAAGCGCTTCGGGGGCGGGCAAGGGAAACGGGACTAGCCGGGACTAAACATCCGGGAAATCCCCGGTAGATCGTCATTGCGAGGCCCGAAGGGCCGTGGCAATCCTCCCAGTTGGAATCCACCGACACAAAGGCCGTGAAGCCGATGTCGCCCTGCACGGAGGGCGGCGTGGTTTCCGTCCAGTCGTCGGAGAGCAGTCCTGAGCGTTCCGGCAAACGTTTTCAGTCAACGGCGGCCCTTCGGGGCCGCTGTTTTATTTGAAAAAGAAACGGCGCTTGTCGGCAGTCCGTGTCTTTTGCGCATCCAGCATTCAGGCGCAATTGCTGGCTGGAAATATCAATCACCCGGCTCGTATTCATGTCGGCGGTGATTTTGCTCGCATTCCCGGCGATCAATGCGGATAAAGGCAAAGCCCAGGCAAGCATCAGTCTTGCTTGCCTGGGCTTGGGGAGGGAATGCAAACGCCTTCCCAGTGGCGTTGGATCGGCAGCCCCGGAGGACTGCTGCCAATTTCTTGCTAAGCATATGAATGCCCTTGCGCATATCGAAAGAAAGTCCAGTTCTGGACTTCCGCGCGGATCGCGGATACCGTGCGCCGATGCGAACTGTCGACTTCCTTGTCATTGGTGCGGGCATTCTTGGCCTGTCCATCGCCCGCGAACTGAAACACCGCCTGCCCGATGCCGCTATCGCTGTGCTGGAAAAGGAGGCGGAAGCGGGACGGCATTCCAGCGGACGCAATAGCGGCGTACTGCACAGCGGGCTGTATTACCCGCCGGGTTCCCTGAAAGCGCGGCTGTGCCGCCAGGGCGCGGCGGAGATGGCGGCATTCCATGAAGAACACGGCCTGCCCCTGAAACGTTGCGGCAAAATCCTGACGCCCACCGCGCCGCGCTTCACCGATGAAATGGCGATCATCGCCGGACGCGCCGCGAAAAACGGCGTCAAGGTGGAAGTGCTGGACGAACAGGCACTGCGCGAACTGGAGCCGGAAACCCGCTCGGCGACCGGCACGGCGCTCTGGGTTCCCGCTACCGCCGTCGGCACGCCCCTCGCGGCGATTCGCGCCCTGGCGCAAGACGTGCGGGCGCAAGGCATCGAACTCCTCTACGACAGCGAACTCGCGGATGTCTTGCCGCAGCGGCGGCAAGCGATCCTGCGCAATGGCGATACCATCCACTTTGCTTACGCCGTCAATGCAGCCGGTCTCCACGCCGACCGCATTGCCCACCGCTTCGGCGCGGCGTGGCGCTACACCTTGCTGCCCTTCAGGGGCCTGTACTGGAAACTGGACCCGGACGCGGGCATCCGCCTGAACCATCTGGTCTACCCCGTGCCGGAACTGCGGATACTGTACCTCGGCGTGCATACCACCACGGCGACCGATGGCACGGTCTATCTCGGCCCGACCGCCGCACCGGCCTGGGGACGGGAAAACTATCGTGGCCTGCGGGGCATCGCGCCCGCCGAACTGCCGCGCATCGCCCGACATCTGGCGCGGATGTTCATTTCCGGCCGGGACGGTTTTCGCGCGCAGGCATGGCAAGAAGGGCGGCGTTACTTCAAACGCTGGTTTTTCCCCGCCGCGCAACGCCTGCTGCCGCGCCTCGAACCCCGGCACCTGCTGCCTGCCGCCAAAGTCGGCCTGCATCCGCGCATTTTCGACCGGGAAAAGGGCGAGCTGCTCAAGGATTTCCTGCTGGAGCACAGCGAAAACGCCATTCACCTGCTGGGCGCGACCTCGCCCGCCTGGACGAGCGCCTTTCCGCTTGCCCGCCACCTTTGCGACCAGATGCCCTTTTTCGACCGAGGAGAACCCGCATGACCCAACTCACCCATACCGATGCTGCCCACGCCGCCCGTGTCGACGTCGCGGCGGCCTGTCGCCTGACCCACCTTTTCGGCTGGACAGACCTGCTCGCCACGCACATTTCCGTCCGCGTGCCGGGGCGTCACGACCGCTATCTTGTCAATCCACTGGGGATCGCCTTCGACGAAGTCAGCGCCTCCGGCGTGCTGGAAGTCGATCTCGACGGCAACGTCATCACCGGAGACGGGCGCGGCGCGGGCGATCTGAACCCCGCCGGAACCGTCATCCATGGCGCGATCCACGCCACCGGCCTGGCCGCCGCCAACGCCGTGGTGCACCTGCACGCCAAGGATGGCGTTGCCGTCTCCTGCCAGCGCGATGGCCTCCTGCCGCTCACGCAAATGGCCCTGATGATTTATGCCGATGTGGCCTACCACGATTTCCAGGGCGTGGTGCTGGACGAAGCCGAGCGCCAAAGCCTGCTCGACGATCTGGGCGACAAGCACAACCTGATCCTGAGAAACCACGGCACGCTCTCCATCGGGCGCGACATGCCCGAAGCCTTCGGGCGCATCTGGCGGCTGGAACGTGCCTGCCGCTTCCAGCTTGCCGCGCAATCGGCGGGCGTGCCCTTGCAGACATTGCCGCAGCACGTCATCGACCGCACGATCGGGCAAGTCAAGACAATCAGCGGTGACGACTCCAGATTCTTCCCTGCGGGCAGACGCGAATGGGTGGCGCACCTGCGACGGCTCGACCGGGAATTGCCGGGGTATCGGGACTGATCGGGGGGCAGGGATCGGATGTGCTCGAAACCGCCATTGCGGGGCAGTAGGGCCGTGGCAATCCACACGGCTTTTGGATTGCCGCGCTTCGCTCGCAATGACGAGGGTTTGAGGCATTGCGACAAAGGTCTGGGCATTGCGGCGCACGCCATACCCGTCATACCCGTCATTGCGAGGCGCGAAGCGCCGTGGCAATCCATGAAGCCGTTTCGCCATCCGAAGCGCCGGGGCAGACGGAACCGCTTCATGGATTGCCACGGGCCTTCGGTCTTGCAATGACGAAATACTTCCCTCGCTTGGCCGATGTGAATGAAGCCGTCGCCAGCGCCTGGCGCACGTTGTTCAACAACCGCTTTCGCACCCTGCTGACCTTGCCCGGCATCATGATCGGCGTCGCCTCGGTGATCGTGCTCACCGCGGCCCATCGCGTCAAGGATTTCGAGGTCGTCAACAATCCCGCATGGGCGCAGGCACAAAACGAGGCGGGCGAGCAGCAAAGCCTGCTGCTCGCGTTGATCGCCGGGATTTTGCTGGTGGTGGGCGGCATCGGGGTCATGAACATCATGCTGATGGCGGTGAAGGAGCGCACACGGGAGATCGGCATCCGCATGGCGCGGTCGGGGCGCGGCAACGCGACATCCAGCGGCAGTTCCTCACCGAAGCGGTGATGCTCTCGCTCGTGGAGGGGCATGATCGGGGTAGTAATCGGGCTGTCCATCGGCGCGGCGCTCATCTTCTGGGAGGTGCTGGTGATCTTCTCCGTGTGGGCGATGCTCCTGGCTTTCGGCTGCGCGCTCGTCACGGGGCTTGTCTTCGGCTACATGCCCGCCCGCGCCGCCACGCGGCTCGATCCGGTCGTGGCCTTGGGAGGAGAATGATGTTCAGGGGAACGAAAAGCGGAAGTCCATCGGTTTACGGCTGTATCGGTTCGGAAAACGGGCAGTCTCCATCATTTAACAGGCGCTCATGGATATTGGCCGCGCTGGCTTCGGGTGCGGCTTCGTGCCTGAGTGCTTGCAGCGCGCTCCGCTTCGGCGGAAACGGTGTGTTGCAAGAACTGGAACGCGCGGCCCATGGGCACTTGGGTGTGGCGGCACTGGATTCCCGGGCGGAAGGCACCGTCCTGTACAGGGCGGACGAACGTTTCCCGATGTGCAGCACTGCGAAATTGATGATCGTGGGCGCGATCCTGCGACAGGATATGGACAGTGACGGGAGCCTGTCACGGCGGATCGAATACGGTGAAAAGGATCTGGTTCCGTATTCGCCGGTCACGGAAAAGCAGGTGGCGCATGGCATGGTGGTGGCGCAATTGTGCGCAGCGGCCCTGCAATACAGCGACAACACGGCGGCCAACCTGTTATTGCGTCTGCTGGGCGGGCCGCAGGCGGTGACGGCGTTCGCGCGCTCGATCGGAGATGAAACATTCCGGCTGGATCGTTGGGAGCCGGAACTGAATTCGGCCTTGCCGGGCGATGAGCGCGACACCACGTCGCCGATGGCGATGGCGCATAGCCTGCGGAAATTGCTGCTGGGCGATGCCCTGACACCAACACGGCGCGCGCAACTGCATGCGTGGATGCGCGGCAATACCACGGGCGACAAGCGCATCCGCGCCGGTGTGCCGCCCGGTTGGGACGTGGCGGACAAAACGGGCACGGGTGCCTACGGAACCTGCAACGACGTGGGTATTCTGTGGCCGCCGTACCGGGTGCCGATCATGCTGGCGGTGTATTTTACGTGCCCCGATCCGGAACGCGCGACCAACGACGCGATCATCGCCGAGGTCACACGGCATATTGCGCAGATGTTTGGCTGAACTGCATTGCCTTGTTGTGAATGGAACTGTTATTTGCAGGCCGTGAGGCCGTGGCAATTCATGATCACCAGACTCGTTCCCGGCGGTGTCCGGGTACTCCGACATGGCGGCGCATGTCGGAAATGCCATGCGTTGCGGGTTCTCCCCAATGCGCGAAAAGAAAAAAGCCGGGCGGGATCGACGCGGTTTATCATTCGCGCGCGTCGGCTTTTTGCCGTTTTTTCCCTTTCCTGCCGGACGAAAAAACAATGGGACATCGCCTCTCCAAAATCTATACCCGTACTGGTGATGCCGGTTTCACCGGTTTGGGCGACGGTTCGCGGGTCACAAAAAACGATGTGCGCATCCATGCCATTGGCGAAATCGACGAAACCAATACCGTGATCGGTCTTTTGCTTGCCGAGGAGTTGCCCGGCGATGTGCGCGCCCTGCTGACCAGCGTGCAGCATGATTTGTTCGATCTGGGCGGCGAGGTCTGCATTCCCGGCATGACCATGATTACCGCCGGGCAGGTAAAACGGCTGGAAACCGCCATCGACCGCCATAACGCCGATCTGGAACCACTCAAGGATTTCATACTCCCCGGCGGTTCCCGCGCCGCAGCCCAGGCTCACCATGCCCGCGCCGTTTGCCGCCGCGCCGAGCGCGCGCTGGTGACGCTGGCGCAGACCCAATCCGTCGAAGATGGCCCGCGCCAATATCTCAACCGCCTTTCCGATCTTCTTTTCGTTCTCGGGAGAATCCTCAATCGCGCAGCGGGGCAAAACGATGTGTTGTGGCAAAAACGCGGGAACGCCGTCGGGCAGGAATCCTGAAGCGTTCCGGGAAAATCCCTCCGGTTAGAATTAATTGTCATTGAGAATGGACTGGTGCCGCAGTGGGCGGCATGGCACACCGCGGTGCTACCCGCCTCATAATGGTTGTAATCAGATGTCCCAAAAAAACACGGCAACAGTGTGGACTATTTATCGCATATTGGCAGAATGCTGTCTGCTTTTCGGCGTGCGTGGCGTTCATGCGAATGCCACGTTTTCAACTTGATCTCACAGGAAGAATAGTCATGAACCGTCATATTGCCGTTTGCAGCAGCCTGTTGGCCACCTTGTTCCTCTCCGCTTGCCTGTCTACCGGAGGGGATGGCGCGACGGCGCTTTCGAGTGTCGTGAAATCCGCCCAATCCGGGAACGCTTCCGCGGATACGG
>JAISNX010000098.1 GCA_031276015.1 Azoarcus sp.
CCTTCAATCTTGAGAAATGCGTCAAAAGCCATGGTGTGGTCTCCAAAATCCGCGTCGTGAGGAATTTCACGGGCGTGTTTCGCGGATTGTACGTAGTGACCACAGCATCGTCAATGTGCTGTCATATGTTTTTTAGGTGGACGCACGAAACAGTCAAGGCCACCGCAAAAGCGTCGCCCCGTCGTTTGCGTTTGATTGTTCTTCGACGCGCAGTTCTTCGTAGTGCGCCCTGGCCCGTTTCAACGTCTCTACCGTGGGCGGTGGAGAAAGTATCGTCCACACGAACGACTCGTAATCGGCAGGCGATAGGTCGATAATTTCAGCGCACTCAAGATCGGCCAGAGTGTCCGCGCTGTCGTAGTGATCTGTAGGCACGGTTTGTCCCCCCTGCGGCGACGATAGCGCAGATCATCGCTATCATACGTTCTTTTTCGGTAGACGCGCGGGCAGCCTCCTCGCACTACGCAGAAATTACACACACTGCCCGTAACGCCAGTGCTGGCGGGCCACCCTCTCCCGCCAAGCGGGGGAGGGGAATCCCTTGGGAGAACCCGTCATTGCACAGCGCGTAGCACCGCGGTATGCCATACGCAATACCGGATTGCTTCGTTTCGCTCGCAATGACGACAACTTAATCAGTCAGCGTTTTCCGGGTTGCAATGGCTGGGAGGCGCATCCCACAGGGAAATGGAGAGGGATGAAACGGGAATCCGCCCGCCTTGGCGCTCAGGCACTGCCCTTCACCACGGCCAGGACATGTTCGACGCTGAATCCGAAGTGCGCGAACAGCATCCCCACCGGAGCGGACGCGCCGAACGTGTCGATGCCGATGACTTCCCCGTGCAGGCCCACGTATTTGCGCCAGAAATCCCCGTGCGCGGCTTCGATGGCGATGCGGCGCACATGGCGGCCCAGCACATCGGTACGGTATTCCTTGCTCTGGCGGTCGAAAACATTGGTCGAAGGCATGGAGACGACCCGCGCGGCGATGCCTTCTTCCGCCAGCGCCGCCCTGGCCTCCAGGGCGAGCTTCACTTCGGAGCCGGTTGCGATCAGCACGACCTGGGGATCGACGGCGTCGGCGAGGATGTAGCCGCCCCGGCGAATGCTTTCCACATCAATGCCAGCCGTTACCGTGGGCAGGTTCTGGCGGGAGAGCGCGAGCAGCGACGGGCCGTCCGCGCGTTCGATTGCGGCGGCCCAGGCGACGGCGGTTTCCACCGCGTCGCAGGGACGCCAGACATCGAGATTGGGAATCAGCCGCAGGCCGGGGATATGTTCGACAGGCTGGTGCGTCGGGCCGTCCTCGCCGAGTCCGATGGAATCGTGCGTATAGACCATGATCTGCCGCAGGCGCATCAGCGCGGCCATGCGGATGGCGTTGCGGGCGTAATCGGAAAAGACGAGGAAGGTCGCGGTATAGGGGATCAGCCCGCTATGGAGCGCGAGGCCGTTGGCGATGGCCGTCATGCCGAATTCACGCACGCCGTAGTAACAGTAATTCCCGCCCGTCTCCCGCGTCACGCCCCGGCTGCCCTGGACGAAAGTCAGATTGGACGCGGCCAGGTCTGCCGAGCCGCCGAACAGTTCCGGTAAGGTCGGCAGCCAGGCGGCGATGGTGTTCTGGCTCGCCTTGCGGGTCGCAATGTTTTCCGCTTTTTCCCGACGGGCGGCGATGAAGCAGGCGGCGGTCTCCGGCCAGTCCTCGGGCAATTCGCGGCGGACGACGCGGCGCTCGAACTCGTCGGCAAGCCCGGGATATTCCGCCCTGTAGGCATCGAAGCGTTGCTGCCAGTCCGCTTCCAGCGTCGCGCCCTTTTCGCGCGCGTCCCACGCGGCGCGGATGTCGGCAGGGATTTCAAAGGGAGGATGTGGCCAGCCGATGGCTTCCCGCGTGGCGGCCACTTCCTTCTCGCCCAGCGGCGCGCCGTGGCAATCGTGGCTACCCGCCTTGTTGGGCGATCCCATGCCAATCACCGTTTTGCAGCAAATCAGCGACGGCTTGCCGGTTTCCGCCCGCGCGGCTTCCAGTGCTCCAGCGATGGCCCGCGCATCGTGCCCGTCGACCCCGGCGATCACCTGCCAGCCGTAAGCCTCGAAGCGCTTCGGCGTGTCGTCCGAGAACCAGCCTTCGACATGGCCGTCGATGGAAATCCCGTTATCGTCGTAGAACGCAATCAGCTTGCCCAGGCCGAGCGTGCCCGCGAGCGAACAAGCTTCGTGGCTGATGCCTTCCATCATGCAGCCGTCGCCCAGGAACACATAAGTCCAATGATCGACGATCTCATGGCCGGGCCGGTTGAAGTCGGCGGCCAGCGTTCTTTCCGCGAGCGCGAAGCCCACGGCGTTGGCGATGCCCTGTCCCAGCGGGCCGGTCGTCGTCTCCACGCCCGGCGCATGCCCCGCTTCCGGATGCCCGGCGGTCTTTGCGCCGAACTGGCGGAAATTCTTCAGATCGTCGAGGGAAAGCGCGTAGCCGGTCAGATGCAGCAGTGCGTAGAGCAGCATCGAACCGTGCCCGTTCGAGAGCACGAAACGGTCGCGGTCGGGCCAGGCGGGATTGGCCGGGTTGTGCCGCAAATATCGTCGCCAGAGGACTTCGGCGATTTCCGCCATGCCCAGCGGTGCGCCGGGATGCCCGGAATTGGCCTTCTGGATGGCGTCGATGGACAGGGCGCGAAGCGCGCCGGTCAGGGGATTGAAAGCCGGGGAATGGGCGGAAGAACCTTGCGGCATGATGAGCTTGCAACTGGGGGCGGAAAAGCGCGGATTATCGCCGAAACCCGTGCCGCAAGCGAGGCATCCTGTGCCGGGCGAGCGCGTTTGCCGCGCTGCCGTGCGACATTTTCCGAGAGTGAAAGAGTGAGAGTAATGGGCGGTTCCGGCCTTGCCTTGCGGCAAAGTCCGGAACCGGAGGCTCACATCTTGCGCTGCCGCCGCGCCATGAAGCCCATCAGACCGAGACCGGCGAGAAGCATGGCGTAGGTGCCGGGTTCGGGAACGAGAGCAACACCTTGCACGCCCAGCGTGAATCCGTGCCAGTGTTCTGTCGTGTGCGTGAAGGAAATGGTGTCGTAATCGCCCAGCAGGCGAATCGTGCCGTGCAACTCCCCAACACCATCAAAAGACGTTTCTGTCTGGTTTTTAAATGAACCAGTCCCATAATGGCCACGCCCCGCGCTCAGGTATTCGATCTGCGTTCCTTCCGCAAATTTCACGTGATTGTCGTTCCAACTTATCAGCGCCAGGATAGGGTCCCGCACGGTTTGGCTAAAAGTGATGGTGACCGTACCGCCCTGACTCAAGCTGATCAAATCCCCGAAGGGTGCATTGTCAACAGCATTACTGACATAGGTGTCCGGATAAGACCAATAGCTTGAATCGCCATTGACTGTCGTTGAAGCATTGGCGAATGATGTGGTGCTGGACAGGGTAACGATGACATCCGTTTCATCTACCGTGAGTGAGCCACTGGCCTGGCCAGCGGCAATATTGGCGTTTGTCCAGTCCGTCCATGCAACAGGCGCGGCGTGAACGCCGGAAACAAAGGCGGGGAAAGTTGTGACGAGCAAGGCCGTCAGCAGGCGGGGGATTTTCATGAGAGACCTCTTTAGTCTATTTGAGAACAGGTGAGAGGCCGGAGGGCCGGAGGGCCGGAGGGCCGGAGGGCCATTATAGTCATTATTTTTAAAAAAAGAGCCGCAGAAAATGAATCTTCCCTTGCGCCGCGTTTTTTATCTGCTACCCAATGATCGCAACAAGTCGCGGTAGTACCGCCGCAGGGCGCGCGGGGGCGAGATCTGATCTGTAGCGCGTAGCGAGCGAGATACTCGGCGTTACGAATGCGATCTCAGCCAGGCACGCCACTCCGCGAACAGCATCGGATTCGCGGCGGCGATGATGCCGCGCTTGACCGCAGGCCCCGCCGGCAAGGTGCCGCCATCCGGCGCGCAGGCCCGCCCTCCCGCTTCGGCCAGGATCAGGTGCCCGGCGGCGTAATCCCACAGCATCTGCCCCGCGTGCATATAGACATCGAAACGGCCTGCCGCGAGAAAACACCATTCCAGCGCGCTGGAGCCGAAATTTCTCTGCGAAAAATAAGGCGGCCTGGCCACCAGTTCATCGCCGAGGTGATGGCTCACACGCTTCAGATCGAATCCCGCCACGGCCTCGCGCAAGCGGCGGGTCGTGCGGCGCAGGGGCAGCGGCTCGTCGTTCAGGAACGCCCCGGCTCCCTGCGCGGCCAGGAAACATTCGTCGCTGATCGGGTTATAGACCACGCCCAGGCGTGGCTCGTGGTCGAGCAGCCAGGCAATCGAGACCGCGAAAAAGGGAATGCCGTTGATGAAATTCGTCGTGCCGTCGATGGGGTCGATGCACCACAAGCCGCCGCGCCCGGCGCTCCACAGGCGCGCCTGCATTTCGCCGCTCATCTCCTCGCCCAGCACCGGGCCGGGCAAAAGCGGCGGCAGGCTCTCCGCCAGCCGCCGCTGCGTGGCGAGATCCGCCTCGGTAAAGAGCGACCCGTCGGCCTTGCGTCCGCGCGACACCTTCAGATAGCGCGGCAAAATCTCCGCGGCGGCAATTTCGCGCACAAGCGTTTCGAGCGCGCGCGCCCTGGCGAGCAGGGATTCCGGCGAAGAACGCAACGAGTCGGCTGGCTGCGGGGGCAAGGAGGGCAGGGCGGAAAATGGCATGCCCGAATACTACAGGAAACACTGAACAAACGTCATTGCAAGGCTTGGCACGCCATGCTGTGCCATACGGCCATGGATTGGCGCGCTTCGTTCGCAATGACGAACCTCCCGCCCCGCGCGAGAAGTCTTGCTGTCCGATCTGTAATCGACGAGGGCCGAGCGTGAATTTCGTTCTGGATGCCTCCGTGGCGCTGCCTTGGTTGGCTCCCGACACCAATCCGGCAGGCAACGCTTGACGCCGACCGGCGAAAGTGGCAAGCCTCGCGGACATCCCGATATTCGAGCATGCTGCCGGAGCCGGGCCAACAACGTCCTCAAGGAATGGCTCAAAACCCGTTCGGCGTGATTGATGTTGTTGCCGTAAAACGCATCCGCCGGGTCAGGCCCTTGCGCCCGGCTCAAGATTTATCACGACATTGCCCGGCAAGAGCGCGCGGGCGCGGCCCTGGTGCTTGGCTTCATACATGCGCTTGTCGGCCAGTTCGACCAGCGCGCGCCAGTTTCCGGCATTGTCGGCCATGGTTTCGGCAACGCCGACCGAGGCGGTCAGCGGCGTGCCGTCGGGGCTGATGCCGAGGCCCGTCACCGTCAGACGTTCGACGAGGGCCGTCAATTGGTTGGCGGAAGTGTCCGGGAGAATGGCGAGGAATTCCTCGCCGCCCCATCGCACCAGAATATCGCTGTGCCGAAGCAGGCTGCGCAGACGCTCGGTGATCTGTTGCAGGACGTTGTCACCCGCCTCGTGGCCGAAGGCGTCGTTGATATGCTTGAAATGGTCGATGTCGAAAAAGGCGACCGACAAGGGTTTTCTCGAAACCGCCGATAAGTGGAACAACAATCTGAGCGTTTCCATGCCGGAACGGCGCGAGGCGGTGCCGGTCAGGGGATCGGTCATTGCCCGGTGCAGCATCGTTTCCATGTAATGTAATTGGCTCATGCCGGAAAAGATGGACACGAAGGTCATCATCAGCATGCACCATATAACGATGAAATGTTCTTCCAGGGAGATGCGCGTACCTTCGTAGAAGAATCCGGAAACGGCGGTAATGAACGCAGGCAGGGACAGGAGAACGATTTCCAGCGCGCTCAGGGGAAAGATCGCCAGGCCGCCAAGCACGACGATGGGAATGAAAATGTAAAACTGGGTCATCACCGCCTGGACGCCGCTGGTGGCGCTGGCACTCAGCAAGGCCATCGAAGCCATGTAGAAGGCGGAAGGCAGCAGCATCAGCGCCAATAACATGGTCATGGCGTGGGTATAGGGGCGAGTGTCCGAGAGGCGGCGCGGCCAGCCCAGGATGAGAAGCATCAGGCCCGAGGCGAAACGCAGCAGCGTCAGTTGCCACGAAAGCGGCACGTCATAAGTTGCCAGGTCGACGACCGACCATGCGGGCACGATAACGGCGAAAATAACGGAAATAAGCTGGATGCGGGCGATGATGAGCGCGGCCGCATAACGCCGGGCATACGATGAACGTCTGGAAGGAACGAGTAACTGCCAGAGTTGTCCGGGAGAAATTTGCAGATCAGAAGATATATACCGAAGAAACCGGCCAAAACGAGAATCCATATTCCTTTGCGCAAGACGTAGGTGTTTGTTTATTGGACTGGCAGTGTCGGGCTAGTATGGTATCAAGTAAATGCATTTGCCTGCGACTTTTCACGGTCTGGCGCATTTTCCGCAGTTTCGTGCAATGATGGACAATCACTGTCGTTTTTCGGCTTAATGCCATTACATCATGTCAGAAACTCGCGGCCTCATTCGCATTCGCGGCGCGCGGCAGAACAATCTGCGCAACCTGTCACTGGATTTGCCCCTTGGCCGCCTGTTGGTGGTGACGGGCGTTTCCGGCTCCGGCAAGTCCTCGCTCGTTTTCGACACGCTCTACGCCGAGGGGCAGCGCCGCTATGTCGAAACTTTTTCGCCCTATGCGCGGCAGTTTCTCGAACGCATGGACAAGCCCCGCGTCGAGGCCATCGAAGGCGTGCCGCCCGCCATCGCCATCGACCAGGTCAACCCCGTGCGCACTTCGCGCTCGACCGTGGGCACCATGACCGAACTGGCCGATCACTTCAAATTGCTCTATGCCCGCGCCGCCCGCCTGCATTGCCGCCGTTGCGGCCAGCCGGTGCGGCGCGATACGCCGACGAGCATCGCGGGGGATATTGCCCGGCGCGCCCGGGCGGCGGGCGATCCGCGCCTGGAGGTGTGCTTTCCGCTCGCCGTGCCCTCGAATTTCAGCAGCGAGGAAGTCGCCGGGTTCCTTGCCGCGCAGGGCTATACCCGCATCCACTCGCGCGGGGAAGGTGACGACGGCAATGTGCTCCAGGTGGTGCAGGATCGTTTTCGACTGGGGAACGCCGATCCGGGCCGCGTCGCCGAGGCGCTGGAGGCCGCTCTCCAGCGCGGCCATGGCCGCCTGAGCGTGTTTGCCGCCACCGGGGCGGGCGAGGAAGTGTGGCCTTATTCCACCGCCCTGCATTGCGCCGCCTGCGACATCGCCTATAGCGATCCTTCCCCGGCGCTGTTCTCGTTCAATTCCGCCGTCGGTGCCTGCGAAACCTGCCGCGGCTTCGGGCGGGTGATCGGGGTGGATTTCGCGCTCGTGGTGCCCGACGAATCCAGGACGCTCGCCGAGGGTGCCGTCCGCCCGTGGCAGACGCAAAGCTTCCGCGAATGCCAGGACGATCTCGTGCGCATGGCGACCAGGCACGGCGTCGCGCTCGATGTGCCGTTCCGCGACCTGCCGCCCGAGCATCGCCGCTGGGTGCTCGAAGGCGATGAGAACTGGAAGGACTGGCGCTCGTCATGGCCCCGCTACTGGTACGGCGTGCGCCATTTCTTCGACTGGCTGGAGAGCAAGGCTTACAAGATGCATATCCGGGTGCTGCTCTCCCGCTACCGCAGTTATACCGAATGCCCCGCCTGCCACGGTGCGCGGCTCAAGCCGGACGCCCTGTTGTGGCGGCTGCCGCTGTCGACGGAGGACGAAAAGGGACTGGCGATACACGAACTCATGGCGCTGCCGGTGGCGCGGGCGCGCGAACTGTTCGCCGGTCTGGCACTGCCCGGTCTCGCCGATGAAGCCGGGGCGCTGGTGCTCGGCGAAATCCGCGCCCGTCTCGACTACCTTGCCGAAGCCGGTCTCGGCTACCTGACGCTCGACCGCCAGTCGCGCACGCTTTCCGGCGGCGAGGTGCAGCGGATCAACCTCACCACCGCGCTCGGCACGTCGCTGGTCAACACGCTTTTCGTGCTCGACGAACCGTCAATCGGCCTTCATCCGCGCGACATCGGGCGCATCCTCGGCATCATGACGCGCCTGCGCGACGCCGGAAATACCCTGGTCGTGGTCGAACACGATCCGCAAGTCATGCTGGCCGCCGACGAACTGCTCGAAATCGGCCCCGGCGCGGGCGAACGCGGCGGCGAACTGGTGGCGCGCGGCACGCCCGCCGAAATCGCCATCCATCCGGCCTCGATCACCGGGCCGTGGCTGGCCGGCACCCGGCGCATCGGCGCGGCGCGCGTGCCGCGCCCGGTCGACGCCCACACCCCGAGGCTCACCGTGACCGGCGCATGCCGCCACAACCTGCGCCAGCTCACGGTGGCCTTTCCCCTGCAAAGGCTCGTCTGCCTGACCGGCGTTTCCGGCTCCGGCAAATCGACCCTGATCGAAGAAGTGCTTTACCCGGCGCTGGCACGCTACTTCCACGACGCCGCCGGGCAGGTGGCGGGCGACGATGCCGGGCAGGTCGACGGCATGGCATCGCTCGGCGGCGTCGTGATGGTCGACCAGGCGGCCATCGGCAAAAGCTCGCGTTCCAACCCCGCAAGCTACGTCGGCGCGTGGGATGCCATCCGCCAGCTTTTCGCCGCCCTGCCCGAAGCCCGGCAACGCGGCTACACCCCCGGCACCTTCAGCTTCAACGCCGGGCATGGCCGCTGCCCGGTCTGTTCCGGATCGGGGTTCGAGCACGTGGAAATGCAATTCCTCTCCGATGTCTGGCTGCGCTGCCCGGAATGCGAAGGCCGCCGCTATCGCCCGGAAATCCTCGAACTGCAATGGCATGGCCGCTCGGTGGCCGACGTGCTGGACATGACAGTCAACGAAGCACTGCACTTCTTCGCCGACGAAGCCAAGGTGCTGGCGGCGCTCGCGCCGCTCTCCGAAGTCGGGCTGGACTACCTGCGTCTCGGGCAGCCTGTGCCGACGCTCTCCGGCGGCGAAGCGCAACGGCTCAAACTCGCCGGTCATCTCGCCGCCGCCGCGCCCGCGCGCGGTGGAAAAACGGTGGATAAAACCGTGGACAAGTCCGGCGGCAACGCCGGGGGCCTGCTTTTCCTGTTCGACGAACCGACCACCGGCCTGCATTTCGAGGATGTCGCGGTGCTGCTGCGGGCCTTCGAGCGCCTGATTGCCGCCGGGCATTCCCTGATCGTCATCGAACACAACCTCGACCTGATCGCCGCCGCCGACTGGATCATCGACCTCGGCCCGGAAGGCGGCGACGCGGGCGGCGAACTGGTCGCCGAAGGCAGCCCGCAAACGCTCGCCGCCCATCCGTCCTCGCACACGGGCGCGGCGCTGCGCCAACAGGCATCGGGAGCCGGGTGTCCGGGGCCGAGGCGCCACGTCGCCGAACCGCGCGCCATTTACCGGGCGCTGCCCGCGCCCGCCATCGAAATCTTTCATGCCCGCGAGCACAACCTGAAAAACATCAGCACGACGATTCCGCGCGACCGCTTCACCGTCATCACCGGGCTGTCGGGTTCCGGCAAATCCACGCTCGCCTTCGACATCGTATTCGGCGAAGGCCAGCGGCGCTATCTCGAATCGCTCAACGCCTACGCGCGCCAGTTCGTACAGCCCGCCCGCCGTCCCGACGTAGACCGCCTCGCGGGCATCCCGCCGACGGTAGCCATCGAACAACGCACCAGCCGGGGCGGCTACAAAAGCACCGTCGGCACGCTCACCGAAATCCAGACCTTCCTGCGCCTGCTCTACGTCAAACTCGGCGTCCAGCACTGCCCGGACTGCGGAACGGCGGTGACGCCGCAAAGCTTCGAGACCATCGCCGCCCAGTTGATGCGCGACTTCCGCGGGATGTCGGTCGAAATCCTCGCGCCGCTGGTGACGGCGCGCAAAGGGCTGTACAACGAACTCGCCAAATGGGCAAAAAGCAAGGGTCATGAACAACTGCGGGTCGACGGCGGCTACCTGCCGACCGCGAAATGGCCCCGGCTCGACCGCTACCGGGAGCACGACATCGAACTGCCCGTCGGCATGGTCGTCGTGCGCCCGGAAAACGAAGCCCTGCTGCGCGGCTTCCTGCGCACCGCCCTCGAACACGGCAAGGGCGTGATGAAAGCACTACCGCTCGGCGCGGCGGGCGCGAAGCCGGTCGGCTTCTCCACCTCCCACGCCTGCCCGTCCTGCGGCACGAGCTTTCCCGAACCCGACCCGAAACTTTTCTCCTGGAACACCCGCCACGGCTGGTGTCCGGCCTGTTTCGGCACCGGCCTGAAAACG
>JAISNX010000032.1 GCA_031276015.1 Azoarcus sp.
AATCTCACCGGCAACAGTTCCACCGGCGCGCGCGGCAACAACCGCCAGATCGACCTGCGCGGCATGGGGCCGGAAAACACCCTCATCCTCATCGACGGCAAGCCCGTCACCTCCCGCAACTCCGTGCGCTACAGCCGCAACGGCGAGCGCGACACGCGCGGCGACACCAACTGGGTGCCAGTCGAGATGGTCGACCGCATCGAAGTCATCCGCGGCCCGGCTGCCGCCCGCTACGGCAGCGGCGCGGCGGGCGGCGTGGTGAACATCATCACCAAAGGCATTCCAGAAAAAACCGGCGGCTCCATTACCCTCTATGGAAACCAGCCCCAACGTAACGACGAAGGCGAAACATACCGCGCCAACTTCAATGCCGCAGGCCCCATCAGCAGCCAGTTCGGCCTCCGCGTCTACGGCAGCTACAGCCGCACCGAATCCGACGACCCGAAGATCAACGTCAGCAACACAGCCGCAGGTGCCAGCACCGCAGCGGGCCGCGAAGGCGTCAAAAACCAGGACTACCGCGCAATGCTGCGCTGGCAGCCCAACGAAGACCACAACCTCGACCTCGAAGCCGGATACTCCCGTCAAGGCAACATTTATGCGGGCGACACCAATGTGGGTGTGAGTGCTTATGATCCCTCCCAAGCTACGCTGCCTGGGAGGGACGCTGTCCCCGCAGCCAACTTCCTTGGCGACGAAACCAACACCATGACCCGGCAAACCTATTCCGTTTCGCACCGGGGCAAATACTCCTTCGGCAAATCCAGCACCTACTTCCAGTATGAACATACGAAGAACCGGCGCATGGGCGAAGGCGGCGCGGGCAGTGTCGAGGGAAACATCCAAAGCGACGAGAAATTCACCAGCAAACTCAAGGGCTACACCCTCAACACACAGCTTGATGTGCCCTTCACCCTCGGCCTCAAACAGGTACTCACCGTCGGCGCTGAATGGAACCGTCAGGAACTCGATGACCCGCGTTCCATCGGTATCATCGACTCGCCCGGTGCCTTACCCCCAGGCCCTCGTGATACCAAAAGCGACAGCAGCATCACCTCCGCTTTCATCGAGGACAACATCGAAGTCACCCAAGACCTCATCCTCACCCCGGGCCTGCGCTTCGACCATCACAACGAATTCGGCAACAACTGGAGTCCCGCCCTCAACGCCTCCTACATGCTTACGCCAACAGTCACCCTGAAGGCCGGTATCGCCCGCACCTTCAAGGCACCCAACCTCTACCAGATCAACCCTAACTACCTCTACATGACCAGTGGCAACGGCTGCCCGCTCAGCCTTGGGGGTCGTGATGCCGGACCGTGCTATGTGCTCGGCAACGCCGATCTCGACCCCGAAATCAGCCTCAACAAGGAAGTCGGTATCAACTACACCGCCAACGGCTGGAACGCAGGCATCACCTACTTCCACAACAAATACAAAAGCAAAATCACCTCGGGCGAAATCATCTATGGCGTTGCAGATCCCGGCGCGAGCAGCGAAGGTCTCATCCTGAAGTGGGAAAACGCCACCGACGCGGTACTTGCCGGTTTTGAAGGCAACCTGCTCATCCCCCTCGCGCACAACCTGAACTGGAGCAACAACTTCACTTACATGCAGCGCAACAAGGACAAGCAGAAAAAACAGCCGCTATCCATCGTTCCCAAATACACCATCAACAGCACGCTCGACTGGCAGGTGAACGACAAACTCTCCCTCGTCCTCACCGCCGCCTTCTACGGCAAACAGAAGCCGCGCACCAACAACGCCAGCACTGGCGCGGTGGCCACCGGTAATGCCGTCAAAACTCGTCCCGAATACGACCTCTGGGGCATCAGCGCGGGTTACACCTTCAGCAAATACCTGAAAGGCCGCGTCGGCATCAGCAACCTCTTCGACAAACGCCTCTTCCGCGAAGGCAGCGCCAACAGCGCCGGAGCCAACACCTACAACGAACCTGGCCGCGCCTATTACGTGTCAATAACCGCTTCATACTGAACGAGCGGCCACGACTGGGAAAGCTGCTGCTCTGATAAACCGTCATTGCGAAGGGCGAAGCACCGTGGTAATCCATGTGACCCGTGGATTGCCACGCCTCGCTCGCAATGACGATGGTGGGAGCAATGCCCGCAACCTTGCTCGTCAGTGCGGGGGGCACCGCCGCATGGATTGCCGCGGGCCTTCGGCCCTCGCAATGACGGAGTGGGAGACACGTCATTGCGAGGCGCGCAGCGCCGTGGCAATCCATGCCTCCCACCGCGGCCTGCCCAGTCCCGGCAAATTCCGGGCAACGCACCCCTATCTGTTCGTACACGACAACGGTCAGGATATGATCCGGCTTCTTTTCAAGGGACGAAAACCGCCCATTTCATTGCCGCGTTCCCACATCTTTTGCCCAAAATGATGATGAGACAAGTTATCATTCCAAACTGTTCCCTTCACCCGGTCACACCATGCATCATCATCAAGCCGTACCTTCCTCGCCCGACGGCACCGGCACGCTGGCTCTCGTCGGCCATCCCAACGTCGGCAAATCCGTGCTCTTCCATCGCCTTACCGGCGCTTACGTCAACGTCTCGAACTACCCCGGAACGACCGTGGAAGTCGCCCGTGCCGGGGCGCGATTCGACCGCGCATCCTCCCTGCTCGACACCCCCGGCGTCCTCGCCCTGCCCGCACGCAGCGACGACGAACGCGCGACGATGCGGGCGCTCCTCAGCGAAAACCTGAAACTCGTCATCCAGGTGGGCGACGCCAAGAACCTGCGGCGCACGCTGAACCTGACCGCGCTACTGGCCGAACTCGGCGTGCCCTTGGTCATGGCGCTCAACATGAGCGACGAGGCGCGGGCGCGAGGCGTCACCGTCGACGCGCAGGCGCTCTCCGAAGCACTGGAAACGCCCGTGGTCGCCACCGTCGCCACGGGCGGCGAAGGCATCGCGGCGCTTTCCGCAACCCTTGCCCATGCCCGCCCGCCCGCGCCGCTGCTGCACTACGACGAAGAATCCGAAAAAACCATCTCGACCATTGCCGCCCTGCTCGCGGCGCATGCGCCGCATCCGCACCTTTCCGCGCGCGGACTTGCCATCCTGCTCCTGGGGCGGGACGGCGAAGTCGAAAACTGGCTCGCCGCACAGCCGAAGGGTGGGGAAATCCTCGCGCGCGTTGCCGAACTCGCCCCCACCGATGGCCGCGACTCGCTGCCCGCGCGGCTGGCACGCGAACGCGGACGCGCCGCCGAGGCACTGGCGCGCACCGTCACGGAACAGGCTCCCGCCAGCGGGCAAAGCCTCTCGTTGCGCATCGGGCAGATTGCCGTGCACCCGCTCTGGGGCTGGCCGCTACTGCTGCTGGTGCTGCTGGCGGTGTACTTCTTCGTCGGCGACTTTGGCGCGAGCACTCTGGTCGGACTTCTGGAGGAGGACTTCTTCGGCGAAATCCTCAACCCCGCCGTCACGGACTTCGTGCGCACCCACATCGCCCCGGAATGGCTCGCCGACATGCTCGTGGGCGAATACGGCCTGTGGACGATGGGCATGACCTACGCTCTGGCGCTGATCCTGCCCATTGTCACCACCTTCTTCCTCGTCTTTGGCGTGCTGGAAGATTCCGGCTATTTCACGCGGCTTTCCGTCATCTCCAACCGCGCCTTCGCCGCCATCGGCCTCAACGGGCGCGCCGTGCTGCCGATGGTGCTCGGCCTGGGCTGCGTGACCATGGCCACACTCACCACACGCATCCTCCACACCCAACGCGAACGGCTGATTGCCACCTTTCTCCTCGCGCTCGCCATTCCCTGCTCGGCGCAATTGGGCGTCGTGTTCGGGCTGCTCGGCAGCTTCTCCTTCCAGGCGGCGGCCATCTGGAGCGCCTGTATCGTGCTGGTATTGCTCCTTACCGGCTGGCTTGCCGCGCGGCTGGTGAAAGGGCGGCGCGTGCCGCTCGTCACCGAACTGCCGCCGATGCGCCTGCCGGTGCCCGGTAACGTGCTCAAAAAAACAGGCGGGCGGCTCAAGTGGTACCTGCTCGAAGTCATTCCGCTTTTCCTGATCGGCACCTTCATCATGTTCGTGCTCGACTGCCTGGGCGTGCTGCCGTGGATCATCGAAACCGGCAAGCTGTTGGTCACGGGCTGGCTCGGCCTGCCGCCGGAAGCCAGCGCCGCCTTCGTGATGGGATTTTTACGGCGGGACTTCGGCGCGACGGGCCTGTTCGCCATCGGCGGCCAACTGGACACGATCCAGGCCGTCGTCGGCATGGTCACGATCACCCTGTTCGTGCCCTGCATCGCCAGCGTGATGATCGTCATCAAGGAGCACGGTATGCGCATCGCCACCCTGATGCTGGTACTCATCATGCCGACGGCCTTCCTCGTCGGCGGTCTGCTCAATCACTTCCTACGCCTTTTTTCCTGACGCTGTTCCCCGGACGCCGCCATGACCGCTCACACCGAACGTATCCGCCTCACCGGCACCCCGACGGGCCGCAATGTCCACCTGGCCGAATTCGGCGAGGAAATCGACCCGCTGCAACGCGAACAACTCCACGCCTACGGCCTGTACGCACCGCAAACCCTCACCGTGCTGCAACAACGGCCCATGACGGTCGTGCTGTGCGAGCACATGGAACTGGCGCTGGAGCACGCCGTGGCGCAGCATATCTGGGTCGAGGGAGAATAAGCGCCCTCGCCTTTCGGAAAGCCCTGACTACCCTCATTGCGAGGCGCAAAGCGCGGAGGCAACGCGCCATGGTCGCTGCCCTGCCCTGCTTTGCTTTGCCGGAAGGCGTGGCACACCACGGCACCATGTGCACGAAATGACAAAAACATCCCTGGCCAGCAGTACTCGCATTTGAACGAAGACCGCTCTTGGTCAAGCATCATCAGGCATCGTGAACTGCTCGCCCGCGCCGAGCGCGAAGCCGCGCAGGAATTCCGCGACTTGCAGGCGACGGCTGCCGGGGCGTTGCAGTTCGGTGATGCACAAGGCGTCCTCGCCGCAGGCGACAATGACACCGGCACTGTCGGCGCACAGGATGGTTCCGGCTTCGCCTCGCCCTGCCGCCGGGTGGGCGGCCCAGAGTTTGATGCTTGTGCCGCGTATCTGGCCGAACGCGCCGGGGTAAGGGTCGAAGGCACGCACCGCACGCGCCAGTTCGGTTCCCGTCCGTCGCCAGTCGAGTCCGGCTTCGGCGCGGGAAATTTTGCGGGCGTAGGTCGCCCCCTCGGCGGGCTGCGGTTCGGCAGGGAGATCGCCCGCCGCCAGCCGCGCCAGGGCTTCGACGATGGCTTCGGCTCCGAGGCGGGCGAGCTTGTCGTGCAGGCTGGCGGCGGTGTCTCCGCTGTCGATGGCTATGGGCCGACGCAGGAGGATCGGGCCGGTGTCGAGTCCGGCGTCCATTTGCATGATGGTGATGCCGGTTTCGCGGTCGCCCGCTTCGATGGCGCGCTGGATGGGAGCCGCGCCGCGCCAGCGCGGCAAGAGCGAGGCGTGGATGTTGAGGCAGCCGAGCCTTGGCAGCGCCAGGACTTCCGGCGGCAGGATCAGACCGTAGGCGGCCACGACCAAAACATCGGGGCGGCTGGCCGTCAGGCGGGCGCGCTGTGCTTCGGTGTGCAGGCGTTCGGGCTGGTCGATGCCGAGTTCGTGCGCCAGCGCGCAGGCTTTGACTGCGCTCGGGGTGGGTTTCATGCCGCGCCCGGCGGGGCGGTCGGGTTGCGTGAGGACGAGCGGCACGGCGTGGCCGGATGCGATGATGGCTTCGAGGGCGGTGGCGGCGAATTTCGGCGTGCCTGCGAAGGCCACGCGCAAGGGAGAGGTCATCGGGCGTTTATCCGGGGGAAGAAGCGCGGCATCGGTACGGGACATCGCGCGGGATCGCACAAGCGCGGGCAGCGCATCAGGCCGTGGCCGCGGTTTTTTCCTGTGCCTGTTTGGTCAGCCGGGTCTTGATCCGGTTCAGCTTGAGGCGCGAGAGGTATTCGACGAAAACCTTGCCGTCGAGGTGATCCAGTTCGTGCTGGATGCAGATGGCAAGCAGGCCGTCGGTTTCCAGCGTAAACGGCTTGGCGTTTTCGTCGAGTGCCCGCAGTTTGATCCATTCGGCGCGCCTGATCGTTTCGCGCACGCCGGGCACGGACAGGCAGCCTTCCTCGCTGTCGCATTCGCCTGCGCGCGCGATGATTTCGGCGTTGATGAGTACGAGCAGGCTGTCGCGGTTTTCGCTGACGTCGATGACGGCGATGCGCTTGTGGACGTTGACCTGGGTGGCGGCCAGGCCGATGCCCGGCGCGGCGTACATGGTTTCGGCCATGTCGCGGACCAGCCGACGGATGTCGTCGTCGATGGTGCCGACCAGGGCGGCCCTGGTGTGCAGGCGGGGATCGGGGAAACGCAGAATGGGCAATAGGGCCATAAAGCCTTACCGGATAAAGAAAACCGTCACGAACAGAATTTTTGCGCGCGTTCTACCATGGGCGGGCATGTGTTGTGCCTGAAGTCGAGAAGCCGTTACAAGTTTTTATGTTCAATCGTCGCTTCGACACGCGCGGGCCGGGACAAGGCCAAGGGCGAGTGTAGCGCAGGTTTGTCGGGAAGCGACCCGCTTAAACAGGAAGCGTGCAATGTTCCGAATTATATCTTTTCTCGCCGCCAGCGCCGCGGCGCTCATCGGTGTCGTCGCTCAGGCCGCGCCACCCGCGCTTGTCGCCGATGCGCCGGATTCTTATACCGTGGCGAAAGGCGATACGTTGTGGGGAATCGCCGGGCGTTTCTTGCAGGAGCCTTGGCGATGGCCGGAAGTCTGGCGGATGGACGAGGGGCAGGCCAGCAATCCGCATTTCATTTATCCCGGCCAGGTTATCGTGCTGGATCGACATGGGCCGCATTTGCAGCTCGCCAAGGTCGTGAGCGGCGGCAAGGCCGGAAACGGCGTCGAGCCTGCGGGCGCGGCCAGCGTCAAGCCTGCGGGCGCGGCCAGATTACAGCCGAAAATTTATCAGTCGCCGGTCGATGAGGCCGTTTCGACGATTCCGCTGAAATCCATCGCGCCTTTCCTGACACGGCCTCTCGTTGTCGAAAACGGTTCGATCGAGGGTGCTGCCACGATTGTCGCCACCGAGACCAACCGTGTGTATCTTGCCAAGGGCGATACGGTTTTCGCCAAGGACGTGCGCGACGATGTCGATAACTGGGCGATCTTCCGTCCGGCCAAGCCGCTTGTCGATCCGGTCGGGAACAAGAGACTCGGCTACGAGGTGCAGTATCTGGGTTCCGCCAGAGTCACCGCGCGCACCGATCCGGTCACGCTCGACATCGTCGATGCCATCGAGGAAATCGGTACGGGCGACCTGATGCTGCCCGCCGAGAGCAATCTGGTGTTTTCTTATGCGCCGCATGCGCCCACGGAAGCCGTCGATGCCCGCTTGATTTCGATTCATCGCGGCGTTGCCGAAACCGGCAGGCTCAACGTCGTCGCGTTGAGTGCTGGTAAACTCGGCGGACTGGAACCGGGTCATGTGCTGGCCCTGTTCCGTGATCGGGGCACCGCCGTGTATGGAAAGGGCACAAAGGACGCCAAAGTCTATACCCTGCCGGAAAAGCGTTACGGATCGGTGCTGGTGTTTCGTGTGTTCGACAACGTGTCTTATGCCTTGATAATGAATACCGACGGACAGGCGACAATTGGCGACGCCGTCCGGAACCCCTGAAACCGGAAGGCCAGGCGGCCAGCGAGGAGCTTGCCGCCTGGCTTCGTTTCGCCCTGACGCCGGTCAGCCCGGCGCGGCAACGCAAGCTGCTTGCCGCGTTCGGCTTGCCGGAGGGGGTTTTCGCTCAATCGCACGCCAACCTCGCCAGCGTCGCCGGGGCCGAGGCGGCGGATGCTCTGCTTGCAGGCCCCGATCCGGCAGCGGTCGATGCCGCGCTCGCTTGGGCCGGTGAAGCCGGTAACGGCATCCTCACGCTGGCCGACACGGCCTATCCGCAAAGCCTGCTCGAAATCGCCGACCCGCCGCCCGTGCTCTACGTCAAGGGCGACCCGGCGCTTCTGAGGCGTCCCGCGCTGGCGATGGTGGGTTCCCGCACCGCCAGCGCCCAAGGCGAAATCGACGCCGAAGCCTTTGCCCGCAGCCTGGGTACGGCGGGGCTGGTCATCGTCAGCGGGTTGGCGCAGGGGATCGACGCCGCTGCGCATCGCGGGGCGCTCGCCGCCGCGGGTGGGAGCACGGTGGCGGTCATTGGTACCGGCGTGGATCGCATCTATCCGGCGCGCAATGCCGGGTTGGCGCGGGAGATTGCCGCCCGTGGCGCGATCGTCAGCGAATTCCCGCTCGGCACGCCGCCCGCACGGCACAACTTTCCCCGCCGCAATCGCCTGATCGCCGGGCTTTCCCTGGGGGTGCTGGTAGTCGAAGCGGCGCTCGACAGCGGTTCGCTGATTACCGCCCGCCTCGCTGCCGAAGCGGGGCGCGAAGTCTTTGCGATTCCGGGTTCCATTCATTCGCCGCTGGCGCGTGGGTGCCACCGCCTGATTCGCCAGGGGGCCAAACTGGTCGAGACGGCGGAGGACGTTTTCGAGGAATTGCGCGGACGCCTCGGCGGCAAGTTACCGCCGAGGCCTGTCAAGGCTGGCGGCGGCAGGCGTCCCGAACCTCGCGCGCCACGCACCGGGACGCCGCCCGCGTCCGCGCCCGCGAACCTCGCACCGGAAGCCGTCCGCGTGCTGGAGGCGCTTGGCACCGACACGCGCGACATCGACAGCCTGGCGCTCGCCACCGGCTTGAACGTCGATGCGCTGTATGCGCATCTGCTGACACTGGAGTTGGCGGGTGTCGTTACCCGCCAGCCCGGCGGCGGCTTTTTGCGTTTGCATATGTCGTGCGATTCGTGATCCAGGTCGGCGCGGGGGCGCGAAACGCCGAACTGACCCCGCGAACCGCCGTTTTTTAACGTCTGGCGGCGCGGGGGCGGAGGCACAATGTCAAGGTGTGATTTATTCCTACGATCATTTCCGGGACAGAACCATGGCAAAGATCATCTGTGTGCTCGGCAATAAAGGCGGTACCGGCAAGACGACGCTCTCGCACATGCTGTGCCAGGGTCTGGGGCTGCTTGGACATCGCGCCGCCTGCGTGCTGACCGATGTATCCCGCGAACCGCTCTCGCCTGCGGGCCGCCGCTACATTACCGCCGACGCGCGCAACGCGGACGCCTTGACCAAAGTGATCGACAAACTGCGCACACTCGAAGACTGGATCGGGGTGGTCGACGGCGCGGGCAACCGCACCGACATGGATCGCAAGCTGTACGCCATGGCCGACATCGTGCTGCTGCCGTTCCGCGATTCGCACGAAGACATCCGCACCGTCATCCGCGATCTCGACCTGTTTCCGCGCGCCTATGCGGTACCGGCGCAATGGCCGGGCAATGCCTGGCAGTGCGAGGCCGCCGACCGCAACGTAGCGCAATTGATGGGTGCTTACCGGAACCGCCTTCTCAAGCCGGTCGCCGCCTTGTCCGCGTCCAAGTTACTGCTGCACAAACAGGTGCCGGAACATTTGCCGAGTCCCCTCACCAGAGCTTGCCGCGCCATTGCCCGCGAGGTGTTGAGCGTGCTGGAAATCGAAGTCGATAACGATGCGGGAGAAGACAGCGCAGGCGTCGAGCGCCTGCCGCCCGCCGAAAGACCGCTACGCTTGCAGCGCATGATCTGAAAACGCGGGTTTACCGCATGACTGAAGATATTCGCGTCATGTATATATCGGGTAAGATAGCCGGGCAACAGCCACAGGAGGGAAAATCATGACCACAGGGCACGCGGCTCACGATCCGCTCGAATTCGTGCGCAACATGTGGGGACGGATGGGCTTCACCTTGCCTGGCATGGTGACGCCGACGCTGGATGTCGACGAACTCGACAAACGCATCGGCGACATGCGGGCGGTCGAAGGCTGGTTGAAGATGAATCTCAGCATGCTGCAAATGGCCATTCAGGGGCTGGATGTCCAGCGCGCCGCGATTGCCGCCGTCAAGGCCATGAGCCAGGCGCACAATCCGGAGACAGCGCCCGAGGCGGAAGCTCCCCAGGCCAATCCCCAAGGCAACCCGTTCTTGTGGCCCTGGAGCATGATGAGCGCCAAGGCGGGCGTGGAAGAAAACGCACTGGTGCCCGTGTCGGCGGATGAGTCGGCTGCCGCGCAGGAAAAGTCCCGCGCGAAACGCAAGACGACGACCGGCAACAAATAAAAACAAGGCGCGGCGCTGGCATCGACCCGCGCCGCGTTTTTCCGGTCGGGCTTTCCCCGGCAGGGAAAATTCCCGTCACCGCTCACGCCACCGCGCGTTCCCCGGTTCGTAGCGGCGTGGCGGTATTGTCGTCGACGTCGACAAGCGCCAGCGCAACGTCGTTGGGTTTGAATACCGTCAGCACTTCGCTTCCCACTTCCAGTGCGTGCTCACGCAAGTTGCGGAGAGTGAGGGTGGAAATCACCTTGTCGCGCCTGCCTTCGTGGTCAGTGATTTCGACTTCGACTTCGGCCAGCACATCGCCCGTCCTGATCGCACTCACCCGGCCCCGTATCTGGTTGCGTTGTTCGAGCGTTCGCACCGTGAGCAGACGGTCGAGCACCTGCCCTTCCAGCCGGGCGAAGGCGGCATCGCCCCTGGCGCGCGGGCGTGCCAGTTCGACTGATTGATCGAGCACGATCCGTCCGTCCTCGATGAGCAGGATGCGGTCGGCCAGCACCACCGCCTCGCTGACGTCGTGTGTCACCAGCACGGCGGTAAAGCGATGCTCGCGCCAGATGCGCTCGATCAGGCGATGCATCTCGATGCGGGTAAGGGCGTCGAGTGCGCCCAGAGGCTCGTCGAGCAACAACAACCGAGGGCGATGCACGAGAGCGCGCGCCAAAGCCACGCGCTGACGCTGGCCGCCCGAGAGGTTTCCCGGCCATTCGTCGGCGCGGTCGACCAGGCCGACCTGCGACAAGGCTTCGAGCGCGAGGGCACGCACGGTATCGCGCTTGCCCGCCAACCCGAGGGCGACGTTATTCACCACGCTGCGCCATGGCAGCAGGCGGGCATCCTGGTACATGATGCGAACATCGTCGATAGCCTCCTTGAGCGGGCGTCCATCGGCATCGAGTTGCCCGCCCTGCGCGGCATCAAGCCCCGCGAGCAGGCGCAGCAAGGTACTTTTGCCGCAACCGCTGCGCCCCACGATCGTGATGAATTCCCCGGCGTCGAAGCGTGTCGTCAGACCGTCGATGACGATGCGTTCGCCGAAGCGTCGTTGCACGGCGTCGAGCCGGATTTCCAAACCCTTGTCGCGGATGCCCATCGTCCCAGTTCCTCGGTTATATCCTTTCAGGCGGCCAGAAAACTTTTGTTCCATCGCAGCCAGCGCCGTTCCAGCGCCCGCGCGACCATATCGGCGGCCTTGCCCAGTGCCGCGTACAACAGGATGGCCAGCACCACCACATCGGTCTGGAGAAACTCGCGCGCATTCATCGCCATATAACCGATACCGCTCGTTGCGGAAATCGTTTCGGCGACGATGAGCGTCAGCCATGTGAAGCCGAGCGCATAGCGCACACCCACCAGGATATTGGGCAACGCGCCGGGCAGAATGACCTGCCGAAACAGCGCCCATCCCCGGAGTCCGTAGGAACGCCCCATCTCGATCAGATCGGGCGACACCGAGCGGATACCGTGGAAAGTGTTGAGGTAAATCGGGAAGAACACGCCGAGCGCCACCAGAAAGAGCTTGCCTTCCTCGCCGATGCCGAACCACAGGATAACGAGCGGAATCAGGGCCAGATGCGGCACGTTCCGCACCATTTGCAGCGTCGTGTCGAACAGGTTTTCGGCCAGCCTGTAGCCCCCGTTGATGAGGCCGAAGAAAAATCCGATGCCGCCGCCGATCACGAAGCCGCTTGCGGCGCGCGCGGTGCTTGCGCCCAAGTGTTCCAGCAGTTCGCCGGACAGCAACAATTCCCAGCCCGCGGCCACGACCGCCCAAGGTGCGGGCAGGATGCGGGTCGACAGCCATCCGGCCTGCACGGTGACTTGCCACACTGTGAGGATCAATACCGGCACCAACCAAGGCAACGCGCCGTGCCCGCGCAGGCGTTGCCGGATACCTGTTTTCAGGCGTTGCCATGAAATCGCTGTTCGTTGCCATGAAATCGCTGTTTCATGCATGGTTCGCACTCCGTGAAGCTGCTTCGTGGCCGAGGCGGGGTGCTTTCCCCCGGTTCGGGCCGCGCGGCATGTTTCCCGTTCAGATCTTGGCAATCGCCACTTCGGTGGACTTGACCAGCGCGATGACCTCGGTACCGACTTCCAGCCCCAGATCCCGCACCGAACGGCTGGTCACGACCGAGGTGACGATACCGTGTGGCGTTTCTACATCAATTTCAGAAACGATCGGCCCGGAGATGATCTCCTTCACCTTGCCGCGAAACTGGTTGCGAACGTTGATGGACTGGATGCTCATACGGTTGTTTCCCCATGCTTACCTGAACGGTGCGCCCTGCGCACCGGATGACACCCCGTACTATGCAATGCTGCCGCGAAGCGGCTAAGCAATTATTTTTGTGTTCATTATTCTGTGTGTGGCAATAAGCATATGAGTGTTTGTGTTGGTATGAACGGGGCGCGCCCACGCACATTCATAAAAAGCAAACAGAAAATATTTGGATAATTCTATTGGAATATTTCATAAATGAATGCGTAACCATGTTGACCGTTAAAGTGGCACTCCATGATGACTGGGTGATACAGGTCATATAGAGAATCGGATAAATCAAAAGCTCGCTACAGCATGTGTTAGATTTTGACTTTACCCCCCCGCGTATGGGCTATCATTGCGGCCTAGTCGGTATCGATGCGTTTGCTGCCGCCTAACTGGTTCATCAAGCGATTCCTTTGACTGGAAGCGAGAAATGCCTGTTGCTTCATCCCCGATAGATGCTGCCGATCATGTTCGCAGCAGGGCGGTAGCTTTTGTTCCGTGGTTTGTTGTGTTGCTTGGTTTGTGTTCCATGTACGTGCCTACGTTCTGGAGTCTGTTCCATGGCGCATGGAGTTCCGGCGAAGAGCATGGTCCGATAGTTTTATGTGTTTCACTCTGGCTTTTTTATCGCAAATGGCCTGAAGTCATGGCTGCCCGCGAAGAAGTGCCTCGCACTGTCGCTGGCTGGCTGATTCTCTTGCTTGGCCTCCTGTTTTATATCGTAGGACGTTCTCAGGAAGTTGTTGCATTTGAAGTTGCATCCGGGATATTGATCCTAATTGCAATAGGGTTGATTCTCTTTGGAAAAAAAGCTATTAAACTTGTCTGGTTTCCGCTTTTTTTCATGCTATTCATGGTTCCAATCCCGGCTATAGTTGTGGATAGCATTACCATGCCAATGAAGATCGCGGTTTCTTGCACCGTTGAGCAATTGCTATATATGGCGGACTACCCAATCGCCCGCTCTGGCGTCATTCTGCAAATTGGCCAATACCAGCTGCTGGTTGCAGATGCCTGTGCCGGATTGCAGACCCTATTTACGCTAGAATCGCTGGGTCTTTTGTACCTCAACCTGGTTCGACATGAATCAATGGTACGTAATACAACCTTGGCTATTCTTATTATCCCAATCTCCTTTCTTGCCAATGTCATTCGCGTAACTGTTCTCGTTTTGATCACTTACTATCTTGGCGATGAAGTTGGGCAAGGTTTCTTGCATGGCTTTGCCGGTATGGTGCTTTTCATGAGTGCGTTGATATTAATCATCGGGGTCGATTCGCTTACCCGAACGCTATTCGTGCACAAAGGAACTGGAGCAACAGCATGAGAGTTTCTTCTTTTTTGCTTTGTCGTGCTTCCCTACTGGCAGTTTTGATGTGTACAGCCTCTATTCTTGCCTATTTTCTGACTCCCTCGCTTACCCTGCGACCTGATCCGATTGACCTCGAAAATCTCATACCACACCGATTTGGTGAGTGGCATGTGGATGAAACTACTGTTTTGGGAATAATCAATCCGCAATTGAAAGAGAAACTGACCCGCATATATTCACAGAGTTTATCGAGAACCTATGTCAACCACGAAGGACGGCGAATCATGCTGTCCATAGCTTATGGTGCGGATCAATCTATTGAAAATCGCATCCACAGACCGGAGGTTTGTTATCCTGCGCAAGGTTTCCTGCTTCTAAGTCAAGAAAAAACTGTAATCAGCAGGGGGGCGCTAAATATACCTGCTATGAGGCTAATTACGGAAGCAGGTAATCGCCACGAACCTCTTACTTACTGGATAAGGTTTGGGGATGCAGTAATTCGTGGATCCTTGGAACAATCTCTCGCACGTATTCGCTATGGTCTACAAGGGAGCATCCCTGATGGACTTTTGTTCCGTGTTTCGGAAGTAAATCAGGATACCCAACAGTCTTTCATGCTACAAGATAAATTTATAATCAGCTTACTGGACAATCTTACGCCTGAAGCGAAAAAAACTGTAATCGGTTCCTCCAGTCTTTAAATTAATGAAAAATTCACCGTTAAAAAAAATATTCAGCAATGCAAGCGCGATGCTAGTAAGTCAGCTTGCGCTTGCATTGATGCCATTGCTGTTGACGCCTTATCTTGCACGCACATTAGGTATGGAAAATTATGGTTTATATGCTTTTGGCCTCTCTTTTATTCAGATTGCCGTTGTTTTTACCGACTATGGCTTTGCCCTTTCTGCCGTCTATAAAATAGCTCGCGCTGATGGCGACATGGAGGAAATCAAGAAAATTGTCGGAGCAGTGTATTTTTGTAAAATACTAATTTGCATATTTGTAGTTGCGCTTCTCTTTATATACCCGTTTTTGCGCCATGAGTATATTAACAAAAGTATTTATTTCTGGATATTGTCACTTTCAGTCGTCGGCATGACTTTGCAGCCGTTATGGCTGTTCCAAGGATTGGAACGGATGTGGAAAGTAACGGCTTCCGTCGTCGTCTCGCGACTATCCTATGTGATATTGACACTTATTTTTGTAAAAAATCAGGATGACTTGGAATGCGCCGCATTCATCAATGGAGGGTCACATCTATTGGCTGCTGCATTAGGAAGCTACTTCATATATAGGGCCGGAGTGTGGCCAAAGCGTTCAAGCATTCGCTATATTTCTGCCATTTTTAAATATTCTACAGAGTATTTTTGGTCGAGAATAGCTGTTGTAATTTACGGTGCTGGAGCTGTATTTTTTCTTGGTACATTTTCGACCCCTTCTCAGGTTGCAACGTACTCTGTTGCTGAACAGTTTTATCGTGCAGGAGTTGCAGTTTATGCTCCAGTAACCGCTGTATTGTATCCTTATATGGCAAGATGTAGGGATGTAGACTTTTTTAAAAAAATATTCCATTTTGCATTTTTTTCGGCATTGGTTGGTGTCATAATTAGCGGTTTTTTTGGTGGTCGACTAATTAGTTTAATTTTTGGGGATGCATACATGGGCAGTGAAAATGTATTGCTGATTCTCATGATTACATTAGCAGTAGCCATTCCCTCAATACTTCTGGGCTATCCTTTTCTTGGGGCTATGGGCAATGCAGCAGCGGCTAATCGCAGTGTTTTTATTGCAGGAGCTTTCCAAGTCATTGCTTTTTTGATATTATATTTCTTTGGATTCTTTTCGGCGCTAGCAGTTGCATCGACAGTTTTCATAGCGGAAACCAGCGTATTTTTGTATCGTATCAAACACGCGATTCCGTATTTTAGAAAACCCATTTTGGGGGAATGCCAATGAAACGGACCCAAAAAAATGATTTACTTGGCTGTAAATCAAGAATATTGAGCAGATTTTTATCAAACACTTCACAATTGCACTATCCGGGGCGCTATTGGGGGGCCTTGCACAGGAAATTTCCTTTCTCGTGGGCAAGGCAACAACATCCCCATATCTTCACCAAATTCCTAGAGATGGCGGAGAACCCTCCCTTTGTCGGCTACATTACTGATCCCTGCGTTCGATTTCGACATGTTTAGTGTATTTCATGCCATCCGGCTTCCACTTTCCGATTTCCGGGAAGAAAGCTGGATGACGAACGTTCCGCTATGCGCAGTGGCCGCCTTGCCGCTGGAAACTCAGGAAATAAATCCTGAAAGGACAGGAAACCAATGAAAAAAGTTTATGTCGGCATGAGCGCCGACCTGGTGCACCCAGGGCACCTCAATATCTTGAAGGAAGCCGCCCGCTATGGACGTGTCACCGTGGGTCTTCTGACGGATGCCGCCGTTGCCAGCTATAAGCGCATCCCCTACATGAATTACGAGCAGCGGCGGCAGATCGTTGAAAGCATCAAATGGGTTGCCGAGGT
>JAISNX010000127.1 GCA_031276015.1 Azoarcus sp.
CGATGCGTACTCCGCCGATGAGTTCGGGATCGACGGTGACGGCCGTATTGATGCGTGCCTTGAAGCGGGCTTCGAGATCGGCCTTGAGCGCGGCCAGCGAGGCATCGTCGAGCGGAAAGGCGGAAGCGATCCGGGCTTCCAGCACGCCTTCGTGTTCGTTCTTCAGGACGGCGAACAGGTCGCGGATTTCCGGAAGCACATGCAGGCGTTCGTTATCGACGAGGACGCGGACGAAGTTCTGTTGTTCGGCGGACAGTTCGCCCGCCACTCCCAGAACCAGCCCGGCAAGCTGCCCGGCGGACAGCCGGGGATCGGTGATGTATGCCTGCATGTCGGCGTTGCCCGCGATGGCGGCGAGCCGATCCAGTGCTTCCAGCCACGACGCCAGCGTGCCCGCCCCTCGGGCCAGCCCGAAAGCGGCATCGGCGTAAGGGCGCGCGAGGGTGACGTTTTCGGCCATGATTTATTGCAGTTCCTGTTTCAGGTTGGCGAGCAGGTCGGCATGCACTTGCGGGTTGATCTCGCGGCGCAGGATTTTCTCGGCACCGGCGACCGCCAGCAAGGCCACCTGGTCGCGCAGGGCGTCCCTGGCCTGCTGTGCGGCCAGCCCGGCCTCGGCCTGCGCGGCTTCCCGCGCCTGGGCGATGATGCGCGCGGCTTCGGTGCGGGCCTCGTCGACCTTCTCACCGGCCTGCCGTTCGGCGTTGGCGCGTATCTCGCCCGCCTTTTCGCGGGCCGAGCGCAATTCCTCGATGGCTCTCTTGTCGGCCAGGGCCAGGTCGGACTTCGCCTTCTCGGCGGCGGCCAGCCCGTCAGCGATTTTCTTCGCGCGCTCGTCCAGTGCCTTCACGATGGGCGGCCACACGAACTTCATCGTGAACCCCCCGAGGATGAGGAATACGGCGAGCTGCAAAAACAAGGTGGCGTTCAGGTTCACGGTTCTTGTCCTCGATAGCGGTTGGAGGCGCGCGAACCCATCACTGGAACGGATTGGCGAAGGCGAACATCATCGCAATACCGACACCGATCAGGAAGGCGGCGTCGATCAGGCCGGCCAGCAGGAACATCTTGGTTTGCAGCGCGTTCATCAACTCGGGCTGACGAGCCGAGGCTTCAAGATATTTCGACCCCATGATGCCGATGCCGATGCAAGCGCCGACAGCGCCCAGACCGATAATCAGACCGGCGGCCAGCGCAACGAGACCCAGAACGTTTTCCATGACAACTCCTTAAGAAGCAATGCAGTTGAGGCTGAAAGAGACAACAAGCGGAAGAATCCGCGGCGACGACACCGGCATCAGTGCCCCTCATGCGCCTGACCGATGTAGACAAGGGTCAGCATCATGAAGATGAACGCCTGAAGCAGGATGATAAGAATGTGGAAGATGGCCCATGCGGTACCGGCCAGCACGTGCCCGATGGCAAGCAGGATGCCCGTGGTGGAAACCGCCCACGCGCCCCCCATCAGCGCGATGAGCATGAACACCAGTTCGCCCGCGTACATGTTGCCGAACAGCCGCATGCCATGCGAGATGGTCTTGGCCAGGAATTCGATGATCTGCATGAGGAAGTTCACCGGCCACAGCGCCGGGTGCGGCCCGAACGGCGCGGTGAAAAGCTCGTGCGCCCACCCCGCCGCGCCCTTGATCTTGACGTTGTAGTACAGGCAGAGCAGCAGCACGCCGATGGACATGCCGAGCGTGGCCGAAAGGTCGGCGGTCGGCACCACGCGCATGTAGGCGTGCGGGTCGTGCGTCGCCTGTTGCCAGAGCATCGGCAGCAGATCGACCGGCAGCAGATCCATCGCGTTCATGAAGAAGATCCACACGAACACGGTCAGGGCCAGCGGCGCGACGAAAAGGCGCGATTCGGCGCTGTGGATGATGCCCTTGGCCTGGTCGGCGACCAGTTCGACGAGCATCTCCACGCTGCCCTGGAAACGTCCCGGCACGCCGGAAGTGGCCTTGCGCGCCGCCAGCCACAGCAGGAACACGGAGAGAAGCCCCAGCCCGACGGAATAGAACAGGGTGTCGTAGTTGATGACCCACCAATCGACGATGCTCGTCTGCTTTTCGCCGACGTTGTTGAGGTGAGTGAGGTGGTGGCGGATGTATTCGCCCGGGCTTGGGCCTTGTGCCGCATGCTCAATAGCCATGTTCAGGTCTTCACCAAAAATGCAAACAAATTCGCCTTCAGCGCCAACACCAGCCCGGCCAGAAGCGCGCCCCAATGGACGCCTCCGTACAATGCTGCTATCAACACAAGCAATCCCGCGGTCGAAGCGAGCTTGAGCAGCTCGCCCACGACGAAGGTCGCCACTTTAACATGCTCTCCGTGCTCGTTTGCCACGAAAAGCCGCCAAGCGAAGAAACCGTTCGGCAACGCATAAGCCAGGCCGCCGCACATCGCGGACAGCGCGCCCCGCGCCCCGAGGAAAACCGCCGCACCGGCAACAGCCAGAAACACTGCCCCGAATTGCAGCAGAACCGCCTTGTGCATCCTCTCCCCGTCTGGCACGCGGCCCGGCCCGGCAACCGCCGGGCGCGACCGTCAAAACGTCCGACATCCTAGGGGAGACGGCCCCATGAAGTCAATCCTTGCCGAAACATGACAAGCGGCAAGGCCGCCCGCTTCTCCACGGCGTCGTTCCGAATGGCATTTTCAGCGCAGGCGTCCGAGCAGGCCGTCCAGTTGATCCAGACTGGCGAAACGGATCACCACTTCGCCCGCGCCCTTGCGGTTGGCCCGGATTTTCACCGCCGCGCCGATGGCGTCGGCGATTTCCTCCTCCAGTCGCAACAAGTCGCGGTCTGGCGCGGATTCGGCTTTTTGCGGGCGCGGGTTCAAGACGTGCTGGACGAGTTTTTCCGCCTCGCGCACCGAGAGCTGGCGCGCCGCCACCTGGTTGGCGATGCCGATCTGGCTGGCACCGTCGAGCGGCAACAGGGCGCGCGCATGCCCCATGTCGATGTCGCCCGCGATCAGCAACTCCTGCACCGGCTGCGCGAGGTTGAGCAGCCGGAGCAGATTGCTCGCCGCCGGGCGCGAGCGGCCCACCGCGTCGGCGGCCTGCTGGTGGGTCATGCCGAATTCGTCGATCAGGCGCTGGATGCCGCTGGCTTCTTCGAGCGGGTTGAGGTTCTCGCGCTGGATGTTTTCGATGAGCGACATCGCCAGCGCGGCATTGTCGGGAATCTCCCGCACCAGGCAGGGCACCTCGTCGAGTCCGGCGATCGCCGCCGCCCGCCAGCGCCGTTCGCCGGCGATGATTTCGTACTCGTCACCACCCAGGGGGCGCACCAGGATGGGCTGCATGATCCCCTGTTCGCGAATCGAGGCCGCCAGTTCTTCGAGCGAACCGGGATCCATGCGGGTGCGGGGCTGATATTTGCCGGGACGCAGGGACTCGCGCGGCAGGGTTTGCAGTTCGCCTTTTTCGGCATCGTCGTCGCGGTTGGCCGCCAGCAACGCATCAAGCCCGCGTCCGAGGCCCTTGGGTTTGGGTGGAGTCATTTTGAGCAGCCTTTATTTCCGATTCATGGTGCTGGATTATATGCCGTCAAGAAAGAG
>JAISNX010000131.1 GCA_031276015.1 Azoarcus sp.
GTCGGCGAGCGTCGCGTTGACGGCGGCGGCAAGGTCGGGAATGGTGTCGAGAAGCGTTCCGTCGAGATCGAAGAAGACGGCGCGAACGTCGATGGGAGTCATTTTTCGAGTGAAGCGGAAGGTGGAAAGTAAAGGTGGAATGGGACGAACCTTGTCCGGTTTCCCGTCCCACTCGATCACGGGTCCCCTTGCGCGCCGGACAAGGCGGCACGCAGCGCGGCGATCACCGAATCGTAGCGGTGCGGGTCGGCTTCCCGGCCGGCTCCATAGATCGCCGATCCGGCGACGAAGGTGTCGGCGCCGGCCCGGGCGATGGCCGCGACGTTGTCCACTTTCACTCCGCCGTCGATCTCCACGCGGATGCTGTGCACGTGCGTGATATTTGAAAGGCTTTTGCGTGATATTTGCGGGATGAGGAGGGATGGAACGGGATGGGATTTGCAATTTAATTGCACCCCGCGCAATTTCCCGGACGGCCAGAAACGGCCTTTTTGTTGCAGAAAAGCTACAGTTTTTCAGGGCCGGATTTGGCCTTCGAGAAAACGGGTCAGGCTGTTCAAAACGCTGGTCTTGTCCGATTCGGACAGGCCGAGGAACGGGCGTTCGGGAATTCGCCCGTTTTTGGTGCCGAACTGATGGACTTCCGCGCCGACGTTCTTGCCTTCGTCAAACTTCCGGTTGGTTCCGATATCGACGGCCGAACCGCCGTTGACGATCTGGTGGTGGATGGTCGTCGAGAGTTCCCTGGTTTCGATCAGAGGCTTCGTGTTCATGGCCGCCGTCGCGCCTTTTTTACTGGCTTTTGACAGACGGGCGAGCAGAGTACTCTGTTCCAGGGCGGGCCAGGGATTCCCGTCCGGGCCAGTGCTGGTATCGAAGCGGCGCTTCGTAGACTCGGTGAGAGCCACGCCGATTTCATTCATGACCGGGCGCATTTTCGCGGGAGTGGCACTTTGAGCGAGCCGATGGAGGGCGGAAAGAACCTCCTCGTCGGCGATGGAAAAACGGATGTCCACTCTATGCCGCCCGCGTCTTTGCTTGTTTTTCTTCGAGCTTAACCAAGGTGCGGCGAGCGTATTTCAGTTCCTCCCGGGCCTCTTTGGGGTCTTCATCCTCGACGACGGCGCGTTCCAGCATGGCCACGTACTCGCGCCACTGGGGCAAGGCGTCGATGCCATATCCGGGAGGGTCGAAGAGCCACATATCGAAACTCAGAGGTGATTTTTCAGGAAGGCGACGATATCCGCCAGCGCTCTATCGGCCAAGGAATGCTCGTACAGGCGTTCAGGAGGAGGTCGCTTTGCCGAAGAAGTATGCGCGAAGCTGGGAATCCGGATCAACACGGATAGGCGAGGCCGACCTGAAGGCAAACCATTTCGAGAAGACATGCCGATGCCAGAGCAAGCGAATTTCGGATTTTGAATGGAGAGAGAAATGGTAAAAAAAAACGGTGCGCGCGGCGGAGCAACAGCGCGCGGATGTGGTGGAACAACGAAACGGGTGGAAGGCGAAGCAGAGCGATCTTGACCCGGTCCGGCTGGTCTTCCTGGACGAGAGCGGCGTGAATACCGGCATGACCCGCCTGTATGGACGCGCCGCCAAGCATCAGCGCGTCCGTGCCGGATACGCCATCGCCCAGGCTTTCAGCGCCGTCTCCCTATCCGATATATCTGGCTGGTTCAGGCATGATGGATATGCGCTACATTAAATTGAACTGCTCTACTGGCTCGACCTGAACGGGCTGGCGACGTCGCTGCTGAAGCCTGGCCAGACGCTGGCGGGTGTTCACTACTTTACTTCGCGCATTTGGGCCAATGGTCGCAACGTCGCCGACATGCAGCGGCAGTCCGACTACCTCGATGCGCTGGCGACCTTGCCGTCGCTCTCCATCCACTATTTGGGCACTACCTGCAAAAGAGTCGACGCTGCCATAGCTGCGGCGCAACGTGGATGGACTACGAGGAGAAGATGACCGATGTCAACATCGCCATGCAACTGCTGGCTGATGCCTTCGATGATCGCTTCGACACTGCCTTGGTGATTTCCGCCGACAGCGACCTGACCACGCCGATGCGACAAGCGCGCGCACGGTTTCCGGCCAAGCGCGTCATCGTTGCCCAACCGCCGGGACGCAACTCGGTTCAACTGGCAGGAGCAGCCACTGCGGCTTTCACCATCAGCGAAACAAAGGTGCGCCAGAGCCAGTTACCCACTGCGGTGACGACGGCCTGCGGGTATGTGATCCACCGCCCCGCGCATTGGCGATAAAACGATGTCATCGCATCTTCGATTTGCTGACCTGCTGTCTCTACTCCTATGCGGGCGCAAGGATTTGCAGGCAGAGCGGCGCGGCTTTACAACTCGACGCGCTGCCCGCCGAGGGCTTCTTTTTCGAGTTTCTTCTGTTTGTCGGCAAACTGCCTGCTTTCCTCGCCATACACCGGATCGGCGTAAAGCGCCGTCGCATCCGTGATCGTCACCGAGAAAGCGGCAACCCTTTGGGTTTCGGCATCGAAACTGACGCTGGCCGAGATCGCCATGCCGCACTGCCCGCCCGTCCGCCGGGGGACGATGATGTGCGTTCCCCAGGTCTGCGAGTAGTTGTCGCCCGCAAAGGCTTCGAGGCAGGGGTCTGCCGAGAGGAAGTGGCGAGGCCCGCCCGGCACCGGCTTGTTTTGTGCGTCGAACGACCAGAGGATGCCGTATTTGATCCGCAGGTATCCGGCGGGCGGATGCGCAGGGCCGGGCATGGTGGGTGAGCCGTATTTGTCGAGCAGGGATTTTTGCAGCGTGGCATAGTCGGGCCGCTCGCCGACCTCGAAGTTCTGCGCCTGGCCGACAAACCAGATCCGCCCGCCGTTGCCGATGCCGAGCACGATCTGTGTCTTGCCGAGGCGCTTTTCCGGATCGTCGGTGTCCGTGTAGCGAAATCCGAGCGGCTTGCCCGCGTGGTTGCGGACGGTTTCCTTGTGCGAGCCGGGCCGCGCCCTGGCGATCAGGGCTTCGGCTTCTTCGACCATCATTCCCGTCCGGATACCGAGCACATAGCGTCCCTCGGCGGCCGGGGAAACGGAGGCGGTCATCAGGCACAGCAAGGCAACGCTACAACGGGCGAGACGGCGGGAGGTGTGTTCCATGTTTGCGCAACCCCAAGAAATACCGGAATGCAGGCGGGCGATTGTAAAGGAGTCAACGGATTCCTGCCTTGCTATGCTGATTCCTGATCCTCGTCATTGCGAGCGAAGCGTGGCAATCCATGAGTCGTATGGATTGCCACGGCGCTACGCGCCTCGCAATGACGAATCTCCCACCCCCGTCATTGCGAGGGCCCAAGGCCCGTGGCAATCCACACGGCGGTGGCTACCCGCACTGACGGGCGGTATTGCGGGAATCTCAGGCACATGGATTGCCACGGCACCGCGCCTCACAATGACGGGATTTCAAGGGAATACGGGGCGGGGCGTGCCGTGGCGCTGGTTTCTGATCCTCGCACGGGGCCGCTGTTTTTTCGCCTCCGCGACAAGCACGGGTAGAATCCGCCCCATGCAGAGTTTCGATCCCCGCCATTTTGCCCTTGTCCCCGCCGCAGGTAGCGGCGCGCGCATGGGGGCCGCGTTGCCCAAGCAGTATTTGCCGCTGTTGGGCAGGCCGCTCATCCATCATGCGCTTGCCACGCTGTGCGCCGTGCCCGGCATCGAACGGGTGTTCGTCGTGTTGTCGGTCGATGATGCCGAATGGGCGCGGCACGATTGGCGCGTTCTTGGCCCGCGCCTCGAACCGCTTTTCTGCGGTGGGCCGACGCGGGCGGATTCCGTGCTCGCCGGACTGCGCGCCATTTCGGCGGAAGTCAGGGCGACGGACTGGGTACTGGTACATGATGCCGCACGCCCCTGCCTGGCGCGCTGGCACGTCGAGAAGCTGATGCGCGAACTGGCGCATGACGATGTCGGCGGTCTGCTGGCGACGCCGCTGGCCGATACGCTCAAGCGCGCCGACGAACACGCGCGCGTCGCCGCCACCGTGGCGCGGGACAGCCTTTGGCGGGCACAGACGCCGCAGATGTTTCGCTATGTGATGTTGCGCCGCGCGCTGGAGAGCGTGCACGGCGTCACCGACGAAGCCAGCGCCATCGAAGCCGCCGGTCTACGACCCAGGCTGATCGAAGGCGATGCCGCCAACATCAAAGTGACATGGCCGTTCGACATGTGCCTCGCCGAGTGGATCCTGCGCCATCGTGGGGAGGGGGACGGCAAAGAGGAGAAAATACCGTGAAGCCCGTTTTCCGCATTGGCCAGGGGTTCGATGTCCACGCGCTGGTGGCGGGCCGTCCGCTGATACTCGGCGGCGTTTCCATTCCGTTCGAGCGCGGCCTGCTCGGACACTCCGATGCTGATGTGCTCTTGCATGCTCTCACAGACGCTTTGCTTGGGGCTGCCGGTCTTGGCGACATCGGGCGGCTGTTCCCCGATACCGACCCGCAATACGCCGGGGCCGACAGCCGCGTGCTGCTGCGCGCCGCCTTCGCCAAAGTGCGGGCGGCGGGGTGGGAAGTCGGCAATGTCGACGCCACCCTCATTTGCCAGAAGCCGAAAATCCTGCCGCACGCGCCGCAAATGGTTGCCAACATCGCCGCCGATCTCGGCATCGACGCGGCGGATGTCAATATCAAGGGCAAGACTACCGAGGAACTCGGCTTCACCGGGCGCGGCGAAGGCATCGCCGCCCAGGCAGTAGTGCTGTTGGCAAGGGCCGGATGAGTGACGGGAGCAGGATCGAAAAGCAGTTCCGGGAAGCCATCAGGACTTTCATTCGGGTACAGGCGGCCAGACACCTTGCCTCGTTTGCGAGGAAATGACGGTATTTTACCTCTTTCCTTGCGGGAAATTACCGCAGGATGACATACTTATTTCATTTAATCAACGTGTTGGAGATTACCCAGGGCTGACTCGGCATCCCTGGAACAGGAAAGCCAGCTCAACTGCCAGCGCATCGGCATTGGTTGCGTTGCGCTTGAACTGGCGGCGACTGCCTTCGCCAAGGGCCAGTTGTTGCAGGAGGCTTCTCACGCCACCCGCCTCTCCCGCGCCTCGCTGCCTAGCCGGTTGATGCCGCTTATCAGGGCGCGGATCGAGGCGGTGACGATGTTTTCGTCGATACCCACGCCGTAGCGCCCGCTGCCGCCGCTCGCGCCCGCAAGCTCAAGGAAGGCGCAGGCGCGGGCGTCGCCGCCGTCCAGGCTGGCGGAAATCGACTGCTCCTCGAAGCTGCGTACCTGTACGGCGATGCCCACCGCACGCAGGGCGTGCACGGCGGCGTCGATGGGGCCGTTGCCCTGCCCGGTGAGGGTCTGGCGCTGGCCGTCGATGTTCACAGTCAACTCGATGCCCTGCTGGCGACCTTGTTCGCACAAATGATGCTCGACGTAGCCGACCGGCGTTTGCGGCGCGAAATAGGCGCGGGAAAAAAGCTGCCAGATCGCTTCGGCGCTCATCTCGCCGCTGGCCTCGGTTTCGCGCTGCACTTCGCGCGAAAACTCCACTTGCAGACGGCGGGGCATGACGACGCCGTAGCGGGTTTGCAGCAGCCAGGCGATGCCGCCCTTGCCGGACTGGCTGTTCACGCGGATAACGGAATCGTAGCTTCGCCCGATGTCGGCGGGATCGATGGTGAGATAGGGCAAAGTCCAGGGCGCGTCGGGCTGCTGCACGGCGAAGCCTTTTTTGATGGCGTCCTGGTGCGAGCCGGAAAAGGCGGTGAAAACGAGATCGCCCGCGTAGGGGTGGCGGGGATGGATCGGCATGCCTGTGCATTGCTCGAAGGTGCGCGCCACCGCGTCGATGTCCGAAAAATCCAGCGCCGGTGCAATGCCCTGCGTATACAGATTGAGCGCGAGCGTGACGAGGTCGACATTGCCCGTGCGCTCGCCGTTGCCGAACAGGCACCCCTCGATGCGGTCGGCCCCGGCCATGAGACCCAGTTCGGCGGCGGCCACGCCGGTGCCCCGGTCGTTGTGCGGATGGAGCGACAAGACGATGCTGTCCCGCCGGGCGAGATGGCGGTGCATCCACTCGATCTGGTCGGCATAGTGGTTGGGCGTGGAAAGCTCGACCGTCGCGGGCAGATTGATGATGACCTTGTTGCTGGGTGTCGCCTCCCAGGCTTCCGTTACGGCATCGCACACTTCGCGCGCGAATTCCAGTTCCGTGCCGGAAAAGGTTTCCGGGCTGTATTCGAGCACGATTTCCGTCTCGGGCATGTCCCCCGCCAATTGGCGGATGCGCCCGGTGGCCGTCGTGGCAAGCTCGATGATTTCTTCCCGCGTCATGCAGAACACGACATCGCGGAAGGTGGGCGAGGTGGCGTTATACACATGCACGATGGCGCGGCGTGCGCCCCTGAGAGCCTCCATGGTGCGGACGATGATCTCGTCACGCGCCTGCGTGAGCACCTCGATAGTGACGTCGGCCGGGATATGATCGCCCTCGATGAGATAGCGCACGAAATCGAATTCCGTTTGCGAGGCGGCAGGAAAACCGACCTCGATCTCTTTGAAGCCGATCTCGCACAGCGCGCGGAACAGGCGCATCTTGCGCTCTACATCCATCGGCTCGAACAAGGCTTGGTTGCCGTCGCGCAGATCGGTGCTCATCCAGACCGGCGCGCGTTCGATGGGGCGATCCGGCCACTGTCGGTCCGCGAGGCGGACGGGCGGGAAAGGGCGGTACTTGCTGGCGGGGTTGGAGAGCATTTCGGAGTCCTCTGGTCTTGCCGATGGGGGAGATGGAAACAGCTCCCCATATTACGCATCTGCCGTGGCAGGCGATTGCAATGTTCGGGCAGATTACGACATGTCGTGGAGGATTGTTTCGTCGAAACGCAAATCGGTGAAATAATCCACCTTTTATCGCGCAGACGACGCGGAGACCGCCATGGCATTCGACCGCTACGACCGCCAGATACTCGAACTTTTGCAACGGGAAGGGCGCATCAGCAACCAGGAACTCGCCGAGCGCGTCAGCCTTTCCCCCTCCGCCTGCCTGCGCCGCGTGCGCGTGCTGGAAGAATCCGGCCTCATTACCGGCTACCGCGCGATGCTGGACGCTCGCCGCCTCGGCCTCTCGCTCACTGCGCTGCTTCACATCTCCATGGACAGCCACACCCCCGAACGCTTCGCCCACTTCGAGTCCGAAATCGCCCGGCTCGACGCCGTGCTCGAATGCCTGCTCATCACCGGCCAGAGCGCCGACTACCAGTTGAAAGTCGTCGTCGCGGACATGGACGCCTATCAAGAACTGCTCTTGCAGCATATCACCCGCATCGAAGGCGTCTCTGGCGTGCACACCAGCTTCGTATTGCGGCGGGTGGTGGATGATACGGCCTTGCCGGTAAGGTGATATCCAATGATGTATTGGCGGTGGCACCTCCTACGGCAATGCGACCGAACAACGACGGTTTATCCCCGCTTACGCGGGGAATGCCATTCTGTCTGACCGCCATCAAGGCTCGACAACGTAAGTGCCGGGCGCTGGTGCCAGTTGCGGATATTGTTTGTTGGCCACCGGCCGGGCTTCCACCAATTCGCCCGCGCGCGGTTTGAGCCATTCTATCCAGTCCGGCCACCATGAGCCTTGCTGCTCGACTGCCGTGGCGCGCCAAAGCTCGGCGGTGTCGGAGCGGCGCGGCTCACCGACCCAGTACTGGCGTTTGGGCGGATTCACGACCGGGTTGACGATGCCGAAAATGTGCCCGGAACTGGAGAGAACGTAACGTTTCGGGCCGTTGACGAAGTTGTTGATGCGGAAAGTCTGCATCCACGGGGCAATGTGATCATCCTCCGCCGCCACGGCGTAGAGCGGCTGGGTGATGCGGGCGAGGTCGAGCGGCTCGCCCGCCACGGTGAGCGCGTCGCGGTGAATCAGGCGGTTGTGCAGGTAAAGCTCGCGCAGGTACCAGAGATGCATGGTGCAGGGCATGCGGGTGCAGTCCATGTTCCAGTAGAGGACGTCGAACGGCGTCAAAGGCTCGCCGTAGAGCCAGCCGTGGACGACGTATGTCCAGATCAGGCTGTTGGAGCGCAGCAAGCGGAAGGAGGCAGCCATTTCCTTGCCGTCGAAATAGCCCTTGCGGGCCATGTTGTCGCCAAGGTAGCGGATGGTCGCAGGATCAATGAAGACTTCGATGTCGCCCGGTTTGCTGAAGTCGACGAGGGTGGTGAAAAGGGTGAAATCGGCGACGGGGACTTCCTCGGGTTTGAAGTGGCGGTTTGCCCAGGCCATGTACATGGTCAGCGCGGTGCCGCCGATGCAGTAGCCCACCGCATGCACTTTGGACGCGCCGGTGAAGTTGCGCGCCACGTCGATGATGGTCTGTATGCCGTTGACGAGGTAGTCGTCGAAGCTCGTGTTGCGCAGGGATTCGTCCGGGTTTTTCCAGCTCGTGATGAACACGTCGAACCCCTGATCGAGCAGAAAACGCACCATGCTTTTCTTTTCGTTGAGGTCGAGGATGTAGAACTTGTTGATCCACGGGGTGACGATGACGACCGGCTCGGCATGGACTTTGGGGCGGGTAGGAGTGTAGTGGATGACTTCGACGAGCCAGTTGCGGTAGATGACCGCGCCCGGTGTGGTGGCAAGATTCACCCCGACCTTGAAGTTGTCGGTCGGCGTCATCCGCACGGTGCCCGCCCGCATGTCCTTAAGGAAGTTCTGGAACCCGGCGGCAAGGCTCTCCCCACGCGTTTCGGCGGCTTTTCGCAGGGCGACGGGGTTGGTGAGCAGGAAGTTGGTCGGTGCCACCGCATTGAGCCATTTCCGCCACCAAAATGCCGCCTTGCGCCGCTCCTTGCCGCTCAGCCCCGGTGTGTCGTAGAGCATGTCCTGCATGTTGTGGGTGAAGGCGATGTACCACTCCTTGACGAGATCCCAGGAGGCGGACTCACTCCAGACCGGGTCGGCAAAGCGGACATCGTCGGGATGCGGCAGGATGGGGTCTACGCTTTCGCGCCCCGTCAGACGGGTCAGGGTGTGGAGGTAGAGTTTCCACAAATCGGACGACAGACGCGCAATCCGGTCAGTAAGTTCCTGCGGGTGCAGCAACCACGCCAATTGGGCATGGATGATGGGTGCTCCCATGCCTATCGGATCAATAGACCCTTCGATACCCTCATGCAGCTTCCGCATGGTTTCTTTGAGTACCAACCCGGGGTCGAAAACGTCCTCATGCCGCGCGGCATGGCTGCGCGCCTGCCCGCTCTCTCCGGTCGTGCTGTTTTTGCCCATGACTCTCTCCTTTTTGTTCGTGTGACCCAATGGCGCGTGCAAGGTTTAACTTTTCATCGAAGCCAACCCTGGCCCATCGCCGTCAGGCGGGCGCGCCGTCACGACGCACACTTTCCGCCGCTTCGGCATACGGCTTTTTACGGCTCGATGCATGATAACGTCCGCAACAACGGTCGTCATAATGCTTTTCGCACACTCCCGATACGGATCGGGGAGCAAAAAAACGGCAGCAGGCGGAATTCGCGCCAGTGATGTGCATTCAACACATCATGATCGAAATTCTGTCGCTATAATCAGGTACCTAACTACAAGAGGGAAACCACGTCATGTTCAAGCACATTCTTGTACCGACCGACGGATCGCCTTTGTCCGATACCGCCGTTACCCGCGCGATTGCTTTCGCCAAGGAAATCGAGGCGCGCATTACTTTCTTTTACTCGCAGCCGGATTTTCCGATGCCTATTTATGGGGAAGGCGCGTTGATCGACCCCACGACGCCGGAGCAGTTTGCCCAGTCCGCGCATCAGGAGGCGCAGCGCATCCTGGATCGCGCCAAGGTGGCGGCGGAGGCGGAAGGGATTACGGCCAGTACCGATACGCAGGTCAACGAAGTCCCTTATGAGGCTATCGTCAATGCCGCCGACCGCCATGGCTGCGATCTGATTTTCATGGCTTCGCACGGTCGCCGTGGTATCGCCGGTTTACTGTTGGGCAGCGAAACACAAAAAGTGCTCAGCCACAGCAAAATACCGGTGCTTGTTTACCGCTGAAACGCTGCCGCTTCTTTCGTTTCCGCTGTTGCTGCCTTCAGAAACAGAAACGGCCCGGTTTTCCGGGCCGTTTTTTCATTTCAGGCAAGAGGTCACGCCCTGGCACCTCTTTCGCGTTGTTGCGCGGCGTGCTGCTGCGCGACTCTGCGCTCATCTTCCGCAATGCGGTTCGTAAAATAACGGATGTAAAAAGCGCCTATGACAATCACGCCCAGGATGGTAATCAGGCTGAGCATGCCAAACCACGTTGAAAACAGTTCGAGTGCCATGGTGGAGCACCTCCTTCGACAGTTTAAGAATTGAACGGTTCGAGCAATATCTCCGTTTCCATCGGGAGATTGGCAACGCCGTCCATGCGCCAACTTCGGGGGCTGTTTTTCAACTCACGCTCGCTTTTCAGGCTGTCTTCCAGCCGGAAACTCCAACGGCCAGCGCGTAGCGGAGCGATTTCTCCCGAATACAAACCATCCGGCCCTTTCTGTAGCAATACCTGCTGGTCAGAGCCACTATGGGTCGGATGGATAATGGTCAAATACAGCGTTGCGGGCAAATCTTCTTCCCGCTCGATGGAAAGTTCGACACTGACCGCGCCATCGCGCACCCGCACGCGCGCCGACAGGCCCATTTCCCGCGCATGTTCAAGGCGGTCGACGACCTGCACGATGGACTGACCTTCTTTGTAGTAGTCGTCGGACACGAGGCCGTCCCAACTGCGCAACGCACAAATCAGCGTGATGATTCCCGCCACGACGGCGGTTGCGGGGAGTGCGATCAGGAACCACGGCCAGCCTTGCCGGTACCATGGTTCATCACGCACACCCGTTATTTGCGGTTCCATGAATTTTTCCTGTTCCGGAATCAGCCGGGGAAGAAGAAGGTGGCTTTTTCCCGCCGTCTCACGCCGGGATCGTCTTCAGCGGAAATCTCGAAAAATATCTTGTTCGCGCCCCGCTCGCCCGCGTCCAACGGCACATGTACCCGCAAGGTGACTTCCTGGGATTGCGCCGCCTTCACTTCGACCCGGTGTTCGTCAGGAATCTGCGCCTCGCGCAGACCTTCCACAGCGACCGTGAAAATCCGTGGCTGCTCGGTCATGTTCATGACGCGCAGCATGTAGACGTTTTCGATCAGCCCGCCGGGAATCTCCTGCCCGAGCGAAGCCCGGTCACGGATGACATCGACCCGCAACGGTATCCGCGTAGCCAGACCCCATATGAAGGCGCTCCCGATAAGAAGCAACACTACGCCATAAACCAGGGTGCGCAAGCGCAATATGTGGTGGAAGATTTCCGATCTTCCCCAACCCCGCTTGATGGCGGTCTCGGTCGTATAGCGTACCAGTCCGCGCGGCGCGCCTACCTTGTCCATGATCTGGTCGCAGGCATCGACGCAGGCCGCACAGCCGATGCATTCGTATTGCAGGCCATTGCGGATGTCGACGCCGGTCGGACAAACCTGGACACAGATGCCACAGTCGATGCAATCGCCCTTGCTCGCCGCCACCTCGCCCTTGCGGTGCACACCACGCGGTTCGCCGCGCGCTTCGTCGTAGGTAATCACCATCGTATCGGGATCGAACATCACCGACTGGAAGCGGGCATACGGGCACATGAACTTGCAGACCTGCTCGCGCATGAAACCGGCAAACACAAACGTAAATGTGCCGTAAAAGAGAATCCAGAATGTTTCCCATGATCCGAAGGCCAGCGTGGAAACCGAGGCAAGCAGTTCATCGAGCGGCGAAAAATAGGCGACGAAGGTAAAGCCCGTCCATAGCGCCAAGGCACCCCACGCCAGGTATTTGGCCGCCTTGAGCGAAAATTTGCGCCCGTTCATCGGCGATGCATCGAGCTTTGCCCGCTTGAGATGGTCGCCCTCGATTTTTTGCTCGATCCATAAAAAAATCTCGGTATACACCGTCTGCGGACAGGCGTAACCACACCACAATCGCCCCGCGATCGCGGTGAAAAAGAACAATGAATACGCGGAAATAATCAGCAGGATCGCCAGGAAGAACACATCCTGCGGCCAGAAAACCCAACCGAAGATGTAAAACTTCCGCTCGACCAGATGCAACAGCACCGCCTGGCGATCATTCCATGTCAACCAGGGCAGTCCGTAGAAAACGATTTGGGTAAACAAGACCACGGCCCATCGCCATTTGGTAAAAAAACCGCTGGTCGAACGGACATAAATCTTTTTGTGGGCTGTGTACAAGCCGCCCTTTTCTTTCTTTCCCCGTGTCGGAACAGGAATCGAAGAAGACGCTTGAGGAGACGTCTCGGAGATAGTGTCACTCATTGGAACGGCCCTCCTCTCGCAAAGTATCGGGACATTTCGCCCGGCAGGGGAAAAACAGCCCCGGACAATCTGCATCCGGGGCTATCTTCGTACCTGTTTATTTCTTGTTGTTCAGGCTATACACATACGCTGCGAGGATGTGCACCTTGGCATCGCCAAGGAAGTCCTTCCAGGCAGGCATGGTGTTGGTCACGCTATCCGGGCCGGCATTGCGCCCTCTGGTAACGCCGTCGATGATGGCTTCTTCCGAGTTGCTGTACAACCATATGCCATCGGTGAGGTCGGGAGCACCCAGTACGGCGAACGCTTCGCCCATGGAGCGCGCGCCCTTGCCTTCCGGCCCATGGCAGACCGTGCAGTTGGTGTCGAAAACCGCCTTGCCACGCGCCGCGCGGGCCGCATCCGAACTCAGACCGGCAATCGCACGCACATGGTTGGCCACATCCTTGATCTGCTCGCTGTTGAGCGTGCCGCCAAAGGCCGTCATCACCCCGGCGCGCCCCCCTTCGATACTGGTCTTGATGGTCGCCGGATCGCCGCCATACAGCCAGTCGCTATCGGTCAGGTCGGGGAAACCGTAGCTCTTGCCCTTGGCACCCCTGGCCGCCGAGCCGTGGCACTGCGAGCAATAGGTCAGGAACAGGCGCTTGCCCGCCGCGACCGCATCACGATCATCCGCCAGGATAGCCAGATCCGTCGCCTGATACTTCTCGAAGAGCGGGCCGTACTGCTTGTTGGCAAGCCTGACTTCCTTCGCATATTCGGCGCGCAGACCGCGATCCTTGGCCGGATCGGTCGGATTGCTACGCCACGTACCGAAGCCGGGGAACATGTAGAGATAGAGGATTGCAAAAATGACGGTCGCCCAAAACAGGTACAACCACCAGCGCGGCAACGGGTTGTTGTATTCCCTCAGGTTTTCGTCCCAGACGTGACCCTGCAATTTGGGTTCTCCAGTGCTCTGCGACGTCATGTTCGTGACCAACACGACGAGACAGAACAGCAGGCCAAACGCAATGAGGCCCGTCACGTATAAGTTCCAGAAACCGCTGATAAAGTCAGCCATTTGTCATTCCTTCCTTGTCAGCCGGACTTGCCGGTATATCGTCATCGGCCAGAGGCAACTGCGCCGCCTCGTCGAATCCCGTCCGCGCATGTTTGCTGTATGCCCAATAGCAGATGGCCACGAAGCACAGCAGGCTCAATACGATGACGATGATTCTCAGGTTATTGACAACTTCACCCATGGCGGCGCAATCCCGTCTTACCTTACGTTACGAAGCGCCAGGCCCAACCCCTGAAGGTAGGCAACCACGGCATCAAGTTCGGTCTTACCGGCAACAGCCGCCGGTGCTTCAGCGATTTCGCTGTCGGTGTAAGGCACGCCGACCAGGCGTAGCGCCTTCATGCGGGCACCGATGTCAGCCGCCTGAAGCGGGCGGTCGAGCCACGGAAACGCCGGCATGTTCGACTCCGGCACGACATCGCGCGGATTGAGAAGGTGCACACGCTGCCATTCGTCCGTGTAGCGGGCACCGACGCGAGCCAGATCCGGCCCCGTCCGCTTCGAACCCCACTGGAATGGATGGTCGTAGATGAATTCGCCCGCCACCGAGTAGTGACCATAACGCTCGGTCTCGGAACGGAAGGGGCGGATCATCTGCGAATGGCAGTTGTAACAGCCTTCACGGATGTAGATGTCGCGGCCAGCGAGGCGGAGCGCGTCGTAGGGCTTCACGTCGAGCGCATTGCCCTTGTCGTCCACCGCCGTCGTCGTCGATTTTTGAAAGAACAGCGGAACGATTTCCACCAATCCCCCCACGCTGACTGCAAGCAGCGTGAGGACGATCATAAGGAATACGTTGCGTTCGATCGCGTCGTGTTTTGATTGAGCCATGTCTGAATCTCCGACTTAAGCGTGGGCGGCAGCAGGAGCCACCACCGGAGCGTTATAGGCTTTTGCGCCAGCGATGGTCTTGAGCATGTTGTAGAACATGACCAGCATGCCGACGAGGAAGAGCGTGCCGCCCAGCAACCGAATGGTCCACAACAGGTAGGTCGCCTTCACGCCTTCGATGAACTCGTAGCTGAGCGTGCCGTCCGGGCTGGTCGCGCGCCACATCAGACCTTGCATCACGCCCGCGATCCACATCGAGGCGACGTAGAGCACGATGCCGATTGTGGCGATCCAGAAGTGCGAATTGACCAGCTTGGTGCTGTACATCTCGGTCTTGCCGTACAGACGCGGCAGCAGGAAGTAGATCGCTCCGATCGAAATCATCGCCACCCAGCCCAGCGCGCCGGAGTGCACATGGCCGACCGTCCAGTCGGTGTAGTGCGACAGCGCATTGACGCTCTTGATGGACATCATCGGCCCTTCAAAGGTCGACATGCCGTAGAACGACAGCGAGGTAACCATGAACTTCAGGATCGGGTCGGTGCGCAGTTTGTGCCAGGCACCCGAAAGCGTCATGATGCCGTTGATCATGCCGCCCCAGGA
>JAISNX010000018.1 GCA_031276015.1 Azoarcus sp.
TCATCCACCAAATGCGCCAGCAAACCCTCCCAGATGCCCTTGTCTCGCCAACGGCAAAAACGACGATGCGTGTTCTTCCAGTCCCCATACGTCGGCGGCAAATCACGCCAGGGTGCCCCTGTGCGCAAAATCCAGAAGATGCCGTTGATAAAGCGCCTGTTATCTTGCGCCTTCCCTCCCCACGAGCCTTTCCTGCCGGGAAGATGGGGGTCTAAAAGTGACCACGCGTGATCTGAAATATCGTGCCGATGTTGTTCGCAAGACATGAGAGACTCCAAAAATTCTAACCCCTATAGAATAACATATATCTCGTGACGACACCATCTAGCGGCGATCGGCGTTTTGCGCGCTTGCCGGGGCGGTAGCCACCGGGACAACCGCTACGCTGTCTTCCGCGCGCCATCCGCCTCCCAGGGCTTTGTACAGGTTGACGGCGTCCGTCAGCCGGGCCTGCCTCAACTTTGCAAGCTGCCCTTGCGCCGAGAACCGTGTGGTCTGCGCCGTGAGTACGGAGAGAAGGTCGTCCGCGCCTTCGCGGTAGCGCAATTCGGCCAGGTGCAGGGAGCGTTCCGCTTCGGCGAGGATTTGTATCTGGGCTTCTTCCTGATGGGCGTCCCGGACGGCATTGGAGAGGGCGTCCTCGACCTCCTTCAGGCTGGTGAGGATGGCCTTGCGGTAGGTTTCGAGCAGTTCGCGTTCTTTCGAGCGGGCGCTGTCGACGGCGGCGCGCAGTTTGCCGCCATCGAAAACCGTTTGCGCCAGCGAGGCGGATACGGAAAGGGTGGCGGCGGGGTTGGCGAGCGAGAACAGCAGGATGCCCGACAGGCCGCCGTTGCCCGACAAGCTGATGCTCGGGAACAGTGCGGCGCGGGCCGCGCCGATGTTGGCGGCGGCGGCGACAAGGCGGGCTTCGGCGGCGGCGATGTCGGGGCGACGCAGCAGCAATTCGGAAGGCAGTCCCGCGCCGATCGTGGGAATGGCCAGCGTTGCTATCAGTGCGGCGGGTTGCTGCAAGAGGGGGGCCGCGCCGGGCGGATGCCCGCACAGGATTTCGAGCGCACGGCGCGTTTGGCGCACTTGTACTTCGAGCGGTTCGATCTGCGCGCGCTGGTTGAGTACGGTGGTTTTCTGGCGCGAGAGGTCGAGGCTGGAGGCCGAGCCGTTGCGGTGGCGGGCTTCGACGACTTTGAACACTCGTTCGGCGATGGCGAGGTTTTCGCGCGCGATCTCTAGTTGCTCGAAGCTCGCCAGATATTCGAACCAGGTCGTGGCGACGCTGGCGGCGAGCGACAGGCGGGCGCTGTCGAAATCGAAACGGCTGGCGGCAAGCCCGGCTTCGTCGCTGGCGATAGAGGCGGCAACCCGCCCCCACAGGTCGATCTCGTAGCTGGCGGAAAGTCCGAACGATGCGTTTTCGCTGTTCGTCGGCGAGGTCGTGCCGTTGATGTCGTCGAATCTGCGGCTCCAGCCGCTGCCGCTGGAAAGCTTCAGGTTGGGGAAAAGCGAGGAATTCGTCGAGCGCAGGGTCAGTTCGGCCTGGATGACGCGCTCCGCCTGCACGCGCAAGTCCGGGCTGCCCGCGAAGGCGTCGGCGATCAGGGCATCGAGTTGGGGCGAGGCAAAACCGCGCCACCAGTCCGGCGATGGCAGGGCGGCGCTGCCGTCGGACGCGGTTTCATGCCATTGCGCGGGCAGGGCGAGATCGGAGCGGGCGACGGGGCCAGTCAATGAGCAGCCAGCGAAAAGCACGGCGCAGGCCAGCGCGGACAGGGTGGGAAAGGTCGTCATTTTTATCTGTGCCGGTTGTGTCGGGGGGAAGGCCGGGAATCGGAATCGTCGTCACGCTTGTTGTCACGCGATGATTTTCGTTCGGAGGATTTTTTCGTCTCGGCGGGTTTCGCCCGCTCGGGCCGGGGCGGATGTGCATGGGACGGGCGCGTTTGCGGAGGCGACGCGAGCGCCTTGCGCCGACGGTGCTCCGTCTTTCGCTCCGTCTTTGGCGGCGCGGGCTTGTGAATACCCGGTGGCGGAACATGATGCGCGGGCGGGCGATACTGGGGCGGCGGACGATGTTGCGGAGGCGGCGGCGGACGGTGCTGCGGTGGAGGGGGAGGCGGTGGCGGCGGACGATGGCGATGACGGTGACGATGATGGTAAATATCCCCCGTCGGTTCCACGATGATCGGTTCGTAATCGCGGTGGCGGCCTGGGTGGTGATAACAGCCGCTGAGGATCAGGGAAAAAACGAGCGGTGCGAGCAGGGCGAGGGCGCGTTTCATGTTGTTTACTCCGTGGCGAGCGCGACGACGGGATCGAGCCGGGCGGCCTTGCGCGCCGGGAGATAACCGAACACCAGCCCGGTGATGAAGGCGCAGCCGAAAGCGAGTATGACCGGCAGCAGCGAATATTTGATGGGCGTATCGAAAGCCTGGATGACCGTGGCGGTCGCCAGCCCGAAGGCAACGCCGATGAGGCCGCCGAGGGCGGAAACCACCAGCGCCTCGATGAGAAACTGCTGGAGGATGTTCTTCATTCGCGCGCCGGTGGCCATGCGGATGCCGATCTCGCGCGTGCGCTCCGTTACCGACACCAGCATGATGTTCATCACGCCGATGCCGCCCACGAGCAAGGAAATGGCCGCCACCGCGCCGAGCAGGATGGTCAGGGTGTTCTGCGCCTCCGAGACAGTGTCGATGAACGCAGCCATGTTGTTGATCTGGAAATCTTCGATGCCATGACGCGCCAGCAGCAGATTGTGTACCGCGGCCTGGGTTTCGTTGATGCGGTCTACGTCGGCGACGGCGACGGTGACGTTACGCAAATAACGCTGCCCGGTGACGCGCATGCTGCCAGTGCTGTAGGGGATGAGCACCATGTCGTCCTGATCCTGCCCGAAGCCGGTGGCCCCTTTCGCAATCATGGTGCCGATGACGTGGAAGGGGATGTTATTGACCAGCACGAACTGGCCGACCGGGTCGGTGTCCGGAAAAAGCGCCTTCGCCACCGTCTGCCCGAGCACGGCAACGGCGGCATAGGCGGCCTCGTCCTCGGCGCTGAAGAAGGTGCCGCTTGCCACGTCCCAGTTACGCGCGATGACGTAATCCCACGATGTGGCGTTGACGCTGGTGCGATGGTCGGCATTTCCGGCGCGCAGGGTGACGTTGGCGCTTTGCTCCGGCACGGCGGCCAGTACGTTGTCGAGTTCCGCAATGGCTTTGACGTCGTCGACGACCAGCGTGGCGGTGGTGTCGCGCCCGCGCTGGTTGGGCGCGCCGGGACGCACCATGAGGAGATTGGTGCCCATGGCGCTGATCTGGTCGACGACCTTCTGCTTGGCTCCGTCGCCGATGGCGAGCATGGCGATGACCGAGGCGACGCCGATGACGATGCCGAGCAGCGTGAGCGCCGAACGGAACAAATTGGCCCGGAGCGCCCGCAGCGCCGTGCGGGTAGCCTCGATGATGTCGGTCATCGACGAACTGCGGTCGACATGGGGCGTGAAATCCGGCTCGGGCGTTTCACACCGCCGCGGGCCGGGATCGGAGAGGATGCGCCCGTCGCGGATTTCGATGACGCGGTGCGCCAGCGTGGCGATTTCGTGCGAGTGGGTGATGAGGATGATGGTGTGGCCTTCGGCGGAAAGCCGGGTGAGGAGCTTCATCACGTCCTCGCCGCTTTTGCTGTCGAGCGCGCCGGTCGGCTCGTCGGCGAGGATGACGCGCCCGCCGTTCATCAGCGCCCGCGCGACTGATACCCGCTGCTGCTGTCCGCCGGAGAGCTGGCCGGGGCGATGCTGGCAGCGGTCGCCCAGCCCGAGCGTGGTGAGCAGACTGTCGGCGCGCGCATGGCGTTCGGCGGGCGGCATGCCGGAATAGACTGCGGGCACTTCGACGTTTTCGCGCGCGGTGGAGCCGCCGAGCAGGTTGTAGCTCTGGAACACGAAGCCGAAGGTCTCGCGGCGCATGCGGGCGAGTTCGTCGCGGTCGAACCCGGCCACGTCCTGCCCCATGAAGCGGTAGGTGCCGGAACTTGGGCGGTCGAGGCAGCCGAGGATGTTCATCAGCGTCGATTTGCCCGACCCCGACGCGCCGACGATGGCGACGAATTCGCCGGGGTAGATGGCAAGGTCGATCCCGTGCAGCACCTTGGTCTGGATTTCGCCGTTGCTGAAACTGCGGGTCACGCCGGAGAGTTCTATCAGGGGGCGGGAGGGGGTTCCCGTGGCGGACGTGTTCATAAGCGTGGCGGCATGCCGGCGCGGCGCATATTGGGATTGTTGGGTTGTGCGATTTGCTGCGCATGGCTGGCAAGGCCGGAGGCGACTTTTTCGCCTTCCTCCAGGCCGCTGATGACCTGCGCGTGAATGCGGTTGGTGACGCCGATTTCCACCGTGCGCTCGCCGACCTTGCCATTGGCTTCCAGCACCTTCACCGTGGCACGGCGCAAGCGCGGCGTAGCGGCAGCATCTCCGGTGGAAGCGTCCCCGGCGGCGATGTCCGTGCGCGGCGGGCGTTGCGGGCGCGCGCCGTCGCGTGGCCGCTCGCCGCCCCTGGGCCGTTCACCGCCCGTGCCCCTGGGCCGATCGCCGCCCGCCGCGCCCCTGGGCGGACGGGATGCCTGCTGCAAGGCCCCCATCGGAATCTGGAGCACATCCCTTGCTTCCGCGGCGATGAAAAACACCTGTGCCGTCATGTTGGTCATCAGGCGGCCATCGGGGTTGGGCACATCGAAAAGCGCGTTGTAGAGCACCACGTTATTGGTCGTCGTCGGCGTGGGTTCGATCTGGTCGAGCGTGCCGTACCAGCGTTTGTTCTGGTTGCCGAGGGTCGTGAAATAGACCTTCATCCCCGAACTCAGGCGGCTGATGTCGGCTTCCGAGACCTGTGTCTGCACGGTCATCGTCGTCAGATCGGCGATGCGCAGGATGGTCGGAGCCTGCTGGTTGGTGTTGAGCGTCTGCCCTTGGCGGGCGCTGATCGACACCACGGTGCCGTCCATCGGCGAGAGCACCCGGGCGTATTGCAGGTTGGCCGCATCGCCGCGCAGGGAGGATTCGGTCTGCTCGATCTGGGCGCGCAAGGCTTCGAGCGACGCCTGGGCGGACTTCAGCGAAGCTTCAGTGGTTTGCAGGCTCTCGACAGTGGTGGCATCCTCGGCCATCAGCGCCTTCTGGCGGCGGTACTGGATTTGCGCCAGCGCCAATTGTGCCTCGCGCTCCTTGAGTTGCGCCCGCTGGTTGCGCAACTGGGCACGGGAGGCATCGACCTTGGAGAGATAAACCGTCGGGTCGATTTCGGCGAGCAGATCGCCCGCCTTGACTTCGGAGCCGACCTTGACGTGGATTTTCTGGAGTTGCCCCGACACCTGCGCGCCGACATCGACATAATCGCGCGGCTGCAAGGTGCCGGTGGCGGTGACGACATCTTCGATGTCGCCGCGCTCGACCACGGTGAATTGATAGGCGGAAGCCAGATCGCCGTCATCGGGAAGGAGACGCGAACCGGCCAGCAGGCCGCAGGCGGCCAGCGCACTGGCCCCGAGGACGATAAGCGCGCGGCGCGGCCAGGGGCGGGCGGATGGTTTTTCGAAAGTAGCCATTGTGGGTTTCACGAGTGAGGAAACAAATATTGCACGAACGATCTGGGCGAAAGCATAGAAGATATGCGGGCCGGAGACGTACCATTTTGTAGCGGGTGGGTATCATCATGTAACAAACGGTCATGATGAGTGCGCGTGCCGCGCGGCGGTGCCTGGAAAAGCACGACTGCCTGTGGAGGGAGGAGACGCAAACCAGCGAGGAGAACGTCAGATGAGGCTTTTGCCTGAGATGGCGTGCTTGTTGAAACGGGATGCTGCAAGGGCATCCCGTTTTTTTCGTGTGGAAAACTGTTCCGGTAATCAGCAAGGGAGGGATTTGAGCCTGGATTGCCCATTCGTCCAGGGGTGTCTGGCCTGGGGCAAGGCAGGTTCTCCTCGAAATGCTGGAGGAACTGTGCGGCGACACCTGAAAGCTGCGCGATAATCTGCGCTCTCCGTGACAAGCAAGGAAATCATGATCAAGGTAGGCATTGTCGGCGGTACCGGCTACACAGGTGTCGAACTGCTGCGAATATTGGCGGGGCATCCCGCGGTGAAATTGACCGCGATTACTTCGCGCGGCGAGGCCGGACAGCGGGTATCCGATATGTTCCCGAGTCTGCGGCACCGGGTGGATTTGCACTTTGTCGCGCCGGAAGATGCCGCGCTCGAACAGTGCGATGTGGTGTTCTTCGCCACACCCAACGGCGTCGCCATGAAACAGGCACCAGCATTGGTAGCGGCGGGCGTGAAGCTCATCGACCTAGCCGCCGATTTCCGACTCGATGCGGCAACGTGGGAAAAATGGTATGGCATGAGCCATGCCGCCCCCGAGTTGTTGGCCGAGGCCGTCTATGGCCTGCCCGAAATCAACCGGGCGCAGATTCGCAAGGCCAGGGTGCTCGCCAATCCGGGCTGTTACCCAACGGCGGTGCAACTGGGCTTCCTGCCCTTGATCGAAGCGGACGCCGTGGCGCTCGATCATCTCATCGCCGATGCCAAGTCGGGCGTCTCCGGCGCGGGACGCAAGGCGGCTGTGGCGAACCTCTATGCAGAGGTGACGGACAGTTTCAAGGCATACGGTGTTGGCGGCCATCGCCACTTGCCGGAAATCCGCTGGGGACTTTCCCGCGTGGCGGGCGGGCGGAACATCGGGCTGACTTTCGTGCCGCACCTGACGCCGATGGTGCGCGGCATTCACGCCACGCTTTATGCGCGCCTGACCCGCGAGTTGAGCGAGGCGGATTTGCAGGCATTGTTCGAAACGCGCTTTGCCGGTGAAACCTTCATCGACGTAATGCCGCCGGGCAGCCATCCGGAAACGCGCTCGGTGCGGGCATCCAACCATTGCCGGATTGCCGTGCATCGTCCGCAGAACGGGGATACGGTGGTGGTGCTCTCGGTGATCGACAATCTGGTCAAGGGCGCGGCGGGACAGGCGGTGCAGAACATGAACATCATGTTCGGCGAAGAAGAAAGCCTTGGCCTGACCATGACGCCGGTCAGCCCGTGACAGTGATGCCTTGACTTTGACGCCGCCCCGCGCATTGGCGCATCATCGCGTCTACCCGCATGGGCAAATCCACAACAGAGGAGAAAACACGATGAGCACGGAAACCCTGGATGAAGTTTCGGACTTCCTGATTTTTACCGACAACGCCGCCGCCAAGGTGCGCGGACTGATCGAAGAAGAAGGCAACCCCGCGCTGAAGCTGCGCGTGTTCGTGAGCGGCGGCGGATGTGCGGGGTTCCAGTACGGCTTCACTTTCGACGAGGACGTCAACGAAGACGACACCACGCTCGAAAAGAACGGCGTGACCCTGCTGGTGGACGCCATGAGTTATCAATATCTTGTCGGCGCCGAAATTGACTACACCGAAGGGCTTGAAGGCTCGCAGTTCGTAATTCGCAATCCGAACGCGACCAATACTTGCGGCTGCGGATCGTCGTTCTCGATCTGAGCGGCGCTTGCCGCCAGGCAAATCCCGACCAGGGAAACGCTTACCCAGCGTTTCCCTTATTTCGTCACACAGAAACTTCGCCATGGTTTAGCACTCCAAGGCGCAGAGTGCTAATATTCGCGCCCAAGGAGGTTTGCACTGATGAATCACACCCTGTCGCTCCCCATTTCTTGCGCCACCGGCAGCATCGACCAGTACATTTGCTCGGTCAATCGCCTGCCCATGCTCACCGAGCAGGAAGAACTGGACCTCGCCACCCGCCTGAAGGAACAAGGCGATCTGGACGCGGCGCGGCAACTGGTGATGTCGCACCTGCGCTTGGTGGTGTCGATTGCCCGCGGCTACCTCGGCTACGGCCTGCCGCATGCCGATCTCATCCAGGAAGGCAATATCGGCCTGATGAAAGCCGTCAAGCGTTTCGACCCCGCGCGCGGCGTGCGGCTCGTGTCGTTCGCCATTCACTGGATCAAGGCGGAAATCCATGAATTCATCGTGCGCAACTGGCGGATGGTCAAGATCGCCACGACCAAGGCGCAGCGGAAACTCTTCTTCAACCTGCGCAGCATGAAGCAGGACAGTTCCACCCTGAACCGCGAGGAAGTACACGCCATCGCCGCGCGGCTCGGCGTCAAGCCCGAAGAAGTGGTCGAAATGGAAACGCGCCTGTGCGGACGGGAAATTCCGCTCGAATCCGGCAACGACGATGAGGACGAACACTTCGCCCCCATCGCCTACCTGCCCGATCCGCACGCCGAGCCTTCCGTCGCGCTGGAAGAAGCCCAGTATGTCCGCCTCCAGGATGAAGGTCTGCGCGATGCGCTCGGTGCGCTCGACGCGCGCAGCCGGGACATTGTCGAACGCCGCTGGCTGCGCGAGGGCGATACGGCCACGCTGCACGAACTGGCTGCGGAATACGGCGTCTCCGCCGAACGCATCCGCCAGATCGAGGCCCGGGCGATGCAAAAGATGCGCAGCTCGCTGGCCCCGATGCGTTAAACCAGGCAATCCGCGCCGCGATCCATCACCCCGCTTCCCCCCCAAAAATACGAAAATCGCATTCTTCCAGGCCGCCAGTGTGCGGCCTGCCCTTGTCGCGGCACGCCGTCGGTAACGGTACCCGGTTCATCGGTGCATAATCCGGAAATCTTTGTCCATCCGCCCGCCACGCGCAGGCCCAACCCAAGGCCGAGGAGCCAGACCATGCCCCCAATCATCGACATCGCGGTGCCCGACATCGGCGATTTTTCCGATGTCCCGGTCATCGACATTTTCGTGAAACCCGGCGATGCCTTGGCAATCGACGATGCGCTGGTGACGCTGGAATCCGACAAGGCGACGATGGACGTGCCCGCCACCGCCGCGGGCGTGGTGAAGGAAGTCCTGGTGAAACTGGGCGACCGGGTTTCCATGGGCAGTGTCTTGATCCGTGTCGAAACGGGCAGCCCCGCCGCGACGACGGACATGCCAAAAGAAGCCGCCAAAGCGCCCCGCGCGACCCCGGCCCCGGCTCCGGTTTCTACCGGCAGCGCCGACATCGAGACCAAGGTACTGGTACTGGGCGGCGGCCCCGGCGGTTACTCGGCGGCGTTCCGTGCCGCCGACCTGGGGCTGGAAACGCTGATCGTGGAACGTTACGGCACGCTGGGCGGCGTCTGCCTCAATGTCGGATGCATTCCATCCAAGGCGTTGCTGCATATTGCCGCCGTTATCGGGGATGTCGGGCATCTTTCCGCCGCCGGGGTGCGCTTCGCCGCGCCCGAGGTCGATCTCGACCGGCTGCGCGCCCATAAAAACGGCATCGTCGAAAAGCTCACCGCCGGTCTCGCCAGCATGGCGAAGAGCCGCAAGGTGCGGCATATCCGGGGCGTCGGACAGTTTCTCGACGCGCATCGCCTTGAGGTAACTGCCGCCAACGGCGAAAAGCAGGTGGTGAAGTTTGCCCAGGCCATCGTCGCGGCCGGTTCCCGCGCGGTGGCGCTGCCTTTCATGCCGAAGGACGAGCGCATCATCGACTCCACCGGCGCGCTGGCCCTGGGCGCGATTCCCCAAAAGATGCTGGTCATCGGCGGCGGCATCATCGGGCTGGAAATGGCCACGGTCTACAGCACCCTGGGGGCGCGCATCACGATCGTGGAGCAGGGCGAGGGGCTGATGCCCGGCACCGACCGCGATCTGGTGAAGATATGGGAAAAGAAAAATGCCCATCGCTTCGATCGCATCCTGACCGCCACGGGCGTCACCGCCGCCGAGGCCGGGGCGGAGGGGATCGGGATCACTTATTCAACGGGGGAAAGGGAGCGTTTCGATTGCGTGCTCGTCGCGGTGGGCCGCAGCCCCAACGGCAAGACGCTTGCCGCCGAAAAGGCGGGCCTGGCCGTCACGGAACGCGGCTTCATCGAAGTCGACCCGCAGCAGCGCACGAACGTACCGCATATTTTTGCCATTGGCGACATCACCGGCAACCCGATGCTGGCCCACAAGGCCGTGCATGAGGGCCATGTCGCGGCGGAAGCCGCCGCTGGGCGGAAGTCCGCCTTCGACGCGCTGCAAATCCCCGGCGTTGCCTACACCCTCCCGGAAATCGCCTGGGCAGGCAGGTCTGAGGCGCAATTGAAGGCCGGGAACAAAGCCTTCCAGAAAACGGTTTTCCCTTGGGCCGCCAGCGGTCGCGCCATCGCCAACGGGGCGGAGGAAGGCGTAACGAAGCTTCTGTTCGATACGGAAACCCATCGCCTTCTCGGCGGGGCCATCGTGGGCGCGAACGCGGGAGATTTGATCGGCGAAATCTGCCTGGCCGTCGAAATGGGCGCAACGGCAACGGACATCGGCAAGACCATCCATCCGCATCCGACCCTGTGCGAATCCATCGGCATGGCGGCGGAGGTGGCGGAAGGGGTCTGCACGGATCTACCGCCCGCGCGAAAACGATAAATGCGGAGATAATACGGCATTGAGACGACAAGCGACAGAAATGTCAATACACTGCAACTCTCCGTCATTCATCGCCAAATTCTGCCCGCCGCAGGCGCTTGCCGCGCGCGTCGCCAACCTGCCCCGCCCGCTGGTGTTGACCAATGGCTGCTTCGACATTCTTCATCGTGGTCATGTGACGTATCTCGCGCGCGCGCGTGCCTTGGGCGCGGCGCTGATCGTGGCGCTCAATACGGATGATTCCGTGCGGCGACTGGGCAAGGGAACGGATCGCCCGCTGAACCCGCTCGAAGACCGCCTCGCGGTGGTCGCGGCGCTGGAGAGCGTCGACCTCGTAACCTGGTTCGAGGAAGATACGCCGCTCGCATGCATCCTCGATGCCCGGCCCGATGTCTTGGTCAAGGGCGGCGACTGGCCGGTCGAAGCCATTGTCGGCGCGCCGGAAGTGCGCGGATGGGGGGGGAGCGTGCATTCGATCCCGTTCGAGGTGGCGCGCTCGACTTCCGCGCTCATCGAACGCATCCGCAAGGCAGGTACTGGCGGCGAATGAGCCGGAACGCCCGCGACATCCTCCTCCACGTTTTCGGCTACGACGCTTTTCGCGGCGAGCAACAGACGATCATCGAACACGTCGCCGCGGGCGGCGATGCGCTGGTGCTGATGCCCACCGGCGGCGGCAAGTCGCTGTGCTACCAGATTCCGGCCTTGATGCGATCCGGCACGGCCATCGTAGTGTCGCCGCTCATCGCGCTCATGCACGACCAGGTGAGCGCCCTGAAAGAAGCCGGGGTGGCGGCGGATTATCTGAATTCCAGCCTCGATCTCGACGCCATGCGCGCCACCGAGCGCGCGCTTTTCGAGGGCGGTCTCGATCTGCTTTACGTCGCACCCGAACGGCTGATGACACCCAGGTTTCTCGACCGGCTCGATCATCTGCGCGATACGGGGCGGCTTGCGCTGTTCGCCATCGACGAGGCGCATTGCGTCTCGCAATGGGGGCACGACTTCCGCCCCGAATATCTGCAATTGTCGATCCTGCCCGAGCGGTATCCGGCCATTCCGCGCGTCGCGCTCACGGCCACCGCCGACCGCCAGACCCGCGACGAAATCGTGCAACGCCTGCATCTGGAGGCGGCGCGGTGTTTCGTCTCCAGCTTCGACCGCCCGAACATCCACTACACCATCGTGGAAAAGGACGATCCGCGCCGTCAGTTGCTCAATTTCATCCGCGATGAAATCCACCCGCAATTCTCGCGCGCGGCGGGCATCGTCTACTGCCTCTCAAGGCGCAGGGTGGAGGAAACCGCCGCATGGTTGCAGGAACATGGCATCGCCGCCCTGCCCTACCACGCCGGGATGCCGACCGAGATTCGCGCCGCGCACCAGAACCGTTTTCTGCGCGAGGACGGCCTGGTGATGGTGGCGACCATCGCTTTCGGGATGGGCATCGACAAACCCGATGTGCGCTTCGTCGCCCATCTTGATCTGCCGCGCTCAATTGAAGGGTATTACCAGGAAACGGGCCGCGCGGGCCGCGACGGGCTGCCCGCGCGCGCGTGGATGGCGTGGAGCGCACGGGATGTGGTCAACCAGCGCCGCATGATCGACGCGGGCGACGGGGTCGACGACCGCAATTACGAGACTTACCGCAGGCTCGCCCGCAAGCGGCTGGATGCCCTGGTCGGCCTGGCGGAGATCACCGGCTGCCGCCGTCAGCACTTGCTCGCCTGTTTCGGCGAGGCGTCCGCGCCTTGCGGCAATTGCGACAACTGCCTCTCGCCGCCCCAGACGTGGGACGCCACCGAGGCCGCGCGCAAGGCACTGTCCTGCATTTATCGCACCGGCCAGCGTTTCGGCGCGGGGCATCTGATCGACGTGCTGCGCGGCGAACTCACCGACAAGGTGCGGGATCGCGGTCACGAGCGGCTGTCCACGTTCGGCATCGGCAGCGATCTCGATGAAAAACGCTGGCGCGCGGTGTTTCGACAGCTTATCGCCCACGATTTCATCAGCGTCGACCATGAGCGTTACAACGCGCTGGCACTCACCGAGACCGCCCGTCCCCTGTTGCGCGGCGAAGTCGATTTCCCGATCCGGCTGCCGCCCGAGCAGCGCCGCAAATCCAGAACCCGGCACAAAACCGCGAGTCACGATATTCCCGGCGGCGTGCCGACCGCGCTGTTCGACCGTCTGCGCGCCTGGCGCGCCAGCACCGCGCAGGCGCGCAACATACCGGCTTACGTTATTTTCCACGACGCCACCTTGCGCGACATCGCCATCAACCGGCCAGGCACGCCCGGCGATCTGCGCAAAATCTCGGGCATCGGCGACCGCAAGCTCGAGGCTTACGGCAAGGAAATACTGGAGATCGTGGCGGCCAGCGAATAGCGCGGAACCGACGCGCAAGACTGCCCCAGAACGTATTTGGTTCAAATACCGACATCCGTCATTGCAAACCGAAGATGAAGCAATCCGACGGATCGGATTGCCACGGCGTTGCGCGCCTCGCAATGACGAGTGTCATCATCCGAACCGAAAACGCTCTAAACAGGTTGATGGCTTCAGGGCGCGGCGCTGGGTAGTTGAACGCACGCACAGCTGGATGAATCGCGCTTTCGCCGGATACTCGTTCGCTGGGAGAAGCTTCCTGAGACGTTCATGGCCATGTTGCATCTTGCCTGCGGCATCATTACATGGCAGGCAACGGGCCTACTGGAATGGGTTCAAAGTCTATAAATTTCATGCCCTGCTTCACACCGTTCTGTTTTCCAGAAATCAGGTTACTCAGTACCGCCAGGTAGATCATTGCACTCACAGCTTTCATGCCACTTTCGGAAGAAATTTGGTTGCCGAGGTCTCTGATATTTCCATCATGCACATCGTGCTCCTCGAACTTGCGCCACACTGCCTCGACCATCTTTGGGGTAATGGGGATACCTCTGGGGATATCTCCATCCGTGCCCGGTGGGGGTGGGGGAGGAGAGACCCACTCACCCGGTGGGATGGGTATCTCCGTCCATAGCGGGATGGTGGGCATCATCCTGTCATGGCGGGTTCCGGTACAAAACCGTCATTGCGAGGCGTGCAGTGCCGTGGTGTGCCATGCGACTCATGGAATGCCACGCTGCGCCAAAAACAGAACCGCCCCGGTTCCCTGTGGAAACCGGGGCGGCGTGCGACACGAACGGAAAAAGCTCAGACTACCGCCCGATCTTCATCTTCCATGATTTCGCCGGTTTCGTCGTCATCGTAGTCATCGCCGTCGTCATCACCGTCGATGCTGTTCGGATCACCTACCCCCAAACGCACGTTTTTGGCAACGATGCCTTTTTCACCGCGCGAGGTAACGAACGTCACCTTGTCGTCATAGCGCAGATCGTCGATGCCGATGTCGACCAGATCGCTGGCGTGGAAGAAGTAATTGTCGCTGCCCGTCACCGGCTTGATGAAGCCGTAGCCCTTGCCGGCGATGAGATTGACGATGGTGCCCTGGCACTCCGCGCCTTCGACGAAATCCGGTGGCAGGCTTCGCGGACTATCGCGGTGGTTCGAGCGCCAGTCCCACTCGCTGGAACTGCTTTGCGGCAGAAACAGATTGTCGATCAGCGTGTCGTGACGCCGGGCGCGGTCGTCGATCAGGGGCTTCATCAGCACCGGATAGTTGACGCGGTCGATCAGGCCGGTCGACACCTGGGTACGCATCGTGCGGCCATCCTCGCGTTCGTACTCGAACTCCCAGCCCAGCAGCATCACCCGCGCGCCCAGGGTGTTCAACTTGCGCACGAGCGGAACGAAATCGCCGTCGCCCGTGATGAGCACACAGACGTCGTACCCCTTGAGGCTGGTCATTTCGTAGGCTTCGAGCGCCAGCCAGACGTCGATGCGCTTTTCCTCGAAAGACCCGTCGGGGCGGGACGCCAGATGTTGCTGGAAGAGCGCAATGTCGGCGCGTGTGAGCGCGTCCTCGAAAACGCGATCCGAAAACAGGCGATCCTGCTCCGCCGCCTGCTGCGCGGTCAGACGCCCCTGGAAGTACGTCGAGTCGACGATCTGGCAACGACTGGGCGCAATGCCTTCGCGTTGCGCCACCTCGGCGATGATGAAATCGTGTACCCCACGGAACGACAGGCGCGACCGCCGTTCGTGCTGATACAGATAATAGCTGCTGACCTTGAAAAAGTAAGCGCCATCATAGAACACCGCTATACGGCAAATGTCTTTTTCTCTCATTTGTTTTCCCACCTTCAAAGCATCGAATCTCGTCGAAACCGATCTCCCTCCGGCCACGACACGCACGGCCTGGGCGCCCTTGCCCAAACCTTACCCGCGCCGCGAACCGCACGGCGCGTTTTTCATACATCATGGCGCATCTCTCAAACGCGCCGCCAACTCGTTCCTCCAGGGCCGTCTTCGAGCACGATGCCCGCATCGCGCAAACTGGCACGCAGGCGATCCGCCTCGGCGAAATCGCGCGCTTTCTTGGCTGCCGCGCGGGCGGCGATGCGCGCTTCGATCTCCGAAGCGTCCAGCCCCCGTGCCTCGCTTCCGGCCCCGGACTGGAAAAACTCGTGCGCTTCGCGTCCGAGCAAACCCAGCACCCGCCCCAAGGCGCGAACCTGCCCGGCAAGTTTCGCGTCCCCGGTGCGATTGGCTTCGTTGGCAAGCTCAAAAAGCACCGCCAACGCCTCCACGGTGTTGAAATCTTCGTCCATTGCCGCGCGAAAACGTTCCCCCCACGGCGTGGACCAATCGGGCGGCGGCGTCTCGTCGACCGGCACGGCCTTCACTGCATTGTAGAGCCTGGCCAGTGCCTGGCGGGCATCGTCGAGATGAACGCCAGAATAATTGAGCGGGCTGCGATAATGCGCGCGCAGGATGAAAAAGCGCACCACCTCGGCATCGTACTTGAGGAGCACATCACGAATCGTGGTGAAATTACCGAGCGATTTCGACATTTTTTCATCGTCAACGCGCACAAAGCCGTTGTGCATCCAGTAATTCACGAAACGACAGCCACTCGCGCCCTCAGACTGGGCGATCTCGTTTTCATGATGCGGAAACTGGAGATCCTGTCCGCCGCCGTGAATGTCGAAGTGCGTGCCGAGCAGCCGGGCGCTCATCGCCGAACACTCGATATGCCAGCCCGGACGGCCCCGCCCCCAGGGCGAATCCCATTTCGCGTCCTCCGGCTCGTCGGGCTTAGCCCGCTTCCAGAGCACGAAGTCGAGCGGATCGTTTTTGTCGTCGACCGCCTCCACGCGCTCGCCCGCGCGCAATTCGTCCAGCCGCTTGCCCGACAGACAGCCATAGTCCGGAAAGCGCCGCACCGCGTAACAAACATCGCCGTTGGCGGCGATGTAGGCAAGTCCCTTTTCTTCGAGACGGGCGACCAGCGCCTTCATGTCCTCGATGTACTCGGTCGCCCGCGGCTCGACATCCGGGCGCAACACCCCGAGGGCGTCGGCATCCTCGTGCATCGCCGCGATGAAGCGATCGGTCAGCGCTCGGAGGGATTCGCCCCCCTCGCGCGCCCGGCGGATGATCTTGTCGTCGATGTCGGTAATGTTGCGCACATAGCGCACCACCAGCCCGCTGGCCCGCAGCCAGCGAACCACCATGTCGAAAACCACCATCACCCTTGCGTGCCCGAGGTGACAGTAATCATAAACGGTCATGCCACAAACATATACTCCGGCATGGCCGGGTTCGATGGGGCGAAAAACTTCTTTACTGCGACTGAGAGTGTTGTATATCGTAAGCATGCAAATGGCGGAAAGGAACGTCGCGGCCCCCTGGAAACGCCTGGCGGAAATGCTTTCCGCGAGGCCGCGCCGCCTGGAGAATCCGTGCAGGAACCGGATATTACCCGATCGGAACCCGGCGTCCCGGCCCGGCGACCGGAAAGGGGAAAACCTCTCCAGACCGCGTCGACCAACCCGTGTTCCCGTCCACCGCTAACGTATAGTTTTGAGCGCAATGCACTTGTTGCTAGAATTCGGTGGTTGGCTGTCTGGAAAGCGTCGAAGTATAGCAGTGCTTCCCTTCGCTCCGGCAGCATCCGCTTCCCGCAACTCTTGAAAATTTCCGGAGCATGCATGATCCGACACCTCATTGTTTCCCTGGCCCTCGGCCTTTGCGCACTCGCGGCGCAGGCCGTCGGCCCGCAAGTGGAACTCAAGACCAACCAGGGCAACATCGTGCTTGAACTCGATGCCGAACTCGCCCCCAAGACGGTCGCCAACTTCCTGTACTACGTCCAGGGGGGCCACTACAACAACACGATTTTCCACCGCGTCATCGACGAATTCATGATTCAGGGCGGCGGCCTCGACGCAAACCTCCAGGAAAAATCGACCCGCGCGCCGGTCGAGAACGAAGCCCGCAACGGCCTCAAGAACGAACCCGGCACGATTGCGATGGCGCGCACCGCCGCTCCGCACTCGGCAACCGCGCAGTTCTTCATCAACGTCGGCAACAACGGCTTTCTCGACTACCCCGCGCAGGATGGTTGGGGCTACGCCGTATTCGGCAAGGTCGTCAAGGGCATGGACGTGGTGCAGAAGATCGCCAAGCTTCCCACCCAGACCATTGGCCAGCACGGCAACGTGCCGCTCAAGCCCGTCGTGATCGAATCGGCCACCCTCATCGAGCGCGCGCCCGAAAAAGCGCCGGAAAATCCTTCCGCAAACGAGCCGAAACCCACAAAACCCAAGAAACCCGCAAAATCCAAATAACCGGGCGGAGCAACGATGTCTGTCATATTACACACGAACCACGGTGCCATTTCCCTCGAACTCGATGCCGACAAGGCACCGGCCACGGTCGAGAACTTTCTCGCCTACGCCACTGCCGGTCACTACGACAACACGATTTTCCACCGCGTGATCGACGGCTTCATGATCCAGGGCGGCGGCTTCGAGCCTGGCATGAAACAAAAACCCACACGGGAGCCGATCCGGAACGAAGCCGACAACGGCCTCAAGAACACGCGCGGCACCATTGCCATGGCGCGCACCGGCGAGCCGCATTCGGCCACGGCGCAATTTTTCATCAACGTCGCCGACAACGGCTTTCTCAATTTCCGTACATCCGACGATCCACAAGGCTGGGGCTACTGCGTATTTGGCCGCGTCGTCGACGGCCTGGACGTGGTCGACAAGATTCGCCAGTTGGACACCGGCAACAAAGGCTTCCACCAGAATGTTCCTAGAGAAGACGTCATCATCGAGCGCGTCGAGGTCATCTAATCCCATGGCTGGCGGCACCCCGATTTCATCCGATCCCCTGAGCACGGTGAGACTACCAGCGTTGTTCATCGCCGATCTGCACCTGAGCGCCACCCGTCCGCAGACTGCCAGCGCGTTTTTCGACTTCCTTTCCGGCCCGGCCCGTCGGGCGGGCAGCCTGTTCATCCTCGGCGACCTGTTCGAATACTGGGCGGGCGACGACGATGCGGGTTCGCCGTTCAACCAGGAAGTGTGCCTGGCCTTGCGGGAGCTTGCCGCCAGCGGCATTGCGGCATTCTTCATGCCCGGCAACCGCGATCTCCTCGCCGGAGACGGCCTTGCCGCCTCGACCGGCATGCAGCTCCTCTCCGACCCGACAGCCGTCCGTTTCGGCGCGCAAACCTTGCTGCTCTCCCATGGCGACACCTTGTGCACCGACGACCTGTCCTACCAGGCTTACCGTCAACAAGTGCGCGATCCGGTCTGGCAAACCGGCTTTCTCGCCCAGCCGCTCGACACGCGGCGCGAGTTCATCGAAAAAGTACGCAACCGCAGCGAAACCGCCAAACGCGGCAAACGTGCCGAGATCATGGACGTCAACTCCGATGCCGTCGCCAACCTGCTGCGCGCGCACGGCTACCCGGCGCTCGTCCACGGCCACACGCATCGCCCAGGGCACCACACCTACATGCTCGACGGCCATCGTTGCGAGCGTTACGTCCTCGCCGACTGGCACGACCATCCGACCTGGCTGGCCTACGACAGCGCGGGGTTCAGCGTACACAACCGCATACCCACCGCCGTCGCCGGGGAAGGATAGCCACGGGAAGCACCGGCCAAGTGAATCCTCATTGCCGATAAAACAGGGCGATTCCCGGCGTGTGGCACACTACGCGCTTGCGTGTCCCGCGATGACGGGTACGGAGGGCGGCGCAATGCCCAAGACCTTTGTCGCCATGCCTCAAACCTTCGTCATTGCGAGCCTTCGTCATTGCGAGCGAAGTGCGGCAATCCGTCGACATTTCAATTCATAGCTGCCCCGCCTCGAGGAACCGACGTGAGCCATCTCGACAACGACATCTTCCTGCGCGCCCTGCTGCGCGAACCCGTGCCCCATACGCCCGTCTGGCTGATGCGCCAGGCGGGCCGCTACCTGCCCGAGTACCGCGAAACCCGCAAGCGCGCGGGCAGCTTCCTGGCCCTGTGCAAAAACCCGGCGCTTGCCTGCGAAGTCACCCTGCAACCGCTGGCGAGATTCGATCTCGACGCCGCCATCCTTTTCTCCGACATCCTCACCGTGCCCGACGCCATGGGACTGGGCCTGTATTTCGCCGAGGGCGAAGGCCCGAAGTTCGAGCGCCCACTTGCCCAAGAGTGGGAAATACGCAATCTCGCCGCGCCCGATCCCCATGCCGAACTGCGCTACGTCATGGACGCCGTGGCCGAAATCCGCCGCGCCCTCGACGGCAGCGTGCCCTTGATCGGTTTTTCCGGCAGTCCCTGGACGCTTGCCTGCTACATGGTCGAAGGCGGATCGAGCGCCGATTACCACAAGGTCAAGAAACTCGCCTACACGCGGCCCGACCTCATGCACCGCATTCTCGATGTCACCACGCAGGCGGTGACGGCCTACCTCAACGCCCAGATCGAATCCGGTGCCCAGGCGGTCATGGTGTTCGACTCCTGGGGCGGCGCGCTCTCCGAAGCCGCCTACCGCGAATTTTCGCTGGCCTACCTGCAAAGGATCGCCGCCGGTCTCACGCGGGAAAGAGAAGGTCGGCGCGTGCCGAACATCGTCTTTACCAAAGGCGGCGGTTTATGGCTGGAAGCTCTCGCCGACAGCGGCTTCGATGCGCTCGGACTGGACTGGACGATGGACATTGGCCGCGCCCGCGCGCTCGTCGGCGACCGCGTTGCACTGCAAGGCAATCTCGACCCAGCCATATTGCTTGCCACGCCGGAAATCGTCGCCGCCGAAGCGCGCCGCGTGCTCGACGCCTTCGGCCCCCACCCTGGCCATGTATTCAATCTCGGCCACGGCATTTCACAACATACTCATCCCGGAAATGTCTCGATACTTATCGAAACCGTACATACACATAATTGAACAGACTAAAAACCCTATGGATAAAGGGGATTCAGCATTTTTCGCGCAATCCCGTATTTACCCGTATTGTCTTGACTTATTCACATGGGAGCCGTTTCATGAATTTTATAGAGATACCAGGCCAACTCTTGTACATACAAACGCAAGAACTTGATTAATATACATAATTTTTTGCTTCATGATCGGGCAACTTGTGATGATTGTCACAATGGCGCAGCTTGCGAGGCGCTGTACCCGAGTTGCCCACAAAGTTATCCACAGATTTTGTGGGCAACATAAAGACATCGTTTCGCGGCAAACAGTTACCTCGTTTTCCGGAGAATCCGCCTTAACAGGCCGACGAGAAACACCCGAGATGAACTACCCGAAGCAAATCTACCTTACGAAGTTCATATCAAACCGATCGTCATTGCGAGGGCCGAAGGCCCGCGGCAATCCACATGGCGGCGACTACCCACACTGACGGGCGGTATTGCAGGAATCACGGAATATGGATTGCCACGGCGCTTCGCGCCTCGCAATGACGGATCTCCCACCCCGTCATTGCGAGCGAAGCGCGGCAATCCACAGGCCGCATGGCACACCGCGACCCTACTGGCCCCGCAATGACAGCTTCGGGCACTCTCGACACACAATCCCGAAAGCATCAACCGTGATATGATGCCTGCTCTTTGCATTGATACAAAGGTATCCGCAATGACTGACATCCTTCCCCCGAAAAGCGACGAAGTTTTCAAGATGCTCTTTGGCGACGCGCAGGACACAGAAATCCTCATCGCCTTCCTCAAGGCCGTGCTGCCCCTGCCGGATGACGACTACGACGACATCACCATCATGAACCCCTTCCTGCCGGGCGAAGTGCTGGGCGACAAGATCGGCATCCTGGATTTGCGGGTCAAGACAAAAACAGGCAAACAGATTGATGTCGAAATCCAGGTCGTTAACCACATCGCGTTCAAGGCAAGAATCCTCTACTACCTCACCCGCCTTTTCACCAGCCAGATTGCCGAGGGCGAGGACTACCGCGTGCTCAAGCCCACCATTGGCGTGGTCATCACGGATTTCGTTTGTATCGCGGACAGTGCGGACTATCATAACGTCTATCGCTTCTGCGACCTGGCTACCCGCTCGGTTTTCTCCGACGTTCTCTCCCTGCACACACTGGAACTGCCCAAGGTTGCGGAAAACGACGAACACACGGAACTCTGGGCCTGGCTCGAATTCCTGAAGGCCCAAAACGAGGAGGATTTGAGCATGCTGATCAAGGAACACCCAACACTGCAACCTGCCGCCAGGAAGCTGACGCGCCTGTCGGCGGATGAAGAAGCACGCATCCTCTACGAAGCCCGTGAAAAGGCACGCCGGGATGAACTGATGTGGCGCAATGAAGCGACGGAGAAGGGATTGGCGGAGGGATTGGCGGAGGGATTGGCGAAGGGACGGGCTGAGGGACGGGCCGAGGGACGGGCTGAGGGACGCGACGAGGCGCTGTTGGGGGTTGCCCGAAATTTCCTGAAGCTGGGCAGGCCGGTGGAGGAAATCATGCTCGCCACGGGGCTGTCGCGG
>JAISNX010000103.1 GCA_031276015.1 Azoarcus sp.
CACCGCCCCGAACTGATCGAGCGCGTGCGGCGCGAGCACCTGCCCTCGCAGGACATCGAGCCGATGAGCATCATGGAATTCACCGCCCCCGACGGCTCGCGCTATTCCGGCCTCGTGCGCGAAATCGACGGAGCTTCCGCGCTCCTCGATTTCAATCACCCGCTCGCGGGCAAGTCGATACGGCTGGAAGTCGAAATCATCGGCGTGAGCTAGGCCGCACGCTGTAAAGCCATGCCCAAAGTCGAAATCCTCCTCGCCAACCCGCGCGGCTTCTGTGCCGGGGTCGAGCGCGCCATCGAAATCGTCGAACACGCGCTTTCCCGCTACGGCGCGCCCATCTACGTGCGTCACGAAGTCGTGCATAACCGCTTTGTCGTCGACGGCCTGCGCGCGCGCGGTGCGATCTTCGTCGAAACGCTCGACGAGGTGCCCGAGGGCGGCACGGTCATCTTCAGCGCCCACGGCGTTCCCTTGTCGGTGCGGCGCGAAGCCGCCCGGCGCGGCCTGCGGGTGTTCGACGCCACCTGTCCGCTCGTAACCAAGGTGCACGTGGAAGTAACGCGGATGCACGCGCAGGGCCGCGAACTGGTGATGATCGGCCACGGCCACCACCCCGAAGTCGAAGGCACCATGGGGCAGATCGACGGCGGCATCCACCTGGTCGAAACCGAGGCCGACGCCCGCGCCATGCAGGCCGCCGACCCCGCGCGGCTCTCCTACGTCACCCAGACCACGCTTTCCGTTGACGATGCCGCCGCCATCGTCGGCACCCTGCGCGCCCGCTTCCCCGCCATCAGCGGTCCCAAAAAGGACGACATCTGCTACGCCACCCAGAACCGGCAGGACGCCACTAAACACCTGGCCGAAGTTTCCGAGGTCGTGCTGGTGGTCGGCTCGAAGAACAGTTCCAACTCCAACCGCCTGCGCGAAGTCGCTGCCCTGCGCGGCATCCCCGCCTGGCTCGTGGATGATGCCCGTGACATCGACCCGGCATGGCTCGCGGGCAAACGCCGGATCGGTGTCACCGCCGGGGCCTCGGCTCCGGAAGTGCTGATTGCCGAAGTCATCGCGCACCTGCAAGCACTGACCGGCGCGACGGTGCGCGAACTCCCGGGCGTGGAAGAAAAAACGGTGTTTCCGCTGCCGAAAGGCTTGCAGGACGAAACGCCTGGCGCCCCGTCAGCCCAGTCCGTCGCCGACGTAGGGATTGCTTGAGCGTTCCTCGCCGAAGCTCGACATCGGCCCGTGGCCGGGAATGAACTGTACGTCATCGCCCAGCGGGAAAAGACGCTCGCGGATGGAATGAACCAGCGTCGGATGATCCCCGCGCGGAAAATCCGTCCGGCCAACGGAACCGGCGAACAGCACATCGCCCACCAGCGCCAGCCTTGCGCCCGCGTGAAAATAGACGACGTGCCCCGGCGTGTGGCCAGGCGCATGAATGACTTGCAGGGTTTCGTCCCCGACCTGTATCTCGTCGCCATCGCCAAGCCAGCGCGCGGGCGTAAACCCCGCGATCGGGGGCCAGCCGAACATCGCGCACTGCCGGGCAAGGTAGCCGCCCTCGATCAGGAAGCTGTCCTCCTGATGCGGCCCGTCGATGGGCACCGCGAACGCCTCGGCCAGCGGCGCGGCACCGCCAACGTGGTCGAGGTGCCCGTGCGTGAGCAGGATACGTTCGACCGTGACGTTCGATTTATCGATAACGGCGCGGATGCGTTCGATGTCGCCTCCGGGATCGACCACCGCCGCCTTGCGGGTCTTGTCGCACCACAACAGCGTGCAATTCTGCTGGAACGGGGTCACGGGAATGATGCGGGCTTCGATCATGATGTGGACTTCGCCTGTTCAGAGGGGAAAAAGGGGTACGCCGCCCGCCCGTCCGCGATCTCCGGACATTCAGGCAAGCACGCCATGCAGCATTTTGACGACGAGCAGGATCAGCATGCCCGCGAACGCTTTCTTCAGCGCCGCCACCGGCAGGCGATGCGCACAGGCCGCGCCGAACGGCGCGACGAAAACGCTCACCGCGCCCGCCAGCACCAGCGCGGGCAGATAAATATAGCCCAGGGTGAAGGACGGCATCTCCGCCGCCCGCCAGCCATTGACCAGATAACCCGCCGTGCCCGCCAGCGCGATGGGGAAACCGATGGCCGCCGACGTGCCGATGGCATGCTGCACCCGGACATTGCACCAGACCATGAACGGCACCGAAAGCGACCCGCCGCCGATCGCCACCAGCGCCGACACCGCGCCGATGAAAAGCCCCGCGACGCTCATGCCCGCACGGCCCGGCAATTCGCGCGAGGGTTTCGGCTTCACGTTGTACAGCATCTGCGCGGCAACGAATGTCATGAAGCAGGCGAAGAACACCGCCAGCGGCGCGGTGCCCAGGCGCGAGGCGATGAAGGTGCCCGCAAAGGTTCCGGCGAGGATGCCGGGCGTGATCCGCCGCACGACTTCCCACTGCACCGCGCCGTGGGCGTGATGCGCGCGCAGGCTGGAAACCGATGTCAGCGCGATGGTCGCCATCGACGTGCCGAGCGCCATGTGCAGCACCTGTTCATGGGGAAAGCCCTGGGCGAGAAAGAAAGTGGTCAGCATCGGCACCATCACCCCGCCGCCGCCGATGCCGAGCAGCCCGGCGAGAAAGCCCACCACGGCCCCAAGCAAGGGATAAGCCAGCCACCACGGGTCGAATGTCATGCGTCGGAAGGCATGCGCGCAGGCATTGCCGTCAATTGAAACGGTGCATTGTAGCCGCCACGCCTGGAAACGGCGGGACGACGGATAAAAAAGCCAAGGGCGAAACAGCAAGAAAAGAGTGACTTGCGCCAGTTCCGGGCCAGCCTTCCAGAAGGCTGGCGGGATTTCCGGCGGTTCCGCCCGGACACATATCAGCGGTTCTTTGGTTTTTTTGCTTGTAGCGCACTGGAGCGGGCGATGGGAGTCGAACCCACGTCTTTGGCTTGGGAAGCCAAGGTAATGCCGTTATACGACGCCCGCGGAACAGGGAAGACCAGATCATCCCGTGGGCGGCGATTTTAGCGTAAGCGGCTACAATGCGCGAATGAAAAAAATCGCCCCCCATCCGTATCGGCGTGTTTTGCCCGCCATGTTGGCCCTGTCGCTTGCCGCGCCCCTGACGGCGCAGGCCGACGGGTTTTCCACCTGCATCGAGCGTTTGCGCGCAAAGGCTGTCCAGCGCGGCATTTCGCGGGCGACTTTCGATGCGCATGCCGCCCGGCTCGAACCCGATCTTTCGGTGCTCGGTTTGCTCGACGCGCAGCCCGAGTTTTCCACCTCGATCTGGGACTACCTCGCGGCGCTCGTCGACGATGAAAGGGTGGAAGATGGCCGCGCCATGCTCGAACGCTGGCGGGATGTGCTGCAAAAGGTGGAGGAACGCTACGGCGTCGATCCGGCAACGGTGGTCGCGGTCTGGGGCGTGGAGAGCAATTACGGTCGCAGCCTCGGTTCGCGCCCGCTTCTCGCCTCGCTCGGTACGCTCGCCTGCATGGGGCGGCGGCAGGATTACTTTCGCGGCGAGTTTCTCGATACGCTGAAGATCATCGACGAGGGGCACATTCCCGTCGAACGCCTCACCGGCTCCTGGGCAGGCGCTTTCGGGCAGACGCAGTTCATGCCGTCCACCTTTTTGCGGCTCGCGGTCGATTTCGATGGCGACGGACGGCGCGACCTCGTCGCCAGCGCCCCCGACGCGCTGGCGTCTACCGCCAATTTCCTGCACAAGGGCGGCTGGAAAAGCGGCGAAAGCTGGGGTTTCGAGGTCAAGCTGCCCGCCGGGTTCGATACCTCGCTGGCGGGGCGGCGCAATCGGCGCGACATGTCCTTGTGGATCGCGCGCGGTGTGAGGCTCGCCAATGGCGGGCCGCTGCCCGAAGGCGGCCCGGATCGCGCATTGCTGCTTCCCGCGGGGGCGGCGGGGCCAGCCTTCCTGGTCGGGCGGAATTTCAACGTCATCTACGGTTACAACGCTGCGGAAAGCTATGCGCTGGCTATCGCGCATTTGTCGGATCGCCTGCGCGGCGGTGGCGAATTCCGCACGCCGTGGCCGACCGACGATCCGGGTTTGTCGAGAGCCGGGCGGCGCGAGCTTCAGCGTTTGCTCATCGCGCGCGGGCACGACATCGGCGAGGCCGACGGCATGATCGGCGAGAGAACACGCAAGGCGATTGCAAAAGAGCAAACGGCGCTTGGGCGCAAGCCGGACGGGCGGGCCAGCCTGCGTTTGTTGGAGGCCCTGCGGGTAGCGGTCGACGCTTCCGCCAAAGGCGACGGCGCGGCAGGTAGCAATTAGATGGTGTCGTCACAAGATTTTGGCCCATAGGGCGATACATCGGATTTGCACGGCAGCCACAAAAGAAGCCACATTCTTGGCGTAGCGGGTTGCAATGCCTCGCCAGCGTTTCAAATGCAAAGATGCATTCTCTGTCAAATGCATACAACGATACAAATGCCTGTCATACTCACGCACTTCTCTTCGATTTTTCTTTGGTGGAATCACAATCTCCATACCAGCGGCCAATGCTTGAGCAATGATAGCATCTGTATCGTACGCGCGGTCAGCGAACAACGCTTCAGCTTCAAATCC
>JAISNX010000128.1 GCA_031276015.1 Azoarcus sp.
CCAAGGTGGAATTGTCGGCATGCAAGGCAGGCGAGGGATCGAAGGAATTCGTCAATATCAAGCTGTTTGAAGTCCTGGTGGTCGATGTCGGGCCGAATGGCTCGTCCGGCGGGCAGACGATAGAGACGGTCAGCCTGTCTTATTCAAAGATCGAAATCAAGGTCAAGGAACAGAACGCCGACGGCAACATGGGCGCAGAAATTTCCGGGACATGGAACATCAAGGAGAACAAGGAGTAGAGCAAGCCGTACCCTCGCCACACGCCGCGCGCCCATACCCGTCATTAGCAGAACTTTTCCATGTCCAGCATATTGTGTAAATAATTCACGGACGGTAAGATGTCCGACACAATCGGAACAGATGGATCATGAACGCATCCCGACGGTATCCGGCGGCTTGCAACGACAAAAACGGACTTCAGGAGGATGGGGCATGGTGGCATACGCGGCGGGAGCGCCCACGATGGAAGAGATGATCTGCCTGTATCTGTACGACGACATCAAACCCCCGCCAGCGGGCACCCTCAAGACGAAACAGGATGTTCTCGCCCTGGCAAAGAGGAAGCCGACACGTCAGGATGTGGAGATCGACAAGAACTGGTTCATGACGCAGGGGGGCGGAAGGTTCATGCACATCGCGCGGTTCAATATCGTGAGGCGGTTTTTGGCGAAGAAGGATAATTTGGCAAATGGGTCATTTTATACTGGAGAGACTATTTTTAACGCTTACAATATCCCGCCTACCCCAGAAAGACGCCTGTTTGGATTAAAACAGTACGAATACGGTATTAACGACAGCGATTTTGTGAATCGTTGTGAGGTATTCGGTTCTAGTGATTTTGGAATTAATCCAATGGCACAGTTCATCATCACCCCCAATGGGACGCGCGAGATTCACAGGATATGGATCGAGCCGGCCAATGACGATTACGATTACGAAAGCAGCAGTTGGGAAGCTAAGATCAGTAATGCCGTGACGGAAGGCGAGATCGACCCTTGGGGAATTGGCCGGAAAGTCACCATCAAATTTACGGGGAACGTTCACAGTATTCAAGCATTTTCAGAAAGGGATTTAAATATGCTGGAAGTCCAAAACAGGCAATTTGAGGTGTTGAAACATTCTTCATTGCTTGATAGAGCAGTTAGCTTCGTGACGCTTCACAATAAGAAAATGGACAGCTTGCGCACGAAGGGTATTCTATATTCAAAGGTTGTGGACACCCATGGGGAACATCCACCGACTGCCAGAATTGCACGCGATGCATCCTCCAGGTGAACAGAAAAACGGAAATATCCGAAAGAACATCTCAATGATCGCAAAACGTTTTTCTCGTCTGAAACAATATATGGCATACACTTTTGTCCTGTGTACATTCGTTTTAACGGCGATTTTGCCAGCAACTTATTATGTTCAAACACAGGGCGTTTGTCTGAAAGCAGGGCGAGTGTTGAGCGAAGAAGATCTTAGGAAAATGGTATTAATAAATGTGGTTAATAATGAAGTTAAAAACGCATTTCAATATAACTGGAAAGGTGGGCATGACCGCCTTTGGATTGGTATCAATAGCCCAGCAAGGGAAACCGATCTCCGAAAAATTATAGACACTTCTTATAATAATGGGAAATCCATTGAGGAAAATTTCGGCATCAAAATTCTTCTGGAAGGACGCAATAATGGAAAATATAAGATACTCCTTGCCGATCAATTGAGTGAACCGTTCATACTTGTGTCTTATGAACCAAGAGCGAACGGCAGCGCGATGTTTTTTATTTCAAAAAGTGTTCAGAAAATATCCTATACAGACCTTAAATCAGAACATAAAGAAGCCGCAAACACAGAAATAGGTTTTTTAAAGAAATTATTTGGGTACGGCAATCATTATTTCCGTTTTTCTCCCCCCTCTTTTATTACATTTGGACGTGAATGTTGCGATAATAGAGACCAGGATGACGAAAATTACTTGGAGAAAAAACAAGAGGTCTACACCAGAGCCATATCATCTATAGTTGAATATGCAAAAATAAGAGATTCCAGTCCGTCTATTGCTACAGTATCCAATTGCGGCAATATCTGGATGACAAAAGACAATAATATCCATTGGCTTGGCAACCAGTTTGAAGATGAGGATTGGCCGTAAACACGCCAGCGATTCCCGCGGTTTTTCCACTACAGGAGCTTAGCGCATCATGACACAGGAAGTTTTCATCAAACTCGACGGCATTGAGGCGAGTCCAAACAAACCAAACACAAAGGCTGGATCGACGTGCTCAACTTCAGCTACAGGGTAACGCAGTCGTCCTCGATGTTTACGGGCGGCGGCGGCGGTGTGGGACGGGCGGACTTTCCGCCCCTGACTTTCACGCACTATATCGACAGGGCTTCCCCCGATCTGTTCAAATATTGCGCGGCAGGGAAACCCATTCCCAAGGTGGAATTGTCGGCATGCAAGGCAGGCGAGGGATCGAAGGAATTCGTCAATATCAAACTGTTTGAAGTCCTGGTGGTCGATGTCGGGCCGAATGGATCGTCCGGCGGGCAGACGATAGAGACGGTCAGCCTGTCTTATTCAAAGATCGAAATCAAGGTCAAGGAACAGAACGCCGACGGTAATATGGGCGCGGAAATATCCGGGACATGGAACGTCAAGGAGAACAAGGAGTAAAACAAGGCGTACCGCCGCGGCAATCCATGCTGCCCATGGATTGCCGCGCTTCGGCCCGCAATAGCGGATGTCGGTATTTCCCTAAAAATCCGCCGTATCGGGATCTGGCCCGATGCGGTTGCCGATGCTGTCCAGTGTCTCCAGGCGGGCAAAATCGTCGTCATCAAGGGTGAAATCGAACACCGCGAAGTTTTCCGCGATGCGCTCGGGGCGGACGGATTTGGGAATCGTCAGTAGGCCGCTATCGAGATGCCAGCGAATGATGGTCTGCGCCGCCGTTTTGCCGTGTTTGGCCGCAATCTGGCGCACAACCTCGTTCCCGAGCAGCGTCCCTTGCCCGAGCGGACTCCAGGATTGCGTGAGAATGCCCCGCGCGCCGTGGTAGGTCTGCAATCCCTGCTGCTGGAAATCCGGATGCAGCTCGACCTGGTTGACCGCGGGCGTCACCCCGGTATCGGCGATGGTTCGCTCCAGGTGCGTCACCTCGAAATTGGAAACGCCGATGGATCGCGCCCGCTTTTCTTCCTTGAGCCGGATCAGCGCGCGCCAGCTATCAATAAAACGATCCCGACGCGGCACGGGCCAGTGGATCAGGTACAGGTCGACGTAATCCAGCCCCAGGCGCGCCAGGCTCTCGTCGAAGGCGCGCAGGGTTTCGTCGTAGCCGTGGCGGTCGTTCCAGAGTTTGGTTGTGACGAAGTATTGCTCGCGCGGCAGGCCGACGGCGCGCAAGCCCGCGCCGACACCGTTTTCGTTGCCGTAAATCGCCGCGGTGTCGATCAGGCGATAACCGGCCTCGAGCGCGGCGGCAACGCTCGCCGCCGCTTCGGCTTCCGGCGTTTGCCAGGTGCCAAGCCCCAGTTGGGGAATCCGATTGCCGTCGTTGAGGGTGAGCAGGGGAGATGCGGCGGTTTGCGTCATGATGGTCTCCAGTAGTGAAAGGCATCCGGAAGTCTATCCGCATGGCGTGTATTTGCAAGCATGTTTCGATGCTATGTTTTGCACGCGGTAGCGGCACCGCTTCGCCCGCAATGACAATCGACTCTACCGGCATTGTCCCGATCAGGGTTTCCCCGGCCTGGGCAGCCCCATGCCGCCCCCGCTGGCGCGGCTTGCCGCCTGCGGAAAAAGACAAACCGCCAGACTGCGCTAGAATACTGCGTTTCCCCGGATGGAACCCAACATGAAACGACCGCGTAATAAACGTCGTGGCGGCATTGGCCGTCATGTCGAAGAAATCCTGTGGCTGGCGGGTGGTCTGGGCGAGTCTTGTTGCCGGATCGAAGACCGTTACTGGGAAGAGCGACTTGCTGCGGCGATCGACACGACGCTCGCCCACGATGACGAGGACACGCTCGATACCGCGCTCGACCAGGCATTCAACCGCAGCAGCCCCGGTTATGGCGAACTCGCGGACGTCATCGAAGCGCGTACCGAATCCCCGGCCGGACTCGACGGAGAGCACGACATCATTTTCATCGCCGCGCCGGTGCTGGCATGGTCGCGCTTTCGCATCCCCGCCCGCGCCCTGCCCGCCGCCACGCTCGCCAATCTGCGCACGCACCTGCACGCCCATGTGCTTGCCCGAAATACCCGCATCGCGCTGGCCGATTTTTTCTACAGCCCCGACCAGTTGCCGCAAGGTTATTGCGCCACCGCCGACTTCGCCAGACGCCTGGGCCGCGCCGCGCTCGAAAACAAAGACCTCCACGTCGATACCGACGATATGCAGGAGACGACACAGTTTCTTTCCGACACCCGCTATCTGCTGGCCGCCGTCGCCGTGCCGCGCGGCAGTGCGGTTTTTCGCTGGCAAGAAGCCGACGGCAGCCGCGCCGAGGCGCTGGAACAATGGCGCGGCCAGGGCGGCGGGTGCCTCGCGCCGCTCTTGCCCGGATGCGCGCTCGAATTCGTGTTGCCCGAATCCTATTTCGCGGCCTGCCGCGCCGCCGACAAGATCAGCCGCGCTTATTCGGTGCGCGCCTCGGTCGCCTTCCTCATCACCTCGCTCGATGTGCCGGTGGTCAAGCTGCGCGCGATCATCGCGCCGTTCTGGGAGGAACAGATCGAGGAATACCGGATCGGTTTCACGCTTTCCGATGATGACAATGTTGTCCACGGTGCCGTCTGGCCGCTCCTGGGCGCGGAGGACGAGGCCGTCGATGTCCCGGCGGAGATCGAAAGCGTGCTGCGGGAATGCGGCGTCGGGGCCATTACGGTGCTCGAACACCGCTTTCCGCTCGAATATTGCGACGATTGCGGCGCGCCGCTCTACCCTTCGCCCGGCGGCGAAATCGTGCACGCGGAAATGCCCGAGACCGAGGCCGGACAGATTCCGCAACATTTGCATTGAACGTCGGAGAGAACGGGAATGCGGGGCGCGCGGCCTCGCATTCCATGCGTGCCGCGCCGGTATTGCCCGTATTCAGTCGCCGTGCATTTCATTGGCCCGACCGCGCTTTTCCTGTTTATCCTTGCCGCCGATGGTGAAGGTGTAATAGATGTCGAAGGCGTTGTCGGTGCCGCCGCGTGCGACCAGCGACAGGCGACGATCCAGGCGATAGGTGAGTTTCACCAGCGATTCCACGCCGCTCAGGCTTTGCTCGAAAGACAGGGAAAGCGCATTCGTGAGCCGCTTGCCCACCGCAACCACGTCGCTTGTCGTCATCTGGCCCGCGCTGATGCGCGATCCGCCGCCCACGACCTTGCTGGCGGCGCTGCGGCTGCTGCTGTTCAGCTCGCCCTGGCCGATGGTGAAGCTGTCGATGCCCAGTCCGCGCGTCAGTTCTTCCGTCATGCCGCCGCCTGGGCCGCCGAAAAGTGCCTGCGCCGCAGGCACGAGCAGGCCGAGATCGGCTCCGGCGGCATCGGGCGCGCGACCCAGGACGAGCCAGGAGAGTTTTTCCGGGTCGGGCACGGCGGGTTCGGAAACGAGCCGGACTTGCGGGCGGCGGGCGTCGCCCGTGATCGCCACGCCCGCATCGACTTCCATGCCGCGCCGCATGGCGACGATGTTCAGCCCCGGGTTGTCCAGTTCGCCCTGGAAGGTGATGGTGCCGCGCTCGATGCTCAAACGCTGGCCATAGCCGCGATAGCTGCCGTCGACGGTGCGGATGGTGCCCAGCGCCCTCGGGGGGGCGGAAGGGATGAGTTGCAGTGTCAGCCCGCCCGCCAGCCGGGTGTCGATGCCGAATGCGTCGAGATAAAGAGCGCGTCCGGCGTCGAGCGCGATTTTCCCCGTGATGGCGATGGGGCTGTCCGGTGCCGCGCCCGCTTCGTTTTCCGACACACCCGCGCGGCGAACGATGACGTCGTCACCGAGGGCAGGAGCCTGGGCACCGTCGATTTCGATGTAACCGGCATCAGCGAGCAGGCTGGCGTCGATGTCGAGCGCCTTGCCTTGCAGGGTCGCCCGGCCTTGCCCGGACATGAGCAGCCAACGGTCGGGGCGCTGCAAGAGCGGCAGCCGTTCGGCAGTGAATTCGATCTGCCCGCGTAGTGCGCGCACTTCGTCCGGCGAGTCCGCCGCATCCAGCACGATGTCGCCCGTCGCCAGCAGATGGCCGGGCGTGGCGGTGAGTTTGTCGACGGGCACGCGCTTGTCGCGGGGCTTGACCCGGTTGGCCGACTCGAAGGCGAGCCGCTCCAGGTGCAGGCTTTGATGGCCGTCGCGGTGGAGGAACGCGGCGTCAAGTTCGCCGCCCGAGAGGATCAAGCCATGGTCGGCGAGCGCAAATTGCAGGGCGCTGCCCCGGATTTTGCCCTGCAAGTCCGGAGCCAGCGCCGTGCCGGAGAGGCTGATGTCGGCGGCGAGCGTGCCGCCGGTTTCGATGTTCTTCTGCGACAGGCGGCCAAGCCAGGCGAGCGAGGGCACAGCGAGATGGGCAGCGCCGGTGAGCGGTGCGTGCGGCGCTGGCCGCCAGCCTTGTCCGGCGCGTTCGATGCCCGCTTCGAGCGATATGCCGAGTTCGCCCGCTTCGCGTGCCTGCGCGGCGAGCGTCAGCGTCAGTTTGCGGTCGTGCGCGAGAAGCCGGGCTTCGAGCCGCTCCAGCCCGAGCCGGGCGGCGATTTCGCCCTGCACCGCGATGTCGCCCGATTCGCGGAACAGCCGCGCTTCGCCGTCGATGCTCCCGCCGAGGCGCACATCCCAGACGGCACCGAGGGTCAACGGGTCGCGCGCGCTCTGGCCCTGGCCCGGCAGCATCGTCATCGCCAGTCCGGTGAGATTGCCGCGCAGAACGGTTTCGCCATTTTTCCAGCGGATTTCGTCGAGCTGGACGTTGCCCCGTTCGCCGATGTCGAATCCGGCTTCGGCGAGGCTGAATGTTTCCGGGCCGATTTCCAGCGCCGCCGGGGCGCGCAAGCGCAGGGGCCAGTGTCCTTCGTTTTTCAGGGCGAGAAGCTGGCCGCGCCAGTGGCGCGCATCGAGGCTGCCGTCCAGCGCGGCCCCGATGCGGGCGGCGACATCCTTGAACGCGCCTTCGGCTTCGAGTCGTATATGGTGGCGGTCGCGCTGGCCGTCGGCGATGATCTTCGCGGAGGCAAGCCGCAGATCGCCCGCGACGATGCCGGAGCCGTTCAATTCCAGGGCGAGCGGGCCGTTGACGCCCGTTTCGATGCGCACTTCGCCCGCGAGCGCGGCGGCGGCGATGTCGCCGGGCAGGCGCAGGCCGCTGGCATCGAGCCGGAGCGTTCCCGCTGGCGCGTCCAGCCCGCCGGTGATCGTTCCGGCGGCGCGTATCCGGCCCGCCAGTCCGTAGCCGATGGCGGCAAGCCGGGGGGCGTCGAGTGCCAGCGTCAGCCGGTCTTGCGCGCGCCCCCAGTTTCCGGCGAGTTCCAGGTGGTTGTCGGCAAAATCGAATTTGATGGCAGCGTCGCGCACGTGCATGCCGTTCAGGATGAGCCGTCCGCCACCGTCGACGCGGCTGGCGGGCAGGCGGCTATCGAGGCGGGCGGGGTCGAGCGCGCTGACGTCGAGGCGGGCGTCGATCTGGCCGAAACCGGCGTCCTCCGCGGGGTCTGCCTGCCGCCGCCAGTGTAGATGCCCCGTGAGTTTGCCGCCGCCGCCTTCCAGCGTGAGCGCATCGAGCCGGGCTTCGTCCATCGCAGCGGCGATGTCCGCGCGCAGGCTGCTCAGCGGCAGGCCACCGGCATCGAAAGTGGCCGGACGGGCGTTGTCGATCTGCAATGGGCCGCGCAATACCGGCTCGCCGTTTTCGGCAACGGCCCGCAGGCTGGCGCGCAGGCGCAAATCCGCGCGCGGCAGGCCGGGCGCGAGCGCGGCGGGGTCGATGCCCTCGGCTTCAAGCTCGACCGTTTTCAGGGGCAGCACGGCAAAAGGCGTTGCCACGATGCTTGCCCGCCCCCGGATGCCGCGGTTTTGTGCCCGCAGGCGCAATGCGGGTTCGGCCAGGCTGCCTCCGGCGTCGAAGTCGAGCGTGAATTCGCTGGCCGCCAGATGTCCGTTCATTTGCAGGGCGAACGGTGCCGCCGTCCCGAGTTCGCCCGTGGCTTCGATGCGCCCTTGCGGCAGTTCGGCGGACAGGTGCCGCAAAAGGAGGCGCGACGCTTCGCCGCTCAGGGAAAGACGGCTTTCGCGCAGGGCGAAAACCGGCGGGGCGTCGGCGGCATTGTCGGCATCCGCGCTGTGGATCGCTGCCGCGCCGACTTCCAGCACCAGATCGAAGGCGAACGGCAGGCGCAGGCTTTCCGGCAATGCGGGCGGCTCCGGAGACGGCGGGGCATTCTTGAGGAAAACGTCGACCTGCGCTACCCGCAGTCGGTCGACGGCGATGCACGGGAAAAACGATTGCCAGTCGAGCGCAACGTCGCCCAATTCGATCCGCGCTTCCGGCAAATCCAGCGTCAGGCGCGAAAAGGCGAGCGGCCCGCGCAAGGCACCGCTTGTGCCTTCGATGCGCAAGGCACCGCCGCTGAAACGGCCCGCCGCCTCCGCGAGCGTCCGCAAGCCCGATTCGGCGCTGAACAGCCATGCCAGTGTGGTGCCAGCCAACACGGTGGCGATGACGAGGGAAAGGGCGAGCCGCCGGAGCCAGCGCCGCCCGTGATCGGAAATATGGGGCGCGGCCATGGCGCGCATCGTTCAAGCGCCGTCGGGTTCGCGGCGCGTGCCGAAGAGTGTCGCCAACGCCTTTCCCGGTTCTTCCGCGCGCATGAACGCCTCGCCGACGAGAAAGGCATGAACGCCCGCTACGCGCAGGGTTTCGACATCCTGCCGCGTCAGGATGCCGGATTCGGTAATGACAAGGCGATCTCCGGGCACTTGCGGGAGCAGGTCGAGAGTGTTGGCGAGCGAGACCTCGAAGCTGCGCAGGTTGCGGTTGTTGATGCCGATCAGGGGTGTCCGGAGCCGGAGCGCGCGCGCCAGTTCCGCGCCGTCGTGCGATTCCGCGAGCACGGCCATGCCCAGTTCCCGCGCGATGTCCTCGAAATCCTGCATCTGCGTGTCCGTGAGCACGGCGGCGATCAGCAGGATGGCATCCGCGCCCATGGCACGGGCCTCGTGGATTTGATAGGGATCGACGATGAAATCCTTGCGCAAGGCCGGGAGCGCGCAAGCGGCGCGGGCTTGTCGCAGATACTCGGGCGAACCCTGGAAATGCGGCGCGTCGGTGAGCACCGACAGGCAGGCCGCGCCGTGGGCGGCGTAGGAGGCGGCGATGTCGGCGGGGCGGAAATCGGGCCGGATCACTCCTTTGGAGGGCGATGCTTTCTTGATTTCGGCGATGACCGCTGCTTGTCCGCGCGAGATGCTGCCGCGCAGGGCGGCAATGAAGTCCCGCGCCGGAGGCTGGTCTTCCGCCTCGCGGCGCATGGCCGCCAGTGGCCGGACGGCTTTCGCGGCGGCGACTTCCTCGGCCTTGACCGCGCAGATTTTCTTCAGGATGTCATTCATGGTGATGATTTGTCCGTTCTTGCAGACGATTCTGTTCCGCCACGATCTGCTGGCTAGAGCGTTTTCGGTTCAGATGATGACACTCGTCATCGCGAGGCACGCAGCGACGTGGCAATCCATACGGCGCTTCAATTTTCTGGATCGCCGATACAATCTGAACCGCCTTCTGGATTGCCACGGGCCTGCGGCCCTCGCAATGACGAGGGGGTGCCTGTCTGTGCGTGACGGCGAGGCAGGCCGCGATACTTCGCTTGCGAGGAATGACAAAAAACATTCCGGCTTCGGATTGGGTCGGCATCTGAACCAAAAACGCTCTAAATTCGTTGTTTTCGGAATGCGCCATCGACATCTCATTCGGGCACATCGTGTATAAGAAACCGGAAATTCTACCCGTGACGGTCGGGTTCGCGCGGCATGCGCTGGCGGCAACGATGCCCGGACACCCTCACAGGATACTGTGGGTCTTGCCAACATCGGTGGAAACAAATACCGGGTGGCGGCGGGTATTGCCTTTTCGGCACAGATGTTATGGATCAAGGCCGTCATGACGCATGGCGAGTACGACAAGGGGAAATGGAAATGAGTGCGACCGTCACCGGGATTGCAGCGCCGTGGGTGGTGCTGGATGCAAGCCCGGGCCGATCGAGGATGAAGCGCATTACGCGCATCTCGTGGCGTTTGCGGAGGCGCTGGCCGGTAAGCGCGCCCTGAACCTGCGACAAATCGCGGCGCTGGCGAAGCGGTTTCATGTGCCGATGGCGGTATTCGTTGGCCGAGAGCGCCGATCAAGCCATCGTCATTGCGAGCGAAGCGCGGCAATCCACGGGCCGTATGGATTGCCAACAGTACCGGACGAATCGAAAGCTCCCGACAGTATTACCGTGCCGCCTTGCTGAAACCGTTCCCCCGCACATCGGCGACGAAATTGCCCTGATCGTCGTGCACTTCGATGCGGAAAACCGAAACATTCCTGCCACGCGAAAGGCAGACTGAACGCGCCATCAGGCGCGTGCCCCTGGCTGCGGCGAGGTAGGAAATGCTGTTCGATTGCCCCACCGTGACGCCGGGTTTTTCGCCGCACAGGTGCGGCAGATTGGAATGCACGGCAAACGCGAGATCGGCAAGCGTGAAGATCGCGCCGCCCTGCACCGTGCCGACGGCGTTTAGGTGCGCTTCCGTGATCGGCATGCTGCATCGCACTTCGTTTTCCGTCACCGAGTCGATGACGATGCCCGCGTTCGCAGCGAAGCGATCGTTGGCGAAAAAGGCGCGGATTCTTTCGAGATCAATATCCATGGTGGGCGTCTATTTTTTCCCGGCGGTCTTGCCCAGGTCGAATGCCCGGGCGTTCAGTTCGGCAAGCGCCGGTTTGCGGGCGCGGAAGCGGGTAACGATACATTCCTTCAAGGTGTCGGCGGGGAAGGGCAGGTTGTCGGAAATCGCGCCCAGCATGATGGTATTCACCAGGCGCAGGTCGCCAAGCTCGCGGGCGATTTCCCCGGCGTCGAAATCGTGCACCTCGAAGCCCTGCTCGCGCACGGCGGCCACGGGGTCGACGGGGTAGTCGAACAGGCCCAGCGAGACGATGGGCGGGGCGAGTTTCAGGCGGTTGATCATCGCAACGCCGCCCGCTCCGCCGGAGCGCAGGTAGTGGCTCCAGCGCATGGCTTCGGCGGCCTCGAAGCCGACGAGGATGTCCGCCTCACCGGGCGCGATCTCCGGCGACAGCACCCTGGGGCCGAAACGCACGTGCGAGGAGACGACGCCGCCACGCTGGCTCATGCCCGCGACTTCGGTTTTCTTGACTTCGTAGCCTTGCGTGATGGCGGCTTCCGAAAGAATTTCCGAGGCGGTCATCACGCCTTGTCCGCCGATACCGACGACGAGGATGTTGGTGGTCTGGTTCATCGTAAAACGGGTTCGGGTTCCAGTAAAAGGCATGCCGGAGGGCATCGGTCAGTGCAGCACGCCCGGCGTTGCGAGCATGAATGCCGGGATTTCCACTTCAAAACGCTGTCCGTCTTCCGTCTCCATCAGGTAATGCCCTTGCATCGTGCCTACCGGGGTGTCGAGCACACAGCCGCTCGAATAGCGGAATACGTCACCGGGCGCGAGGCAGGGCTGTTCGCCGACGACGCCCAGGCCATGGACTTCGTGAACCTGATCGTCGCCGTCGGTGATGATCCAGTGGCGGCTGACGAGGCGCACGGGGGCTACGCCGTCATTGTGTATGGCAATATGATACGCGAAGGCGTAGTAATCCTCGCCGGGGTTGGACTTGGCGGCGATGAATTCGGATGCGACTTCGATGCTGATGTTGTGCGGGACGGGTGTATTCACGGGGCAGGATGTTCTCGACGCGCGCGGAATCCGCAGAAATGTCTGGCAGGGGCGACCGGCTCCGGCCACCGGGTTGGCAGGCTCGTGGCGGTCGTGGGCAGTAAAATAACACTTTTACCCGGAAAATTCGTCATGCCCGTCTCTCTCCTGACCGCTCTTTCTCCCCTGGATGGCCGTTATCACGGCAAAGTCGCGGGGTTGCGCGAACATTTCTCCGAACACGGCCTGATCCGCAATCGCGTGCGGGTGGAGATCGCGTGGCTGAAGGCGCTTGCCGCCGAACCCGCTTTCGCGGAGATCGCGCCGTTCTCGCCCGCCGCCGTGGCCGGACTCGACGCCGTGGCGGCGCGGTTCGGCGAGAACGACAGCGCGGCGATCAAGGAGATCGAGGCCAGAACCAATCACGATGTCAAGGCGGTGGAATACTGGCTCAAGGAAAACCTGGCCCATGATGCCGAAGTGGCGGCGGTTGCCGAATTCATCCATTTCGCCTGCACTTCGGAGGACATCAACAACACTTCGCACGCGCTGATGCTGAAAGCGGGGCGCGATGAGGTGCTGCTGCCCGCCCTAGACGAAATCGTCGCCTGTCTGCGCGACCTCGCGCACCGGCACGCCGATTTGCCGATGTTGTCGCGCACCCACGGCCAGCCCGCCAGCCCGACGACCTTGGGCAAGGAGATCGCCAACATCGTCGCCCGCCTGCGGCACGCGCGGGACGGCATCGCGCGGGTCGCCCTGCGCGCCAAATTCAATGGCGCGGTGGGCAATTACAACGCGCATCTCGCGGCCTGGCCGGATTTCGACTGGGAAGCCTTCAACCGCCGTTTCATCGAATCGCTCGGGCTGGAATTCAACCCCTACACCATCCAGATCGAGCCGCACGACGCGATGGCGGAACTGTTCGACGCCATTGCCCGCGCCAATACCATCCTCATCGACGCTTGCCGCGACATCTGGCTGTACATCTCGCTCGGCTATTTCCGGCAAAAACTCAAGGAAGGCGAAATCGGCTCCTCCACCATGCCGCACAAGGTCAACCCGATCGACTTCGAGAATGCCGAAGGCAATTTCGGCATGGCCAACGCGGTATTGCGCCATTTCTCCGAAAAACTGCCGATTTCCCGGATGCAGCGCGACCTCACCGATTCCACTGTGTTGCGCAACATGGGGGTGGGCTTTGGCTACAGCGTGCTCGGCGCGGCCAGCCTACTGCGCGGCCTGGGAAAACTCGAAGCCGATCCCGCGCGGCTCGCCGCCGATCTCGACGCTTGCTGGGAAGTGCTCGCCGAACCCGTGCAGACGGTCATGCGCCGCTTCGGCATCGCCAACCCCTACGAACAACTCAAGGCTTTGACGCGCGGCAAAGGCATCGCCCGCGAGGCCCTGCGCGACTTCATCGCCGCCCTGCCCATCCCGCAAGGCGAGTGCGACCGCCTGCTGGCGATGACTCCGGCGAGCTATACCGGCAAGGCCGCCGAGTTGGCGCGGCGGATTTGAGGAAGGGCGGCGCAATGAATTTTTCCGAAACCCTCAAGACCCTGCCCGGCATCTCGCACCTTGCGGGCATGAATCTCCTCGATGCCGACGGCGCGGTGGTGGCGACGATAGAAAACAAATCCGGCCAGGCGGGTTCGCTCGCCGTCTACAACCACCTCGCCCAGCTCTACGGTGCGATCACGCCCGAAGCCGCGAAGAAGGGGCTGGAACTCTACGCCGAGCACGGCGAGGATGCCCGCCTGAATCCCGGACGCCATCCGCACGTCGACCGCCTGATCGGCCTCGTCGAGCGCAACGAAACCCTGCGGGTGAAACAGATCTTCGCGGTGTGAACTTCCCGGACTGCCCGCGCCACGCGCCGGGCACGGATGCGTCGTGGCCGGGCTGCCTGTTTGGATAACGAAGAAGCTTATTTTTGAATCCGCCGGAACGCGGGAAGGGCATTATTTTGCCTTTTTCGTGTAAGGGTGCACAGGGTTTTCCGGGTTGATGTCTTGACCTCAAATATAAAAAGTAATGCAATAACGCCTCCTTTCCATCAACTCCGAGGAGGAAATCATGTCTGAAGACATCCCTGTTGCCATTGCGCTGGCTGGCGGTGGGCTGGCGGTAGGTGCCGCTGGCATTGGCGCGGCGGGCGCGACCATTGGGGCGACCGTGGGCGGTTTGACCGCGGGTGCCACGATAGGTACCGCCAAGTCGCTTTTACAAATGCTTAACCCTTTTCACATAGTCAGTACGATTTTCAAGTTGCCCGCGCTCATCAAGGGTAGCTTCGATTCGGTGGTCGAGACGGCAAACGAGTTGCCATACCAGGCACCCGATGACGCGAGCGAGTCGGTCGTTTCGACCGTGACGGGCACTATCGGGACGTTTGCCACGGAGATCGCGCCCGGCTATATCGGCAACACCATTGCCAGCGTCACAACGGAAATCGGCAATACGGTGGTTGCCATTTCCGAGGCTTTTTCCGTGCCGACGAGCATTCCCGAGTCGATCAAGAATGCCAGCGTGGCGGTCACGGACGCCATCGGCAATTCGGCCAAGGCGATCTTCCCCGGGCTGTTCGGCGACAACAGCATACTGGGCGGCACTATTTCCTTCCTCTCCTCCGCCGTGGGCGGCGTCATCCGCGGAGCCACGAACCTCCTGACCGTGGCCGTCGGCGACGATCCGAAAGTCACGCATGGCGATAACGGTTTCGACATCATCATCGGGCGCGGCGGCGCGGATGTCCTCTATGGCGAAGGCGGCAAGGATCTCATCTACGGCGAAGCGGGCAGCGACCTTCTCTACGGCGGCAAGGGCAACGACAAACTCTACGGCGGCGGGGACAGCGACACCCTGTTCGGCGAAGACGGCGACGATGTCCTGTACGGCGGCCTGGGCAATGACGGCCTGGACGGCGGCGTGGGCAACGACCTCCTGTATGGCGAAGAAGGGGACGATCTCCTTTTCGGCGATGCGGGCAGCGACAAGCTCTATGGCGGCGCGGGCAGCGACCAGCTCGATGGCGGTGCCGGCAACGATCTCCTGAGCGGCGGCGACGGCAACGACATCTATGTGGCTTCGCTTGGCGCGGGCAGGGACACCATCCACGAAGAAGCCAACGGCGGCAAGGATATGGTGGTTTTCGTGGGGGTATCCAAGTCCGACCTGCGCCTCACGGTCAAGGACAGCGACCTCGTGATCGAATACAGCCGGGGCGACAGCATCGTCATCGACGACTTCTTCGCGCAGTCCGGTTCGCACCGGATCGAGGAATTCAGGTTCCAGGACAACGCCGACGGCGACAACATCGAAGTGTTGGGTGCCGAAGACCTGTTGCTGGAATTGCTTTGATGGACAACAAGGGAGGGTGAAGAGGGAAATGCGGGCGGGTAGCACCGCCTGCCCCTTCATCCGGCCCATGGGAGATGAATGATGACATTAATTGTACCTCCAATCATTGGCGGTGTCGTAGGGGCCGCGGGTGTGGCCGTGGGTGCGGCGGGTTTCGCCGTGGCCGGGGTGAACATCGCGGGCGTCGCGGTCGGACTGGCCTCCGGCGCGATCGTGGGTTCCGCCGTGTCGATCGTGCAGGCGCTGAATCCTGTACACATCGTCAAAACCATTATCGAGCTTCCCGCTCTCATAGGATGCACCGTCGATTCGGTGACGGAAGCATTGCATCCCTTGCCTTACGAGGAACCCGGCGAAGCGTGCGAGACGGCTATCACGACCGTGGCGGGCACCATCGGCAACATTGCCACGACGCTCGTGCCCGGCTACATCGGTGAAACCGTCAGCACCATCTCCACGGAGATCGGCGGGGCCATCGTTTCCGTCTGCGATACCCTGACCGTGCCGAAGAGCATTCCCGAGTCGATCAAGGATACGAGCACGGCGATCACGAATGCCATCGAGAATTGCACCAATGCGATTTTCCCCGGCATTTTCGGCGAGTACAGCGTGATCGGCGGCACCGTCCATGTCATAGCCTCCACCGTGAATAACCTGATCGGCAAGACGGTGGACTTCGTGACCTGCGTGATCGGCGACGCGCCGAAAGTCGTCCAGGGCAGTTTCTTGCCCAGTGTCATCATCGGGCGTGGCGGCTCGGACACCCTCTCCGGCGGCGGCGGCTGGGATTGCCTGTACGGCGAGGCGGGGGACGACCTCCTCTACGGCGGAACGGGTTCCGACAAGCTCCATGGCGGTTCGGGCAACGACAAGCTTTACGGCGAAGACGGCTGCGACGACCTGTACGGCGGCGAGGGCGATGATTATCTGGCTGGCGGCGCGAGCAACGACTGCCTGTACGGCGATGTGGGGAACGATAAGCTCTATGGCGGCGCGGGCAACGACAAGCTCTATGGCGGCGAAGGCGATGACTTGCTGTCTGGCTGCGCGGGCGATGACATCCTGAATGGCGGCGAGGGCAGCGATTTCTATGTGATTGCTCCCTGCCATGGCAAGGACATCATCTACGACACGGATGTCGAGGGTAATGACGTAGACGTGATCGTTTTCCGCGGCATTTCCAAATCGGATCTGTACTGCAAGGCCGATGGCGACGATTTCGTAATCACTTACTGCGGAAACGGGGGCGTCACCATCAAGGGCTACTTCGAGCTGTTCGGCGAGCATCAGATCGAAGAGTTCCATTTCCAGGACGAGTGTGGAAACACGGTCGAGATAGTGGCCGCCAACGAACTGCTCACGGCCTGACAACGGAGGAAAGGAAAAGCGCCGCCATCGTCACGCGCGTTTCATCGCGTGGCGGTGGCGGCGTTTTCGTTCAAGGCTTGTCCGGCATCCCGCACCTTGCGGGCATGAAGCGGCGTGGGGTCAGGCGGGTCTTTCCATGATGTAATCGTCCATCACGAAGCCGCCGCCGATGTCGGTCACGATCTTGTCGCGCACGCGGAAGCCGTATTTCGTATAAGCGCGGATCGCCTGTTCATTGTTTTTGTTGACGGCCAGGATCACGCCGGGACAACCCCGCCCGCGCGCGAGCGCCGCCGCGTGATCGACCAGCGCCGCGCCCACGCCCTTGCGCTGCATCGTGGGGTGAATGTAGAGCTTGTCGAGCTTGAATTCCCCCTTGCAGATTTCGCAGGCGGCGAACCCGGCCAGCACGTTGTCGACGAACGCCTGGTGCAGCCATTTTTCCGGATTTTCGATGTCGGCCTCCAGCCCCGCGCGGTCGTAACGCTGCGCCAGCATGTAGTCGATCTGCCCGCGGGAGATGATTCCGGCGTAAGCGTCGAGCCATGTGGCCCTGGCAAGCGCCACGATGGCGGGAATATCCTTCGCTTCGACGGGGCGGATGTCGATGGTCATGGTCTTTTTAGCGCCCGTGAAATTGCTGATGCCCAGGACGGGAAACAAATAACGCGAAAAATCAAAAACCTATGCCGCTATGTTGCAATATCTTCGCACAATTCCTGAAAAAAGCCAACTACTCACGCCGCCCGACCAAGCAAGCGCCGCACAAGAAGACTTTTTTCAACGAACTGGCGTATCTGACTCTCAGAAAAAATTTCCTGCCTTCGGTGCGCCCGATTATTCATGTAGTTATACAAATCATCATAGATTCCGCAACCCTTCAAGCATTGCATTGAATAATCGACAGAAAAACCATGCCGTGCATATAAAGACAACAAATTACCCACCGCAAGCATAAGGTTTTTTTCACTGCCAACTCCCGGCGTTTTCTTGACACGTTTGTAAAAAATGTCACCTACAGGCGCAGAATGCATAATATCCTCCAGTAATAATTGCCAAACAGGATCAAGATACCGCCCGACCCCCTCACCAACCAACTCAAGCCGGAAATTGGTCAATCCGTAGCTCCACAGACCTTGTAAATGCCCGGAAACACCAGTTATATGCGACCAACGCTCTTGCTCTACAGTAAAACCATACTCCATTTGACTTGCCGCACCCCGACCAAAATCCGCCAGAACTGAATGATGAAATCGAAACTCAACCCGCCAAACGGGCATGGTTTCATCATACAGCGTATCGGTAAAATCAACCCCACAAGCCTGACTCCAAATATTACGCCAGAAATCCAATTTATCCATCACCTTAGCTTGTATGTCTTTACGATAAACAGCCATCTGTACCGAACTGGCAGAACCGAGTAAATAACTTTGCCCCTCATTGTATGACGTGGCAATTTCGCCAGTGTCAACATAAACCACCTTACTTGATCTATGACTGACAAACCGCCTTGCACGAGTTACGAGCCTATCCAGAAAATCAGCCCCCGGCCCCCATCCCTGAATGTCACAACACAAATGAACGGCGCAACCAGATGGACGTAAGCCAGTTAAGAACACCTTAGCCAAGGCATCCAGTTCCGCCCCCATAGCTTCAATTCCACGCGGATAAAGCCAATGCGGGGAACATTCAATTTTGACATGAGAACCTTCCTGCAAAACATCAACATAACGACTTTTCAGGAATACGATTAACCCCAAGTCTGAATTTTGAAGCCTGTACTGATAACCAGACTTACCCCCCGACCCCAAAAGCCACACGTGCCCGCCCAGTTCAAGACATTCTCCAAAACCATCATTGTAGATACGAGAAACTTCCGCAAGCACATCCGGCTGTAACGTGCCTGTATACAATTGGCGAACTGTATCCAGACCACTATGCAAGACATGCACCCTGGACAAATCAACCTGCCCAAGACCTGACAGGAATAAACGCCCACCAGCATCCGTCTTGTTGTCAGCCAAACTCACACGGCTATAGCGATTCCAACGTTTGACTTCGTTTCCCATACCGCCCTCCAGTACAGATAGTGTTAGATTGTGTCAGAACAAATGCCCTGACTTGCATATATGAGACGTGCTACAGGCACGTCGCCCTGGACGGGGTGCGCCCGTGCCCGCGCTTCGCCCTGACACGGGCGCACCCCGAAACCAAAAACGTATTGACCGTTTCATCGTGACATTTCCACAAG
>JAISNX010000090.1 GCA_031276015.1 Azoarcus sp.
CGCAGGCCCGTGGCAATCCAGAAGGCGGTTCAGATTGTATCGGCGCTCCAGGAAACTGAACCGCCGCATGGATTGCCACGGCGCTACGGGTCTCGCAATGACGAATGTCATCATCCGAACCGTAAACGCTCTAGCGCAGCGCGGTGAAGATTCGCGCCGTGATTTCGCTCACCGAGCCAAGCCCCATGATCTTGCGCATGCGCGGCGCGCGGGGCGGATCGTTCGCCGCCCATTTGCGATAGAACTCGACCAGCGGTTCGGTCTGGGCGTGATAGACCTCCAGCCGCTTGCGCACGGTTTCTTCACGGTCGTCGTCGCGCTGCACCAGCGGTTCGCCGGTCACGTCGTCCCGGTTTTCGACCCTGGGCGGGTTGTAACGGATGTGGTAGGTGCGGCCGGATGCCGGGTGAGTGCGCCGTCCGCTGATGCGGTCGATGATTTCCGCGTCGGGCACGCAGATTTCGAGCACGATGTCGATCTGCACCCCGGCATCCTTGAGCGCCACGGCTTGCGGAATGGTGCGCGGAAAGCCGTCGAACAGATAACCGGCCTTGCTGTCGTCCCGTTCCAGCCTGTCCTTGACCAGCCCGATGATGATGTCGTCGGAAACGAGCTGGCCCGCGTCCATGATTTTTTGTGCTTCCCGCCCCAGGGGGCTGCCTTCCCGCACCGCCGCGCGCAGCATGTCCCCGGTGGAAATCTGCGGAATGGCGAATTTCTCCCTGATGTAATTCGCCTGTGTGCCCTTGCCCGCGCCCGGTGGCCCCAACAGAATCAATCGCATCTCTACTCCAAAAACAATAAGGCCGCTACCACGGCAAAAGCGGAAACTTAAACCTTTCGTGGGGTTGCGGTCAAACCCGGCACGGCTGGCCCGTGCGCCGTGTGGGATTCAGGCGGCCGTCGCGGCCCGGATCTGGAAACGCTTGGCGTATTCGGCGCAGCGTTCGAGATAGTCCCTGCTGCTCTGGGGCATGGTGACGCGGGCGCGGCTGAGATAGGTGATGAGCGCGCGTCCCTGTTTGATGAGGCGGATGCCGTCGGCGGCGTGCCGCATCAGGGCTACGTCCGGCTGCGCGGGCATCTGCGGGGCGTAAGCGCCGAGCTGTTCCGAAGCGACCACGAAACCGGCCCAGACATCGAAGATGTTGCTGTCGGTACGCAGGGTCTCGCACTTGTTCTTGGCTTCGTCCGTGAAACGCCGGATCAGGGGGGCCGCGCCGGTAAAGAGCGGGTCATTGGCGAAAGTGCCGATCATGGCCGCGGAAAGGCGGTCGATGTCGCGCAGGGTCTGGGCGATCTTGATGTAGCGGCTTTCGTAGAACGCTTCGACCGGAATCGAGAAGGCGCGGAAAGGCTCGCCCCACAATTCGTCGATGCCTTCCTCGCCGCTGCGGTGCAGAACCATCTTGCCCAGCGAGAGCGCCTCTTGCAGACAGTCGCCGCATTCCTGCATCAAGGCGTTGTCCTCGTGGATTTCGACGCCTTGTTCCTGCAACTCCACCAGCTTGGTGAAGATGTCGGTCGCGCGGTTGAAGAGCGTCCCGGCCAGCATGGCTCCCTTTACGCGCTTGCGCGCCGGGATTTGCTCCGTCTCGAAGGCGTGGCGGGCTTCGTTCAGGCGCTTGCCGGGAATGTTGATGCCGTGCTCGACGTGGTTGAACAGACGCCGTGTGAGCGCCTGGATCAGAACCTTCTTGGTATGCAGCGAATCGACGGGCGGATCGTAAGCCTTGATCCAGTAGCCATCGTAATAAATGCGCTTGATGCCGTCGACGACGCGCAAAGTGCCGTTGGGGATCGTTGTCATCTTCTGCTCTCGGCTGGTCTCGGTAACAGACATGGACACCATGGTGGGAGGGATGCGTGAGGATACGCTTACCGTTAACGACATAGAAGCGCGTGTTCGCATGGATCGGCGCGATCATGACGCGGGCAAGCGTCACGCTCGGTATCACGCCTTTGTGACCGTGGTGTTTCGTGGCGATAGAAAAAATCTATGAAATTGGGGGATGTGCGTGGTTTCGGGCATTTTAGCGGCGTAGCGGCAACAATCCGTAGCCGCGTTCGGCCTTGGAAACGTCTTCGGGGACGAGCGGCAAGTCTTTTTGCAGCGTATCGGCAAGGCGGTGCAGATCGGTGGTTTCGCCAGCGGCCAGTTCCAGTTCGACCTCGGAAATCACCGCCGTGCGCGCATCGGCTGTTACGACGCCGGTATCAATCATGATGAGGATGCACGCGCCCTCGCGCGGCTGGAAGCGGCGGATGTCACGGTTGAAGTGCGTGTTGAAAACCGGAACAAGATCGTCACGCAGTCGTTCGAGCAAGGCGGCGGCCTTGGGGTCGTCGATGGCGGAAAAGTCGAATTGGCCGCGCCATGGCTGTTCCCATTCGGCGCGTTGCGTCAGCCCGCCGAGGGATTCCGCCGCGCTTTTGACTGTTTGCAAGGTCTCCGTGCCCTGTTTGCGCAGGCGCAAGGCGATGCGGTTTGCCTTGAGCGCGAGCGCGGGGGTGTCGAAATAGGTGTTGTCCAGCACCCCCGGCTCGCCCACGCGCGGCGCGGCGGCGATGAGCGGGTGCCGCAGGATCAGGGGCAAAGCTTCTTCGGGGAAGGCGAGTTTGAGTTCGATTTCGAGGGGCATGGCGTAATGGTTTCCTTCGTTTTTTGTCCGTCCGGGCACTTGCTTGCGGCCCGGAGGGTCTTTTGCGGATCGAAAAATACGCCTTATGCGATTCCGGCGCTACTGCGGTGAACCGGAAAGAGTCGTTTCTTGCGGGTTTTCTGGAGAAATCGAAAGCTCGCAACATTTCTATGTATTGTCAATTTTGAGAACAACCGTATAAATTCGTCCGCCTCGGGCAGTTTGCCGGAAATTTTGCCATCCCGCCCAACTCAATTTGGGCGATTGATGGAGAAAACGATCACGTCGATGTGTCAGTCGCGCGAGCAAAAACATAAATGATTCGTATTGTTGACATGCGGCAGGCCATTGGAACGCCTGACAGATCAAACGATAGAAACTTATCTTCAGGATGCAGCGATTGAGGAATTCGCTAATGCAATCACCCAAAGTGTTCCCGCATATCGTGACAGGAAAGGCGAGAGCAGCGAATTATGTCGTGCGGTAATTCAGTCAGAAGCCTTTCGGCAAGGCTTGCAAAGCATCCTGTCCCGGACATTCTCAACACAGGATATGATGGATTTGGTCACAATCTACGAGATTGGCGAGCGCAATAAAAATTTGCAGGAGAAAATGGTCCTTATCGGACGACAAGAAGAAGATTTCCTGGAAAATTTGCTGATAACAGCGAACGTATCTGAAAACATGTTCAGTATAAATGACGGTGATATATCCGCATTGTATTGCCTGATAAACCAGATTGTAGCGACACGCCTTCAAGAAGAAACTGTACATGTTCCATTCCGTCCGCTTCTGGCGGATCGCAGCCAGAGTCGCTGGTACTTCACGCAATCCAAATCGGGCACGGTAAAGCTGGAAGACATCGGTGCGAGGCTGGAAAAATCCTCCTCCCTTTCGGCGGGCGACATCAACAATGTGCTGATCCAGTTGGGCGATTTCGGCACCTTCCGCATCTCGGTCTCCAGCGAGGGCGCGGAGTCCGCCGAGGCGCTCACGGCGCGCAACATCAAGAAGGCAAAGCTGGTGTTTCTGCCGAGCACGAAGTTGAAGCAGAAATTGTCTACGCTGGCTTTCGAGGTCGTGGAGTAAGCCGGGGACAGCCCCGGTTCCGCACGCAAGCGGCATCGGGGCAGGGTGGCTCTCTGTCGTCAGGTTCGGAGGCCGACGATGCTGTTGATCGGCGCGAAGCGGACTGCGGAAATGTCGGAGAGCTTGTATTTGTGTATCCAGCTAGATACAATCAGGACATGAACTATATCGTCAGACAGACAGAAGGTTTTGCCGCGTGGCGCGCGGCGCTTCGCGATAGGGTGGCAAAAGCCGCGATCCGCCGCCGTATCCGGCGTATGGAAATGGGCAATCCGGGTGACGTGAAGCCGGTAGGCGATGGGGTTTCCGAGGCGCGCGTGGATGTAGGTGCGGGCTACCGGTTGTATTTCACGATGCGCGATCGGACGATCATTTTTTTGCTGTGTGGCGGCGATAAATCCACGCAAAAGCAGGACATCGCCGCCGCGAAGAAGCTGGCCAAGGAGGCTTGAATCATGGCGCTCAAAACTGTTCCGTTCGACATCGTTGCCGAACTCGACAATGAAGAAGATATTCAGGAATATTTCCGGCAGGTCATGGCCGATGGCGATGCCGATGAAATTGTCGACGCCTTGGGCGTCATTGCCCGTGCACGCGGTATGACCCGCATCGCGGAAGAAACCGGCCTGGGGCGCGAGAGTCTCTACAAGGCACTCTCGCCCGGTGCGCTGCCGCGCTTTGACACCATCCTGAAAGTCACCCGTGCGCTGGGGCTGAAGCTGACCGTCGCATCTGCCTGAAATCGCTCTCGAAGTCGAACCGGCCCGTAACCGTCTCCTCCGTCATCCACGTCAGCGCCTGTCGTCGCTCGGCTTGCGCTCGCTGCGCCGCACGCCTGTTGCCGTGGCCAGCAGCAACACGTCCGCGCCGCGCCGCGCGAAAAGGCCGTTGGTGACGATGCCTGCGATCTGGTTCAGCGCGGTTTCCAAGCCGGAGGGATCAATGATGGCAAGGCCGTGGATGTCGAGGATGTGGTTGCCGTTGTCGGTGACGAAGCCCTTGCGCCAGCGCGGTTCGCCGCCGGTGAGGCGGGCGATTTCGCGCGCGACCTGTACGCGGGCCATGGGGATGACTTCGACCGGCAGCGGGAAGCGCCCGAGCGTGGCGACTTGTTTGGCTTCGTCGCAGATGCAGACGAAGCGTCGGGCGGCGGCGGCGACGATTTTTTCGCGGGTGAGCGCGCCGCCGCCGCCTTTTATCATGTTGAAGCCGTGGTCGATTTCGTCCGCGCCGTCGATGTAGACGGGCAGTTCGCCCGCGTCGTCGAGGCTGGCGAGCGGGATGCCGTGCGCAACCAGCCGCGTGGAGCTGGCTTCGGAACTGGATACCGCGCGGATGCGCAGACCCCGGCTGGCAAGCGCGTCGATGAAGTGGTTGACGGTGGAGCCGGTGCCGACGCCGATGAGGCTCTCCGGCGCGAGCGTTTCGAGTTCGGCGAGCGCGGCGAGCGCGGCGGCTTTCTTGAGTTCGTCCTGGTTGCTCATTTACAGCGAGCCGTAGGAATGCAGGCCGGAGAGGAAAAGGTTGACGCCGAGGAAGGCGAAGGTGGTGACAAGCAGCCCGGTGATGGCCCACCAGGCCAGCATCGTGCCGCGCACGCCGTGCGTCAGCCGCAGGTGCAGCCAGACGGCGTAGTTGAGCCAGACGATGAGGGCGAAGGTTTCTTTCGGGTCCCACGACCAGTAGCTGCCCCAGGCTTCCGCCGCCCACAGCGCGCCGAGTATGGTGGCGATGGTGAAGAAGGCGAAGCCGATGGCGATGGCTTTGTACATGACGTCCCCGAGCACTTCCGGCGTGGGGAGCCGCCCGGCGAACAGTTTTTGCACGCCGGGCAGGTAGGCGATGCCCGCCATGGCGGCAAGCGCGAAGCCGCCGTAGCCGACGAAGTTGGCGGGCACGTGAATCTTCATCCAATAGGATTGCAAGGCCGGGACGAGGGGCTGTATCTGGTGCGCGCCGCGCGTGAAGGCGTACCAGAGCAGGAAGGCGACCGAGACCGAGATCACCAGCAACGCGAGCGCCCCCAGTTTGCGGGTGCCGTAGCGGCCTTCGTAGAAAAGGTAGAGCAGCGCGGTGACGAGGCTGAAGAGGACGAAAACTTCGTACAGATTGCTGATGGGGATATGCCCGATTTCCGGGCCGAGCAGGTAGGACTCGTACCAGCGTACGAAAAGCCCGGCGGCACCCATGACGGCGGCGGCCCAGGTGAGGGCGCTACCGGTGCGTCCGGCAAAAGCGGAACGCGCCAGCAGCCCGATCCAGTAAGCGCCGGTGGCGATGAAAAAGAAGGCGCTCATCCAGGCGATGGCTGTCTGGCTGGAAAGCAGGTATTTGAGGAAGAAGGTTTGCTCCGCGCGGGCGGGATCGCCCTGGTAGAGCCAGATGCCCGCCAGCGCCAGCACGGCCACGGCGGCGGCGAACAGGCGGAATGGCCGCCAGGCCCAGCCGAGGGCGGCGAGGATGGGTACATGGAGCGCGAGAATGGCGGTGTCGTAGGCGTCCATGGCTTCGCCGTAGCGCAGGAAGGCGACGCCCGCGGCGGCAAGGAGGGCGAGGGCATAGAACCAGTCGCCGAAGTCGCGCCGCTTCAGCCATGCCGCGCGGACGGACGGCATGGGCGGGGCGGATTTTTGCGGTTCCTGCACGGCCAGTGGCGCGGCGGGGGAGGGGGGGGAAGAAGCCAGTTTCATGTCGATTCCTCCGGGTCGGGGGATGCGGCACCGAGCGCGGCGGCGAGTCCGGCACGGTGGCGGGCGAATGTTTCGTCCGCGTCGATGGTCTTGCGGTTCGAGGACATCGCCGTCAGCGCCTCGTCGCCTTTGAGCAGCACGAACAGCCTGCGTTCGCGGATGTAGAGCATGGCGAATACACCCAGCGCGAGCAGGAGCGAGCCGGTGTAGACCAGCGGTTTTCCCGGTGCGCGGGTGGCTTGCAGAATGGTGGCCTGCCGGTGTTTGTAGTCGGTGAGCTGGAGGTAGAGCGGCGCGCCGTACCGGAGGCTGTCGGCGAGCGCGAGCAGCGTGTCGCGGATGAACGGCGCGTGCCCCTCGCTGGTTTCGAGCGCGGTTTGCCCGGCGGCCTCGCGTGCGCTCATCCAGGCATCCCAGACCAGCCCCTGCAATATCTGGATGAAGGCCGCGCCCGCGCGTTGGCGGTCTTCTTCGGTGGCGGCGTGTTCGGTGAATGCCGTTTTTTCGATGAAGTCTGAAATGGCTTCCAGACCGCCGCGGGCAAAAAGCGCCAGGGTGTTTTCGGCGGTTTCCCTCAGGCGATCCCGCAGGGCGCTTTCATCGGTGGCATCGAGCGCGCGGTCGGTAAAGCGTCTGGCGAGCGCGGCATGGCGTTCGGGGTCGAAAAAGATCTGGCGAATGGCGAACCAGGTATCGGTGGTGTCGCCGTCGAGCGGGATGCGCAGGTAGTGGAAGGCTTCCGCCTGGCTTGTGCGCACGCCGCTGACGAGGTATTTCCGCCCTTCGATGTCGAGCGGCAGCATGTAATTGTTGAACTCGCGTGCCTGCCCGGCGGCGTCGCGCAGCTTGAAAGTGAATACCGGGCCGAGATTGCGCAGGGTTTCGCCGGTTTGCGGACGCGCGTCGCCGAAGAAGCCGCCGAGCGGTTCGGCATCGCCGGGCGGGGCGACGTTTTCGACATTGATCGGGCGAAAGCCGGTGATTTCGAGCGTGTAGTCGTAACCCATTCCGGCCAGTGGCAGGCGCGCGCCGACTTCCCCGTCGAGCGGATGGGGCGGACGCTTGCTCGGGACGAGATCGCGCAGCGCGAAACGCAGGATAGAGCCGCCATCGTCGAAACCGGACTGGAAAAGCGTGACGCCCCGGTATTCGAGCGGCTTGTTGACTTCGATCGTGCGCTCGAAACTCTCGCCGCTGTCGCTGTCGGTAATCACCAGATCGCTGGCGTAGCGCCGGGGCATCCCGCTTGCGTAATAGTCGATGCGAAAGCGCTTGAGCGCGATCCTGAACGGCAGGGACTGGAGCAGAACGCCGTCGCCCGCGCCGAGCACGGCGAAATCGGTGCTGCCGCCTTCGGGGATATAGATATTGCCGTGATAGCTCCAGGTGTCCTGGTCGAGCCGGGCCGAGGCGGGAATGCGGGCAACGGGCTGATCGCCGGAGGTAGGCACCTTGCCGCCGAGCCGGATTTGCAGCGCGAGCGGAAGATTGCCGTCGAGCAGCCCGCCCACGCAGATCATCACAATGGCGGCATGGGCGAGGAAGTAGCCGATGCGCCCGGCGGCCCCTTGTTTGGCGGCGATGAGCACGCCGTCCTCGCGCTCGTCGATCCGGAAGCGGAAACCCGCGCCCGCGAGATAAGCCGTCACCGCGTCGCGTCGCGCCCCGGGCGGCAGCGTAGGCACGAAGCTGGCATGGCGGGCGAAAAGCCGCAACGACGCCTCGCGCGCATGCTCGCGGAAGCCGCGCATTTCGCGCAATATCGGCACGGACTGGCGGATGATGCACAGCGTCGTCGACAACACCAGAAAGGCGAGAATGGCGAGAAACCAGCTACTGCCATAGACCGTGTAAAGCCCCATCTGGGCAAAGACCGGCTCCCAGAACTGGCCGAACTGGTTGAGATAAGCGTTTGCCGGTTCGTTTTGCCGCACCACCGCCCCGATGACCGAGGCGATGGACAGCACGGTCAGCAGGCTGACGGCAAAACGCATCGAACCCAGCAGTTCGGAGATCCTCTCCAGGGCGGAAACCCGCGCGGCGGCAGCTTGCATCGTGATCCTGTCCGGAAAAATCGTGGGGCAGACGAAAGGGAAGGGGGCGGGCAGCCCCCTTCCCTTGGTATTTGCCTGCCGGAACCGCCCGTTTTAGCGCAGCCCGGCCGCGTAGTCGGAAATCGCCTTGATTTCCGGATCGGTCATCCGCAACGCGATGTCGCGCATCATGTTCGCCGGATCGTTGGCCCGCGTGCCGTCACGGAAAGCCTTGAGCTGGACTTCGATATATTCGGGGAACTGCCCTGCCAGCGCCGGATACTGGGCGGGCAGCCCCTTGCCCGCCGGGCCGTGACAGGCGGCACAGGCCGGTACCCCCTTCTTGGCGATGCCCGCGCGCCAGATTTTTTGTCCGAGGGCGATGGTTTCGGTATTCGTGGCCGCTGCCGGTTTCAGCTTCTGTGCCGCGAAATATTCGGCCACGGCGCGCATGTCCTCATCGGGGAGCATGGTAATCATCCCGGTCATGACCGGATTATTGGCGCGCGTACCGTTCTTGAATTCGGAGAACTGCTTGTAGAGATAATCGCTGTTCTGTCCCGCCAGCTTTGGCGAATCGGCACCGCCCGCCGTTTTGCCGTTGGTGTCCGGATCCCAGTTATTGCCGTCGGCCCCGTGACAGGTGGCGCAGACTTCTGGCGGCGTAAACGGCTGCACGGTGGCATTTTGAGCCTGAACGCAGCTGGCGGCCAGCAGAAACGATAGCAGCAAGGAACGTTTTATCATAATGTCCTCGAAAAACCATGGAGGGGGAAAAAAGCCTCAAGCGCGTTATTCTATATCACGAACCCTTCTTTCGTCCGACTCCGCGCGGCCTTCCCGTCCGCCCCTTGCTGCCCATGTCCATCTTCCGTCACGCCTGTTTCGAGATTTCAATCGCCCAACCCGCCGCGCTGCCGCCCGCCGACGGCTTCGAGATCGCCTTCGCCGGGCGCTCGAACGCCGGGAAATCCAGCGCGATCAACACCTTGACCGACCATACGAGGCTTGCTTACGTCTCGAAAACGCCGGGCCGTACACAGCTTCTCAACTTTTTCCGCCTTCCCTGCGGTGCGCGGCTCGTCGACCTGCCGGGCTATGGCTACGCCGCCGTGCCGGAAAAAATCCGCGCCCAATGGGCGGCACTGATCGAGAACTACCTCAAATTGCGCACGGCGCTGGTCGGGCTGGTGTTGATGATGGACGCGCGCCGTCCGTTTACCCAACTCGACCGGCAGATGATCGGCTGGTTTTTACCCTCCGGACGGCCCATTCATGTGCTGCTCACCAAGAGCGACAAACTTTCGCGCGGCGCGGCGCAAGCCGCCCTGCTCAAAACGCGCGCGGAACTGGCGACATACAAAAGCGGCGAGCGCCTCACGGCGCAACTGTTTTCCAGCCTGACCAAAAGCGGCATCGAGGAATGCGAGCGGGTCGTGGGCGCGTGGCTGGCGGGCGATCAAGGATTAGGGATCGGGTATCAGGAACCGGAATAGTCGCTCCTGCGAATTTCTCCGAAACCTTGTTGCGACTTCCGGTGGTGTGCCCATGACCGCCAAAAAAGTCACACACCCGGAACATCCCGGCGTAGAATGCCGGGCAGTTCCCCACACTCATCCGCGATCAGCGTGGGGTCATCAGAAAATGGCGGGTGGATCATAAGGCAGACACATTTCTTGCTCAGTCCTTGCCTTGCTTCCCGCTTGACTGAAGCCTCGCCGCTCTTTTCCCCGGCCTCGCGCCAGCCTGCTCCCGGCTTCCTTTCCCCCCGCTGGATGCGCCGGACGGCGCGTCTGCTCGTCGTTGCCCTGGCGCTGCACCCTTCGCTGGGCGTGACCCAAGGGGTTGT
>JAISNX010000091.1 GCA_031276015.1 Azoarcus sp.
ATCTCCGCCACCGCCTTCGGCATCCTTTTCGTGCCGCTGTTCTACGTCGTCATCAAATCCATCTTCAAGGACAAGCCCGCGCAGGAAGGCGCGTCCGCACCCCATTCCCCTTCGCCCGAGGCCGTCAAATCATGACCGTACTGAATCGCGCCCTGTGCGCCGCACTGGCGGCCACCTCCGTCACCGGCTGCACGCTCGCGCCGGATTTCAAGCTGCCGAGCCTGCCGATCCCGTCCTTCTGGGCGACGCCCACCGCCGAGACCCAGGGCACCCCCGCGGCGGAACTGCCGTGGCGGGACTACTTCGCCGATACCCGCCTGCGCGAAATCATCGAACTCGCCCTCGCCAACAACCGCGACCTGCGGGTCGCCGCGCTCAACATCGAACGCGCCCAGGCCATGTACCGCATCCAGCGCGCCGACCTGTTCCCCGCGGTCGATCTGGCGGGCGGCCAGAATGCGCAGCGCACACCGGCCGATCTCAGCCAGACCGGCCAGGCCACGATCGGCCGCCAGTACAGCGCCACCGGGGGAGCCTCCTGGGAACTGGACTTTTTCGGGCGCGTCCGCAGCCTGCGCGACCAGGCGCTGGAAAACTACCTCGCCACCGAAGAAGCCCGGCGCGGCGCGCAGATCGCCCTTGTCGCCGAAGTCGCCAATGCCTGGCTGGCGCTCGGCGCGGATCACGAACTGCTCGAACTGGCCCGTCGCACCTACGCCACGCAACAGAAATCGGTGGAACTCATCCGCAGGAGCTTCGACGCTGGCGCGGCTTCCGCGCTCGATCTCGCCCAGGCGCGCACCGCCATGGAACGCGCCCGCGCCGACACCGCGCGCTACACCGCCCAATTCGCCCGTGCCCAGAACGCGCTTGCCCTGCTCACCGGCGCGCCCGTGCCCGAAAACCTGCAAGTCGCCACGCTGGCCGACGCCGTTGCCACCGTTGCCGAACTGCCGTCCGGCATTCCGTCCGAAGTGCTGACCCGGCGTCCCGATGTCCTGCAAGCCGAACATGCGTTGCGCGCTGCCAACGCCAACATCGGCGCGGCGCGGGCGGCCTTCTTTCCGCGCATTACGCTCACCGGCGGCGCGGGCAGCGCCAGCCTCACGCTCGACGGCCTCTTCGACGCGGGCAGCGGCACCTGGTCGTTCGCGCCGCAGATCACCGTCCCGATCTTTCACGCGGGTGCCTTGAAATCCAGCCTCGACCGCGCCGAGATCGAACGCGACATCCAGGTGGCGCAATACGAAAAAGCCATCCAGTCCGCCTTCCGCGAAGTTGCCGACGCGCTCGCCGACCGCGCCACCATCGCCGAACAGCTCGACGCCCGCCGCGAACTGGTCGATGCCGCCAACGAAAGCTATCGGCTTTCCGAAGCGCGCTACCGCAGCGGCCTGGACAGCCACCTCGTCCTGCTCGACGCCCAACGCTCGCAATACGCCGCCGAACAGGAACTGATCGCCACCCGGCTGACCGAGGCCAGCAACCGGATCGCGCTCTACAAGGTGCTTGGCGGCGGCTGGAAATAAGCCCGCGAGACGGGTGCGAAAAGCGCCGTGCACAAAAAACCGTCCCGTGCCGAACGCGCCATGGTGCGTCCGGCACGGTGTGTTCTCGTTCGTACATGATTCCATCGAAGATGCCCATCGCCGGACATTTGCTTGCACACGATCCCCAAAAACATGGAAAATCCGCGCGCTTGATTCATAGAAAAGGTCGCAACCGTCCGCGCTTTGCGGTATGGTCGCGGGCTTGCCGATTCCAGACAGAACCGAACCAGGACGCACGAAGATGAACGCAAACACTTTGATGATGACCGAGGAAGAAATCCTGGCCGCGCCCGAGTCCGACTACATGTCGCCGCGCCAACTGGACTTCTTCCGCCAGCGCCTGCTGGACGAAAAAAACCAGTTGCTCAGCAACGCGCAGGAAACGACAACCCATTTGCAGGACAACGAATCCACGCCCGACCCTTCCGACCGCGCCAGCGTGGAAGAGGAACACACCCTGGAACTGCGTGTGCGCGACCGCGAACGCAAGCTGCTCAAAAAAGTCGAGGAAGCCATTGCCCGCATCGACGCGGGCGAATACGGCTGGTGTGAGGAAACCGGCGAGCCGATCGGCATCGGACGCCTGCTCGCCCGCCCCACCGCCACCCTGTCGGTCGAAGCGCAGGAGCGGCGCGAAAAGCTCAAGAAGATGCACGGCGGCTGAAAAACCATTCATCCCGGCGGCTTCCATGCGCCGTTTTTTCCGACGTTTTCTTCTCGCGCTGATTCGCGGCTACCAGTTGGGCATCAGTCCGCTGCTAGGGCCGCGCTGCCGTTTTTACCCGAGTTGTTCGGACTACGCGCGCGAAGCCATTGCGTTGCACGGCGTCCGCAAGGGCGGCTGGCTGGCGCTCACCCGCATCCTGCGCTGCCACCCCTGGCATCCGGGCGGCGTCGATCCTGTTCCGCGTCCCTGAGTCCGCAGTAGTACCTCGTGTTGACATCCCCGTGCTCGCAACGGGATCGGTGCGATAAGGTCACATCATGAGCCGACGATGAAGTGGTCATAACCGGAAGCCGCTATCGTGCAAACATTACCGTCGATTTCGCGTAATCGTATTGGCCCCGCGCGGGTGTCGAGTTGTCCAATGCGGGTGAGCGACAGGCCGAGGCGGCGGGCGAGCGCCTCGATGTTGTCGCGCGTGCAAGGCGCGGCGGCGAAAAGCAGTTCGTAATCGTCGCCGCCCGCAAGCAGGCATTGGCGGGCGAAGGCTTCGTCCGCGCCGGTTTCCCGCAACGCTGCCATGGGCAGGGCGGCTGCGTTGAGCGTCGCGCCGAGGCCGGAGCATTCGCACAGATGGCCGAGATCGCCCGCAAGGCCGTCGGAGATGTCGATCATCGCGTGCGCCATGCCGCGCAGGGCCGTGCCCGGTTCGACGCGCGGTATCGGGCGGTGCAGGGCGGCGAGCGCGCGGGAAGCGTTGGCAAGCCGGATGCGGCCTTGCAGGTGGGCCAGCCCCAGCGCCGCCAGCCCCGGTTGGCCGGACACCCAAAGCTCGTCTCCCGGTTTCCCCCCCGAGCGGGTGATCGCCGCGCCCGCCGGGATTTCGCCGAACAGGGTCACGGTCATGGCGAGCGGCCCGCGCGTGGTGTCGCCGCCGACGAGGTCGACACCGTATCGTCCGGCACAGTCGAAAAAGCCGTCGGCGAATGCCGCGATCCAGTTTTCGTCGACGCCGGGCAGGATCAGGGCAAGTGTCGCCCAACGCGGCCACGCGCCCATTGCCGCCAGGTCGGAGAGGTTGACCGCCAGAGTTTTCCAGCCGAGATCGCGCGGCGCGGTGTCGGGAAAGAAATGCGTGCCCGCCACGAGCGTATCGGTCGTGACCGCCAGTTGCGTGTCCGGCGCGAGGCCGACGAGCGCCGCGTCGTCGCCGACGGACAGGCCGGTGTGCGTGACCGGACGGGTGAAGTAGCGGCGGATGAGGTCGAATTCGGAGGGCACGGGGAACGCGGCGCGGCCTGGGGCGGGCAGATTACCGCAAACGGGCGGCACGATGTTCGCCCGGCGGACGCTCATGCGATTGTTTTGGCGTTTTCCGCGGACAGGCGTTACTATTCGGCTCTTTCGGGATGTACCGTTTTTGGAATGGATAATGTTTTTGGCATTTTACGGAAAGGCCGTCGTGGAAACCCCTGGCGTCGGGAATGAGCGCGCCGCGCACCGCCGGGGGCGGGCCGGGCGATGAAATCCATCGTCATTCTGATTTCCGGCCGGGGCAGCAATATGGAAGCCATCGTCCGGGCGGGTATTCCGGGCGCGCGCATCGGCGCGGTCATCAGCAATCGCGCCGATGCCGCCGGGCTGTCGTTCGCGGCGGCGCGGGGGATAGCCACCGCCGTCGTTGCCCATGGCGATCATGCGGATCGCGCCCGTTTCGATGCCGCCTTGCAGGCGGCCATCGACGCCCATGCGCCCGACCTGGTCGTACTCGCCGGGTTCATGCGGGTACTCGGCGATGATTTCGTGCGCCATTATGCGGGGCGGTTGCTGAACATCCACCCGTCGCTCCTGCCGTCCTTTCCGGGGCTGCATACGCACCGGCGCGCGCTCGCGGCGGGGGTGCGCGTGCATGGAGCGACCGTGCATTTCGTGACGCCGGAACTCGACGGCGGGCCTGTCGTGATCCAGGCCGTGGTGCCGGTCTTGCCCGACGATGACGAGGACAGCCTGGCCGCGCGCGTGCTTGCCGAGGAACATCGTATTTATCCGCAGGCTGTGCGCTGGTTCGTCGAGGGGCGGCTGTCCGTGACGGAGGATGCGCGCGTCGCGGTGGCGGGCGTTCGTCCCGCGAGCTTCGCCCTGCATTGGCCGCCGCTGGATCGGGGAACGAGGGAATGAATGCGATGATGATCCGCGCCATGACTGTTTTCGCCCTTGCGCTGGCGTTTTCCGTTTCCGGCATGATGCCCGCCACGGGATGGGCGCAGGCAGCGGGATGGTCCGCGGCGAAGTGGCCGGAGCAGGGCGAGGTGGCCTATCAGGTGGCCCTGGGCTTTGGCGGTTTGTCCGTCGGGCAGGCGCGGCATACGTGGTCGCACGACGGCAAGCAATACCGGATGCGCCTCGCGGTGGAGACGGTGGGCGTGGCGGCGGCCCTGCGCAAGCTCGGCTATGTGCAGCAGAGCGAGGGCGATGTCGGGGAGAACGGCCTGCGCCCCCGGCGCTTCGATGTCACCCAGTTGGGCAAGACGCCGGAAATGGCGCTGTTCGATTGGGACAAATCGCGGGTGGGGATTTATCGCGGCACGCGCGAGCGGCGCAGCGCCAGCCTGACGGCGGGCGATCAGGACATTCTCAGCGTGTGGCACCAGATCGGCCACGCGGACAAGCTGCCGGAAGCCTTGCTCGCGGTCGGCAACAAGGACGCGCGCCGCGCCCGGATCACGCATCTGGAGGACGGCGACACGCAGGTTCCGGCGGGCAGCTTCGCCACGCGGCATTTCAGGATTCATTCCGAGGACGGCCAGATCGCCATCGACCTGTGGCTCGCGCTCGACCGCTACATGGTGCCGGTGCGTGCCGTTCTCGACGACACCAAGTCGGTGACGCTCATTCTCGAAGCGACTTCCATCAGTCCGGAAAAGTAGTCAGTCCATGAAAAAACAGGGAAATACGGGGGCCGCCGCGCCGGGCGCGGGCGGCCTCGTCTCGCAGGCGGCGCGGGCACTGGGTATCGCGCTCGATTTTGAATATCCGGCGGATGCGGTGTTGTCGCGGTTTTTCCGCGAACATCGCGCGCTCGGGCACCGGGATCGCGCCTTCATTGCCGGGACGGTCTATGGCGTGCTGCGCCGCTTGCGCTGGCTGCGCCGCCTGGCCGGGAGCGAGGCGACGCCGTGGCAATTGCTGCTGGCGTGGCTGGCGCGCGGGGAAGGCTGGCCGATGCGCCAGTTCGAGGGCATCGTGTCGGTGGAGGAAAACCGCTGGATCGAGAAGATCAAGACGGCGAAGCTCGACGAGGGGACGCTTGCCGAGCGCGCCGATTTGCCCGACTGGCTGTGCGAACGGCTGCTCGTCACCCACGACGAAGCCGATGTGCTGCAACTGGCGCACAGCCTCAACCAGCCCGCCCCGCTCGATCTGCGGGTCAACATCCTCAAGGCGGAGCGCGACGCCGTGCTGGCCCGCCTGCGCGCGGACGGGCTGGAGGCCGCGCCCTGCCCCTTGTCGCCGCACGGCATCCGGCTCGCGGACAAACCGGCGCTGCAAAAGCACGCGCTGTTTCTCGACGGCAGCTTCGAGGTGCAGGACGAGGGCAGCCAGATCCTCGGCTTTCTCGTGCAGCCCGGACGCGGCGAACTCGTGGTCGATTTTTGCGCCGGTGCGGGCGGCAAGACCTTGCAACTGGGCGCGATGATGCGTTCGAGCGGGCGTCTTTACGCGCTCGACGTGGCCGAAAAACGCCTGCTGCGCCTGCGCGGACGCATGGCGCGCGCGGGCTTGAGCAATGTGCATCCGATGCTGATCGCGCACGAACGCGATGCCCGGCTCAAACGCCTTGCGGGCAAGGCCGGGCGCGTGCTGGTCGATGCACCATGCAGCGGCCTGGGCACCCTGCGGCGCAATCCCGACCTCAAATGGCGGCAGACACCGAGCGCGATTGCCGAAATGGTCGCGCGCCAGCAGGCGATACTGGCCGCCGCGGCAAGACTGGTGCGTCCGGGCGGGCGTCTGGTGTACGCCACGTGCAGCCTGCTCGACGAAGAAAACGATGCCGTCGTCGATGCCTTCCTGACGGCGCATCCCGAATTCACGTCTTTATCGGCGGAAGACATCCTCTCGCACCAGGGAATCGCGCCGGGAACGGGCGCGCGTTTGCGCCTGTCCCCGTCCGTTCATGGAACAGACGGCTTTTTCGCCGCAGTATTGGTACGTACCGACACGACACCGCCCCCCTGAGGCGTCTTTGGGAATTTTTGGGAGACGCCAGAACAGACTGTCACATTTTTGTCTATTGTGGAAATCCGCAGGCAGGGCGCTATAATAGCCTCGCATAGCAGAATCCCCTTGGGGGAATTTCTTGGTTTATTGGGGCGGCTTGACCCTGCACGCGGAGCAGCGGCCACACCATGGAGAAAGAGCCATGTCGGACGATCCACGCAATCTGTTTGGTTTACGCTTGAGCGAAATAAGAAAAAACCGGGGCTGGTCGCAGGAGCGGCTGGCGAAGAAAAGCGGATTGGCCCGAAGTTATGTGGGCGGTGTCGAGCGCGGCCAGCGCAACATTGCGCTGCTCAATATTTGCAGACTCGCCGATGCGCTGGACTTGCCTCCAGCAGCCTTGCTGGCACCGCCGGGCGTCGAGGCGGACAAAAAAGCCGTTGCCTAGCCGGGTCGCTGCGTAAAACACCATGATCCGGCAGCCATGCGCGGGTTCAGCCCTTGCGCGTGGCGTCGGCCCAGCAGTTCGGCGTCTCGAACAGCCTGATCCGTTCGAGACGCAGACTGTTGCCGTAAATATCGCGGTAAGCGGCGTCGAGAATGTCGAAAGCGGCGGCGGCAAGGTTTTCCGCCGTCGGCACCGTGTCGAAAATCACGGTTTTGTGTCCGGGCAGGGAAGCGAGAAATTCCACCACGCGCGTATCCTCGCGCCAGACGAGAAAAGCGTGATCCCACCGGCTGACCAGTTTTTCCCAGGCAATGCGTTTTATTTCACTGAAATCCATCACCATGCCGTTGACCGCATTAGCGGGGGCGTCGATGATGTCGCCGTCAAGGCTGATTTCGATAACGTAACGGTGCCCGTGAAGGTTCCGGCACTGGCTGGCATGAGCCGGAATGCGATGACCGGCATCGAATTCGAGGCGGCGGGTAATGCGCATGGCTGTCTCTCGCGTGCGGGGCGCGGAGTATAGCATTGCTGTCGCGCCATTCGGGCCGGAGGGGGTATCATTGTCCGCCGTCGACAAATACGAGAAGGAGATGCTTTCATGCCTTTTATGCCGTGGTCCGATGCTTTCATACTGGGCATCGACTCCATAGATAAACAGCATCATTGGCTGGTTGATGCAACCAATCGTCTTTATGACGAAATAGAGTCCCGGAATCCGGAGAGGGAAGTGCTCAAGGAAATCCTGGAAGGACTCGTGGATTACACCGTCAATCACTTCATTGCCGAAGAAGACCTTTTCAACCGTCTCGGTTATCCGGAAGAAACGGCGCATCGCGCGCGGCACGACGAATTTGCGCGGCATGCGCTCGAATTGCTGCTCAAGTTTGAAAAAGGCGAAGCGGTTTCGGATGAAATGCTGCATTTCCTTCAATCGTGGCTGATGAACCACATCATGAAAGAAGACCGGGCCTATGTGCCTTTCCTGAAAGAAAAGGGCATCAACTAACTGAATCCTGGCCCTGTGCCGACAGGCGCGGGCACCGTCGTTGCGGCGGCGTTTCGATGTCGCCCGCGTTGCGGCGGCGGCGGGGATGCTAGACTTGCGCACCCCATCCGTTTATCGAGGATCGCCCTTCCATGTCCCTTCCCGACTTTTTGCGCCGCTTTTTCCGGTTCGCCGGGCGCTCGCGCGCGGCTTCCGGCATGCGCGAGCGCGTCGTCCAGTGCATGGGGCCGCATGGGCTGCATCACATGGCCTACACGGAATGGGGCGATCCGGATAATCCGAGGGTGCTGCTCTGTGTCCACGGCCTCACGCGCAACGGGCGCGACTTCGACATGCTCGCCCAGGCGCTTTCCGACGAATACCGGGTAGTCTGTCCGGACGTGGTCGGGCGTGGCCGCAGCGACTGGCTCGGCGTGAAATCCGACTACACCTTCCCGCTCTACGTCTCGGACATGGTGACGCTCATCGCGCGGCTGGGCGTACTGCACGTCGATTGGGTGGGCACCTCCATGGGCGGCGTCATCGGCATGCTGCTCGCCAGCCAGCCGCACACCCCCGTGCGCCGCCTCGTGCTCAACGACGTGGGGCCGCGGATCACCGCCGAATCCCTGCGGCGCATCGGGCAATACATCGGGCGGGCACCCGTATTCCCCACCCTGGACGCCGCCGAAGCCTACCTGCGCGAAATCGGCGCTTCCTACGGCCCGCTCACCGACGAACAATGGCGGCACATCGCCCGCTACAGCGTGCGCCCGGTCGAAAAGGGCTACGCCTTCGTCTATGACACCGGCCTTGGCGACCCTTTCCACATGCTGCCCATCCTGCTCGATGTCGACGTGTGGAACGCTTTCGAGCGCATTCGCCACCCGGTACTGGCGATCCGGGGGGCGGAGTCGGATTTGCTCAAACGCGAAACCTGGCAGGAAATGGCCCGGCGCGGTCCGAAGGCGAAACTCGTCGAATTCCCCGGCATCGGCCATGCCCCGATGCTGATGGCCGAAGACCAGATCGCCGTCATACGGGACTTCCTGCTCAAGCCTTCCCACAAGGATGCGAAGGCCGGGCACGCCTGAACTTCCCGGATACGCCATGACCGCCGCCGTGCCGGATTTCGAGCCTGCCTACGGCCTTGTCGATCCGCCCGATGCGGAGGACGGGCACGCGCTCGTTTTCCCGTTCATCGGGCAAAAACTGCTGATCGGCCCGGGCGCGACACTCCCGCGCCAGCCCCTGCCGCGAAGCCTGGGGCAGCCCCTGCGGGCATTCCGCTTCGGCATCCTCGGGGGGCGGGATTGCGTGATGCGGGTCTGGCCCACCGACATCGCCATTCCGTCGGAATACACCATCGGCGACTATCGCAGCTTGTGGGGGCAGTGGCCGCCCGGACAGCTCGCCGCATTCGCGCGCGCCAGACAGCTTGCCGCCTGGGTATTGCACAACCGCTTCTGCGGCGCTTGCGGGCAGGCGATGGAACCCGCCCGCGCGGAAACCGCCTGCGAATGCCCGGCATGCGGCCACAAAGCCTATCCGCGCATCTCGCCCGTCGCCATCGGTGTCATCCTCAAGGGCGACGAAATCCTGCTCGCGCGTTCGCCGCACTTCGTCCCCGGCATGTACAGCGCCCTGGCCGGATTCGTCGAAGCGGGAGAATCGGCTGAAGACTGCCTGCGCCGCGAAATACGGGAAGAAGCGGGCATCGACATCCACAACATCCGCTATTTCGGGAGCCAGTCCTGGCCCTACCCGCATTCGCTGATGCTCGGCTTCACCGCCGACTACCTCGGCGGCAACCTGGTTGCGCAAGAGGCCGAAATCGAAGATCTCGGCTGGTTCCGCTTCGACAGCCTGCCCGTCCTGCCGCATGGCGGCTCGCTCGCCCGGCGGATGATCGACGCCGTATGCAAAACCCTGGCGGAGAAAACCCGTCGACCGTGACGGGTTACGCGGCGCGGCGCGCCGCATATGCTCTAATAAGCGCATCGCATTTCCCGCCGGAGACATACCGTGAACGAAGAACAAAGATTCCGTCTGGTCACGCGCAGCGATTTCGATGGCCTGGTCTGCGCCGTGCTCCTGAAAGAACTCGACCTCCTGAACGAAATCAAGTTCGTGCATCCCAAGGACATGCAGGACGGCATCGTCCAGATCACGGACCGGGACATCACCACCAACCTGCCCTACGTGCCTGGTGCGCACCTGGCGTTCGACCATCACCTGTCCGAAACCCTGCGCAACACCGGCGAATGCCGGAATTACATCATCGACCCGGACGCCCCCTCGGCGGCGAGGGTGGTCTACAACTATTACGGTGGCAAAAACACCTTTCCCAACATTTCCGACGACATCATGGCGGCGGTCGACAAGGCCGACAGCGGCCAGTTCACCCGCGACGAAATCCTCGACCCGAAAGGATGGGTGCTGCTCAATTACCTGATGGACTCCCGCACGGGGCTTGGGCGTTTCCGCGAATTCCGCATCAGCAACTACATATTGATGATGCAATTGATCGGCTATTGCAAGCAGCACAGCGTCGAAGAAATTCTCGAACTTCCCGACATCGTGGAACGCAAGGAACTCTATTTCCAGCATGCCGAAAAAGCGAAAGAGCAAATCAAACGTTGCACCACGGTTCACCGGAATCTGGCGGTGCTGGATCTGCGCGACGAAGAGACCATCTACGCCACCAACCGTTTCATGATTTACGCCCTGTTTCCGGAAATCAACATCTCCATCCACGTCATGTGGGGCCTGAAAAAGCAGAATACCGTCTTTGCCACCGGCAAATCCATTCTCGACCGTTCCAGCAAGACCAAGGTCGGCGAATTGATGCTCGAATACGGCGGCGGCGGCCACGAAGCAGCGGGCACCTGCCAGATCGCCAACGACCAGGCGGAAAAAGTGCTCGGCGAACTCATCGCGCGGATCACTGCCGACGGCTGACGTCCGTTCTGCGAAACCCGCGCCACCCCGTGACGAGTCTCGGACTTGTCCGCTTTTTTACCGGCACGGCGTGCCTGCCGGAATCAGCTCGAACCGCCATCAGGATGGGCTTCCAGCCACTGCCGCCCGATGGCCGTCAGGCGGTAACGTTGCAGGCGACTGCGGGGCTTGTCGGGCAAGCTCATCTCGATCGCCTGCACTGCCAACGCCGGTTTCAGATAGGCTGTCTCGAAGTGGTCACGATGCTTGAGGGACAGGACATCCTGAATCTGCTGTCGTGACATTTCACCGACCAGCCCCCGAAGCAGGCGCTCGACTTCTTCCGTGACTTGCCCGGATGGGACAAGCGCCAGCGGATGGCGCGGCAGCCGGATCACGAACGCCAGCCGGTCGTCGTCCGTCTCGAACAAGGGCGCGGGCGAACCGTTGGCAGCCATCTCCTTCAGGATTTTCGGGATGCCGGTGGAGCGACCCTCGGTCATCTCCAGTTCCTTCAGGAACTCGCCGATGCGCCGGTTGCGATAGCGGCGGCTCACTGCTCGGCCCGCCTTCAGGTCTTCCATCCGGATCGACCGATCCGGGCCGGGATAGCTCACGACCGCCAGTTCGTCGTGGCTGATGCGTACCTCGATTGAAGTTCACACCCGGATAACGTTTCAGGGCAATCGCACGAATGCCCTGCGCGCGCTCGTGCCACGCTTGCGATTCGACTGGAAGCGGTGTCATGGCGATTGGCCGTCGGGGGAATTTGGCTCGGAATCGCGTGATGCTGGCCCGGCATCGGGTGAAATTCACTCGAAACCGTGTGATGCTGGCCCGGCATCGAGTGAATTTCACTCGAAATCGAGCGATGCAGGCCCGGCATCGGGTGAATTTGACCCGGAATCGTGTCTGTTCCACCCGATGCCGGGTGATGTTCAGGGCGGCGTGACAAATGAACGGCTGGAGCGTTCCCGGTTCGGATGATGACACTCGTCATTGCGAGGCGCGCAGCGCCGTGGCAATCCATGCAGCGGAGCCATCACCCGAAGCGTCGGGGCAAGCGAAACCGCCGTGTGAACCGAAAACGCTCTGACCCGCCCTTGCCGCCAGTTCATGCGATTGCCCTGGATAACGTTTCCGGCAGGTAGCCTTGTTCCCGTGTTTATGCCACAGTAAGCACTTTTTCCGGCAAAGACTCATGAACGGGGCGCTGCAAGAAGAACTGGCGAGCAAACGCCGGGAAATCGACGAACTCGACCGGCAACTATTGGAACTCCTGGGCCGACGCGCCCGATGCGCGCAGGAAGTCGGCAGAATCAAGGCACGCCACGGCGAGGCCGGATACCCCTACCGCCCGGAGCGCGAAGCGCAAGTATTGCAACGGATCACCAGCCTCAACACCGGCCCCCTGCCGGAGGGCGCGATACGGCAGATTTTCCGCGAAATCATGTCGGCCTGCCTCGCGCTCGAACTGCCGCTCAAAGTCGCCTATCTCGGCCCGGCGGGCACCTTCTCAGAGAGTGCCAGCCGCAGGCACTTCGGCTCCGCGCCCCTGTTGCTGCCGCAAGTCTCCATCGACGAAGTCTTTCGCGCCGTCGAATCGAACCATGCCGACTACGGCGTCGTGCCGGTCGAAAACTCCACCGAAGGCGCGGTCGGCAGCACGCTCGACCTGCTGCTCGCGCATTCGCTCAAGGTCTGCGGCGAAGTGCAACTGCGCATCCATCACCACCTGCTTTCGCGCACGGAAAACCTCGGCGCGGCGCGAAGGCTCTATTCGCACGCGCAATCGCTGGCCCAGTGCCACGAATGGCTCAACCGCAACCTCGCCAGCCTGCCGCGCGTGCCGGTGGCAAGCAACGCCGAAGCCGCGCGCATGGCCTCGGAAGACCCGGAATCCTGCGCCATCGCGGGCGAAGCGGCGGCGGCGCTTTACGGACTCGACAAACTGGCCTCGAACATCGAGGACAACTCCAGCAATTCAACGCGCTTTCTCGTCATCGCGCGCCACGAGGCCGGCCCTTCCGGACGGGACAAGACCTCGCTCGTCTGCTCCGCGCCCAACTGCCCTGGCGCAGTCCACGCGCTGCTCGAACCCTTTGCCCGGCACGGCATCGACATGTCGCGCCTGCAATCGCGCCCCGCTCCCGGCGGCATGTGGGAATACGTGTTCTACATCGACATCCTCGGCCATCGCACCGACGCACCGGTAGCCGCCGCGCTCGCGGAATTCACCGAGCGCGCGGGCTTCGTCAAGATACTGGGTTCGTATCCGGCTGGCGCGAACTGAATGCTGCGTCGGCTGGATCAAGTCCCGCTTTCAGGGGGCGGATTTGTTGTTTACGCGGTGCGTCGCCTTACCGCGCTGATTTCCGATCTGATCGGGGCTTGCCGCTATTCGGCATATCCCATGCTCACGCCACATTCGCGTGGTAGGCGGCAAGGAATTCCCCGTTTCCGGCGAGCCATCCGGCTTCTTCCGGGTAGCGCAGCATGTGCTTGAGATTGCGCTGGCGCAGGATGCGACCCAGGCCGCGCCGGTAGGCGCGCATGTCGGCAAGGTCGATGAGTCCGAACACCTTTTGCGGGGTCAGGACGATGTTGCCCAGGTGCAGAGAACGAAAATAGATGCCCATGGCGTGCAGGCGGGCGACGAACGCGCCAAGTTGCTGGCGCAGTTGCGCGGCGTCCGGTTCGCCGAGACCTCGTTCCAGTACTTGGCGCAGGGTCTGCCCCACCAATGGATGGTAATGCACGGCGTCGCGCTCGATGGCAGGGATGCGGTAGAGGGCGATGATTTCGGGACAGGGAATGCGCCGCTCGGCCAGCGCCCGGCAGGCGTCGGCAAAGCGTTGCGCATAAGGCCGCCACAGCGCCGACGATAACAGCCGCTTGCGGCGAAAGAGTTTGATGTAGCTTTTGTCGGGAAGCAGCAGCACTTTTGCGCCGTAGCTGTCGCTTTCGACGATTTCGGCGTCGGCGGTCAAAGCCTGGTAGCAGGGTGCGTCGATGCGAATCAAGCGCGCTGCTCTCAGACGCCCCAGACGACCGGGACGCCGACGGTTTGCGCGCGTCGCAGCAGGTCGAGGAGCGGCCAGCCACGCTGCGCCAGGTTGACGGAAGCAGCCATGCCGCTACGGCCCGCTTCGCGTTCGGCTTCTTCGACGGCTTCGCGCTCGGTGGCGGTTTTCGCGTTTTGCCGTGCATGTTCGGCCTCGATGGCGGATTGCAGGCGCGAGATGGCTTCCGGCAGTTGTTCGACGGTGACGATGCCCTGGGCGTCGCCCGCGTCCTTGCCGAGCACGGCGAGCAGTTGCCCGGCCGCCTCGCCGAACATGATGACGTCGGCTCCGGCCCTGGACTTGAATGTGATCAGCATTTTTATAGATCCTTGACTGCGTAAATGCCGCGAGCATTCCGCCAATAGCCGCGATAGTCCATGCCGGAACCGAAAAGGAAACGGTCGGGGAGTTCCAGCCCGGTGAAATCAGCGCGCAGGCCGGGGCGGGCCTTGCGTTCGTGCAGTTTGTTGACGAGAACGGCGGTCAGGATTTCTCGCGCGCCCAACTCGCGCAGGTGGTCGGTGATGGCTATCAGGGTGTTGCCGATGTCGAGCACGTCGTCGACGACCAGTACGGTACGCCCCTGCACGTTGGCGTCCGGGCGGGCACGCCATTCGATGTCCTCGCCAGCGATGGCGTTGCCGTACCGGGTGGCATGGAGATACGAGATTTCGAGCGGGAAATCCAGCCGCGGCAACAGGTGTCCGGCCAGCATCAGGCCGCCGTTCATGACGGTGAACACGATGGGATCGGCATCGGAGAGCCGCGCGGTGATGTCGGCGGCCATGCGGTCGATGACAGCCTCGACCGCAGGGCCATCCACGAGAAGATCGGCTTCGTCGCGCATGCGGCGAATATCGTTCAGGCGGAGCAAATCCAGATACATCGTTATTCTCGCTGTCAAAAAGTTAGCGGCATTTTTTTATTTGCGGCACGCCACACTTTTTGGCGAATGGGCGCGGAGGCTTTTGCGGCGTATTCTAGCCCAAGTCGCGCAAAATCCGGGACGCATCCACATTAAACTGGCGGTTTTGGCGGTTCTTCGTGAAGAAGGGCCGAATGAGAGAATCCGGTATGTAATGGATTTCGCGGGAGACATATGGACGACGCAAAGGCGGGCAATGACGCGCGGGAGCGCCTGGAGGCCGTGCTCGACGGGCTGGAAGCCGCTGTATACGCCGCCGATGCGCGCAACGGCGAAATCCTTTTTGCCAATCGCTCTTTCCGTGCCCTGCACGGGGCCGATACGGTGGGGCTGGTTTTGCACGGGCTGGTGGTGCCTTTGCCCGAGCGCGGCGATTACCGGGTCGATCCGCGCGGACTCGGTGTCGATGATGTGCCCTGCGAGCTGTTCGACGGCGAGTTGCCGCAGCCGCGCACCGGGCGCTGGTATCACGTGCGCGAGCAGGCGATGCGTTGGGTGGACGGGCGCGTCGTCCGGCTCGGCATCGCCACCGACATCACCGACCGCAAGGAGACCGCCGAAACCGCCCGGCGGCAGGAGGAGCGCATTTCCCGCACCGCGCGGCTCATCACCATGGGCGAAATGGCGTCGATGCTGGCGCACGAGATCAATCAGCCGTTGTCGGCCATCGTCAATTATTGCAATGGCTGCGCGGCGCGCATGCAGGCGGGGGCGGATGCGCGGGAATTGTTGCCCGCGATACAAAAGGCCGCCGCGCAGGCCGAACGCGCGGGCAAGATCATCCGCCGCATCCGCGAGTTCGTGAAAAAGAGCGAGCCGCGCCGCACGGCGGTGCCGGTGGCGGCGATTCTCGACGAGGCGCTCGCCTTCGCGGAAATCGACGCCCGCCGCCGGAACATGCGCCTGGTGGTGGACATCGCGCCCGGCCTGCCCGATGTCCGTGCCGACCGGATCATGATCGAGCAGGTCGTCCTCAATCTCGTGAGGAACGGGTTCGATGCGATGAAGGATGCTTCCGGCGAGGAATGCACGCTCACCGTGCGGGCGTGGGCGCGCGACGAACGCCTGGTCGAGATCGCGGTCATCGACCGTGGTCATGGCATCAGCGAGGAAAACCGCGAGTGCCTGTTCCAGCCCTTTTTCACGACGAAGGACGATGGCATGGGGATGGGCCTGGCGATCTGCCGCTCTGTCGTCGAACTCCACGATGGGCGGCTCGCCGTCGAATCCAATCCGGAAGGCGGTACCATATTTACCTTTACCCTGCCCGTGGAGGAAGCCGTCCGTGAATGAGGCACTGATCGAACAACAGGTTTTTGTCGTCGACGACGATGACGCGCAACGCGATTCCCTGGTCTGGCTGCTGGAGTCGCACAAGCACAAGGTCGGTGCCTTTTCCCGTGCCGAAGATTTCCTCGCGGCTTGGAACGAGGCGCTGGCGGGCTGCCTCGTGCTCGATGTGCGCATGCCGGGCATGAGCGGCCTGGAATTGTTCGAGGAGCTTTGCCGCCGCCGTTCAACGCTGCCGGTGATTTTCATTACCGGCCACGGCGATGTACCCATGGCGGTGGCGGCGCTCAAGAAAGGCGCGGCGGATTTCATCGAAAAGCCTTTCGCCGCCGAGGATATGCTCCGGCTCGTCGATGACTGCCTCGCGCAGGAGCGCGAGGCGCGCGCGCGGCGGCGCGGCAAGGCCGACACCGCGCGGCGGCTGGCGCAACTCACCACGCGCGAGCACGAAGTGCTCGACCTCATCATCGCGGGCAAACTCAACAAGCAGATCGCCGACGTGCTCGGCATCAGCATCAAGACCGTGGAAGTCCATCGCGCGCGAGTCATGGAGAAAATGGGCGCGCAATCGCTCGCCAGCCTCGTCCGGCGGATCGTCTCCGTCGAAGCGGACGCGGGGCGCTGATGGACGGCGGCAACGCATTTTTCCTGGGAGCGGGCCTGCTGCTTTTCATCAGCGTGGTGGCGAGCACCCTGTCGGCGCGGCTCGGGATGCCCTTGCTGCTGCTGTTCCTGACGGTGGGGATGATCGCCGGGGAGGACGGGCCGGGCGGCGTCCGCTTCGACGATTTCAACACCGCCTCGCTGGTCAGCAGCCTGGCGCTGGCGGTGATCCTGCTCGACGGCGGCCTGCGCACGCGCATGTCCAGCCTGCGGGTGGCCCTGTGGCCCGCGGCCGTGCTGGCGACCTGGGGCGTGATCGGCACCACGGCGGTGCTCGGCATCTTCGTGATCTGGCTGTTCGGGGTGGATTGGCGCATGGGCATGCTGCTTGCCGCCATCGTCGGCTCGACCGACGCGGCGGCGGTGTTCACCCTGCTGCGCAACGGCGGCGTGCGGCTCAACGAACGGGTGCAATCGACGCTCGAAATCGAATCCGGCGCGAACGACCCCATGGCGATCCTGCTCGTGACCGTGCTGGTCGGCATGCTGACCAACGACGGGCCGTCCGGGTGGCTCAACTTCGCGCGCATGCTGGCCGCGCAAATGGCGCTCGGCGGCGGATTCGGCTTTGTCGGCGGCATCGTGCTGGCGCGCATGCTCCTGCGCCTGCAACTGGCCGAAGGGCTTTACGCGCTGCTCATCGTCTCCGGCGGGCTGATGATCTTCGCCGCCACCAATCTGCTGGGCGGCAGCGGCTTTCTCGCCGTCTATGTCGCGGGCGTGATCGTCGGCAACCGACGCTGCCACGCCACCGAACATGTGCTGCGGGTCATGGACGGCCTGGCCTGGCTCGCGCAAGCCTGCATGTTCCTCGTGCTCGGCCTGCTGGTGAAGCCCATGCAACTGCTCGACCACGCCTCCGGTGCCATTGCCATGGCGGTGTTCCTGATGCTGGTCGCCCGCCCGTTCGCCGTCATGACGGGGCTGCTGCCCTTCCGCTTTCCGGGGCGCGAAGTCGCCTACATGTCATGGGTGGGGCTGCGCGGGGCTGTGCCCATCGTGCTGGCCATCGTGCCGGTGGTCAATGGCGTGCCGGAGTCGATCCTGCTTTTCAACATCACCTTCGTGGTCGTGCTGCTCTCGCTCATCGTGCAGGGGGCCACCGTGCCCATGGCGGCGCAGTGGCTGAAAGTCTCGGTGCCGCCACGGGACGAACCCGTCGACCGGCGCGAAGTCTGGGTCGACGACCGCGCCACGCTCGACCTGCTCGAATTCCGCGTCGAAAGCGGCTCCGCTGCCGAAAACCGCCACCCCGACGACGTTGCCGCCGAATGCGGCGGGCTGTCCGTGCGCTGCGTCTCGCTCGTGCGCGGCGGCGAGGTGCAGCCCTTGCGTATCGACACCCGCCTCGCCTTGGGCGATCTGGTCTGGTTCGTCGCGGGCGAGGAACACGCCGAACAACTCGCCAAACTGTTCGCGCGCGGCGGCACCGACACCGAACTGAGCGCCCACGCCGGTTTCTTCGGCGAATTCACGGTCGACCCGTCCTGCGCCGCAGGCGAACTGGCATCGGCCTACGGCTTCATGCTCGCGGAAGAAGAAAAACCCCTGTCGCTCGGCGAACTGCTGCGCAAACGCATCGGACGCCGGGTCGTCGTCGGCGACCGCGTCGCTATCGGCCTGTTCGAGCTGACCGTGCGCAGCGTGGACGGCGAAGGCAAAGTGACCGGCGTCGGGCTGAAATGCCCGGATCGTTTCGTGATTACCTGACAGGCGCGGACTGCTAAAATCTTCCGCTTTCGTTAGAACCCTTTGCTTTTTCCGGGAGCATCCAATGAGCGCGCGTTTGATAGATGGCAAGACTTTGGCGGAAGAATTGCGCGC